>JAQXRJ010000202.1 GCA_029218465.1 bacterium | reverse complement strand
CCCAATTATATAGATTACCGTATAATTATAACATATTTTGACGAACTGCGCTTTTACGATTACATTACAAGTATGTAACGGATTTTACAAGCGGTTAGTACCCAGCTCATCGTTTATTCTTGACGAATGAGCATGGCAGATAGCTACAGCAAGAGCGTCGGCGGCATCGTCGGGCTTGGGGATTGCATTTAAATTCAACAGCATTCTGACCATTTGCTGAATCTGCCCCTTTTCTGCTCTGCCGTAGCCGGTGACTGCTTGCTTTATCTGCAAAGGAGTGTACTCAAAAATAGGTATATCCATCGACGCCGTTTCCGCAATAAGGACACCTCTTGCCTGAGCAACGGCTATGGCTGTTTTTGCGTTACTGTTAAAAAACAGCTCTTCTATTGCCACTGCATCCGGCTTATATTTATGCAGATATTCGTCAATTTCTTCTTTTATCTTTTTAAGACGCAGACTGGTTATCATGGACGCGTGCGTGGTTATGGCGCTGTATTCAATCGGACGGAATTTATTTCCTTTGTATTCGAGTACACCAATTCCTACAATTGCATATCCCGGGTCAATCCCTAAAATAATCACAAAAAAAACCCCCTGTTTACCGTAACATTTATCACATTTGACTATTGCATAATTATAAATAAAAATGTATAATAATACTAAAGTTATATGTTATATATATTGTATACCAAAAAGGGAGGAATTTCAATATGTCTAAGGAAAAAGTTGTTCTTGCGTATTCGGGCGGACTGGATACGTCAATCATTATCAGCTGGCTGATAGAGAATTACGGATATGAGGTTATCGCAGTATGCGGCGATGTCGGTCAGGGTAAGGAAACGGACGGACTTGAAGAACGCGCGAAGAGAAGCGGCGCTTCAAAGGTATACATAGAGGATTTGAGAGAGGAATATGTAAGGGATTTCATATTCCCGACTGTTAAGGCAGATGCGGTTTATGAGGGAAAATATCTTCTCGGAACCTCACACGCCCGTCCGGTTATTGCGAAAAGACTTGTTG
>JAQXRJ010000201.1 GCA_029218465.1 bacterium | reverse complement strand
CCCCTTTTGCCGGGGAGAGCTCTCCCGTTATCGCCTTGAGCAGCGTGCTTTTTCCTGACCCGTTTTCTCCGACGATGCACATGTATCCGCCGGGGGACAGCGTGAAATCAACGTGCTCGGCGACTACCCGTCCGTCATATGCGAGTGTAAGATCGTTTGCTTTTATCAGTTCCATATAAGTATTCCCGTGAATCAGTTCAGCGCTATTCTGAGCGCATCGATATTTCGTTCCATTATGTCGGCGTATGTCACGCCTGAGTCAAGATCTTCCCGTGAGACGTTGTGTGCAGAGTGAAGCGTGAGAACGGCGCATCCGGTTTCGTCTGAGACCATTGAAGCCGTCTTCTTATCGGAAAATTCGATAACAAAGATGGCGGGGATATTTTCCGACTTCACTTTTTCTATGAGATAATTAACCGTCGAAAGGGACGGCTCCGTCGCAGAAGAGCAGCCTGAAAAAGCGGCGTAATAGTCGAGCCCTGTCTCCTCCGCAAGATATCGGAATGGGAATCGGTCGGCGACAACGATGGTTTTCCTCTTCGAGCTCGATATAACCTCGTGCATTTCTTCTCTGACAGAGTTCAGTTTTTCGGTATATTCCCGCGCATTTTCCCGTACCGTTTCAGCAGAGGAAGGATCAAGGGACGCAATCTTATCGGCGATGGCGTTCGTGAGGGCGACGGCGTTTCCGATCGATGTCCAGACATGCTCGTCCTCTTCGATTTCACCGCTGTCCTCTTCTTTTGCCATTCCTTCGATTATTTCTTCCTCAAAGGTTTCGACCTCGTCGACCGCACAGAAGGTTTCCGGTTTTGCTTCTCCGATCGCCTCGAAGACGTCGTAGACCCATTCTTCGCTCTCTCCTCCCACATACACGAACAGATCGGCTGAGGAGATAGCTGAGATGTCGGCGAGAGTCGCTTCAAAATCGTGTGATTCGTTTCCCGGAGAGAGCAGCATTTTTACATCAGCAACTTCGCCTGCCGCGGCGCGCGCGAAATCGTACATTGCGAAGTTTGTTGCAACAATCGAAAATTTTTCGCTTTTTTCAGCGGGATTTGCGCATGAGGCTGATAAAAGGAGTATAATGATAACAAGCGCGAGGGAAAGGATTTTTGCTTTCATTGACCTGCCCCCGCACATTTTTCACAGATGCCGTAAATGACTGTCTTTCCGCAGTCGACCGTAAAGCCGTGGTGTTCCTTGAAGTGCCCGATCACATCCGCCATGAACGAGCAGTCCATGTGGATGAGTTGACCGCATTTTTCGCATTTGAGATGGATGTGGTCGTCAGCCGGGCATGTCGTGAGCTGGTAGTACGCGCCCTCGCCTCTGCTGCCCGAAAAACGCTTCAGCCTGCCGCTTTCGACAAG
>JAQXRJ010000200.1 GCA_029218465.1 bacterium | reverse complement strand
CTAATTCATCCTTGCGGTACAAGCTCTTAACATCAATAAGTACTTTCTCCTCATCTTTCAACTCGGATTTAAATAAAGTTTTCAACTGCATCATAGACATAGACCTAAACTCATTGTGTCCGACTGCAACAATCACACAATCTGCCTTAGGAATATCTTCGAATTTCACCAAATCCACGCCATATTCATGCTTTGCAACTTCTGCATCAGCCCATGAATCCGTAACAATTGGATTAATCTCATATTCTTTCAATCTGTTAATAATATCTACTACCTTGCTATTCCTGGTATCCGGACAATTCTCCTTAAATGTGATACCTAAAATAACTACATTTGCTTTCTTAGGAGCCATTCCGGCTTCAATCATCTGCTTGATTGCAGCATCCGCTACGAATGCGCCCATGGAATCATTTACCTTACGTCCGTTCAGGATAATCTGGCTATGATATCCAAGCTTCTCAGCTGCATTGGTCAGATAGTAAGGATCAACACCGATACAATGTCCACCAACCAGACCCGGTTTGAAGCCGAGGGCATTCCACTTCGTATTCATACCTGCGATTACTTCGTCAGTATCAATCCCCATCCTATCACAAATCATTGCAATCTCATTTACGAACGCAATATTGATATCTCGCTGAGAATTCTCAACTACTTTCACTGCCTCTGCAGTCTTGATAGTAGATACAGGGAATGTTCCGGCCTTAATAACAATATCATACACCTTCTTAATCTCTCTCGCAGATTCTTCATCCATACCGGAAACAATCTTGCGGATAGAGGTGAGTGTATGTACTCTGTCACCGGGGTTGATTCTCTCCGGAGAATAACCAATCTTCCAATCCACGCCACACTTTAATCCGGACTCTTTCTCAATAATGGGTACGCAAATATCCTCTGTTACGCCGGGATATACAGTAGACTCAAATACAACAATTGTACCTGGAGTCAAATTCTGTCCTACGGTTCTGGAAGCTCCCTCTACCGGTCTCAAATCAGGAGTATTATCAGGATTTACCGGCGTAGGAACAGCAACAACAATAAATCTGGCTTCCTTCAATCTGCTTGGATCTGCAGTAAAATCAACAGTAGTTTTACTAATAGCTTCTCCAATCTCATTGGTTGCATCAATACCATTCTTGTATTCATTTACTCTCTTCTCATTGATATCAAAGCCAATTACCTGTACATGCTTTGCAAACTCTACTGCAATGGGCATACCTACATAACCTAATCCTACAAGGGCAAGTTTTTCCTTACCTGCAATCAGTCCT
>JAQXRJ010000199.1 GCA_029218465.1 bacterium | reverse complement strand
TATTACTACATTTTAAAAATCATATGTTATTAATTTTATTTATTATACTTCTTGACTTTTTACCTATGAATAGATTATAATAAAAATAGGAAATGACAATCCACAAACGTGGTTTTGCCGAATATATTGTGAAAACTCACATCAACTCGTCAAAGTTACAGATGTGAGCTTTTTCTATTTATGTAGTTGCTTATCATATTTTCATCTTGCATATTGTCCTTATTTCCATTGTAACTTTCCTCAAAGTTGCAATTTTTAGTCTATTAACTTCTTAAATGAATTAGCATTTAGTATAGTATTTGAAATAAATTCTCCTTTATAAAAATTTGCCCAATTATTAAATATACAAGGGGCATTTTTTGCTTTTTCTAACGAATCTATTTTTATGAAGTTAATATTAATATTATTCTCTTTTGCATATTCAGTTAGTTCATTTACTTCGTACTCCACATAAGGACATTCTGGGCTATAATAAATAGTAAAATCTTGATTAACTATTTTCATAAGTCTTGCACTATCATTAAATTTCGGGGTTTCATTATAATCAAACTGTAATGCTAATAATTCATAATCTTGGATAGTATCTACAACTTTAAATCCATAATGTTCAAAAAATTTCTTTTCTCCTAAAAATGGTTTCTTCTTTTTAGACACTAAAGTACATATGCCACTTTTGCCTTTCTCTTTTGAATCGTTTATTGCATATTCCAACAATTCTTTTCCTATTCCTTTACCTTTAAAACTACCTGCTACCCATAAACAGTAAATATATTCATAATTCTTACCGTTAACTGGAACCCAAGCTGTTTCTATTGGTTCATATTCAATAAATATTTTACCCCTAGCATTTAATTTTCTAAATACATGACCATCTTTTAATTTGCTTTTAATCCATTCTTTTTTATTATCAACACCCATTTGATGTTTAGGATCACCAATAGCACAACAGATATGCTCTTTATCTATGTTTTCTAAATCTAAATTAATATACTCATTCATTTTCTACAACTCCTAACTAATTGATATTTATTTTCTTAAAAGAGAGTAAATATAATTGCTCTCTTTGTACAAAACTTATTTTTTCTTTAAAACAATAGCAATAAAATTTAAGTATTTGCAAGCTCCTGCGTCAATGGCTTTTTTGTCATTTTTAGAATATTCATTATCACAATTTATCCAGTCATTCCAACATTCTTCATTACTTTCCATTTCATAAATTGAAATAATTTCACTTTTTTTTGATTTTGAAATAATGTTTTTCCAATATTCTATATCATGAATATAATCTAATTGCTCTGGGGTCCAAGATAACAATAATTCTTTGGGAATATTGTTATGACAATCTTGTTTCATTCCTGGGACTACAATATAAATATATCCGCCTTGCTTTACAAAAGGTAAAAGCTT
>JAQXRJ010000198.1 GCA_029218465.1 bacterium | reverse complement strand
TCGTAATGCCCGCACAGGATGACAAAATGACCGCGCCCCGCAAGCTCCTTTGCGATATTTTCGTTGAATGTCCTGCCCTTCGGCGACATGTACACGAGATACGGTTTCTCGCCGTCCGATTCATCTTTGAGGGACTCCTCTATCGCTTTATAGCATCGGTAGATCGGAGGTGCTGCCATGAGCATTCCGCGCCCCCCTCCGTAGGGAGTATCGTCGACCCTGCGGTGCTTGTCCTCGGAATAATCGCGTATATCGTGCGTGCGTATATCGAGCTTGCCCGCTTTCCTCGCGCGCCCGATTATGCTCTCGGAAAGAATGAAATCAACGTACTCGGGAAAGAGCGTCATGATATCAATACGCACTCCTATTCCTCCCTCATTCCGTCGATCAGCTTGACGTAGATGCCCGAGTCCTTGCCGTCGTCGATTATCTTCTTTACAAATTCGCCGACCGCGGGAATCATGAACTGTCCCCCGTTCACGTCGTCGATAACGTATACCTCACGTCCGCCGGGAGTAATAACATCGGCGAGCGTCCCGAACTTCTCGCGCGTCTCAAAATCGAGAACGTCAAGCCCGAGTATATCGGCGATAAATACCGAGTCTTTTCCGAGCTTGATGTCCGCTCTGTCGGCATAGAACGTCGTTCCCTTATAAGGGATCGCCTCCTCGACCGACGAGAGGTCCGCAAATGACACAAGCACCATCTGCTTTTGAACGGATGCGGCGCGCACCTTCATCGGCGTGAACGTGCCGTCTTTTTCTTTTTTATAGAGCGTTCTCAGCCTTGCGAGCGTTTCCGGCGTGTCGCAGTAGCATTCAAATCTGAGCGTTCCGCGGACTCCGTGAGTGCTGACAGCCTTTCCGCATTCGAGATATTTTTCTTTAGCCATTGTTCTTCCCTGTTTTTTGTTGACGTTTATGCAGTAATTATATCACACGGGTGCCGAATCGGCAAGATGTTTTTGTTCCGGGCACAAAAAACCGCCGGTCACACGGCCGACGGCTACGTTACGTTTTTTGCATGTAGAGATCTCCGCCCGCCATGCTTCAAAAGATCGGCGAGTGTGCAGGCGTCCCGCGCTCCTTTATAATAAAGCCGCGATCCTGCAAAAATCCTCTGCCGAAAGCCTTTCTCCGCGAATGTCGGCTCTGATCCCGCACGCCTCGAGCGCCGCGGCGATCTTGTCCTTCGGATACTTCGCGCCGACGGAATTCACAAGCGTTTTCCGCCTTTGACCGAAGGCGAGCGCGACGATCTCCCCGACCTTTTCGGCAAAAAAAGCACATTCCTTCTCGTCTGAAGGAGCGGCGGGGTACACTTCCCTTATTCCTCCGTGCGGGATTATGCCGACGACAGCGGACGAGACCTTAGGCGCCGGCAGGAAGTTACCCGGAGAAACGTCGAACAGCTTTTCCGCTCTCGCTTTCATTGCGATCGACGCCGTGA
>JAQXRJ010000197.1 GCA_029218465.1 bacterium | reverse complement strand
CTCAGGGGCAAAGCCGTTCAACGTATTCTTAAAGCATCCCGCCGCAAGACGTTCCTTGGTTAAAAAATCATCATACTCTACATCAACATTTCCGTCAATATAATCAGCCATCGGATAATTATTACCTGCTTCAGCGACCTTTTTGATCATTTCCCATTTCCAGTTTTCAACCGGCTTGCCCAAAATACAGCCGGATACTCGTCCAATCCATGCGCCATGTATCTTATTGAGCAATTCTTCTCTATCACAAGCTCTTTTGATTACCGCATTCGGCATTTGCAGTCTGTGAATTCCATCCAGCATAGAGGGCTCCTCATATGGATAGTTTCCCTGCACAGGAAGTGCGTCAATTTGATCCAGTAGTTTGCCAACGATCTGATCTTCTTCATAAGTGTAAGAACAATCTATACTTGTAGCCTTCACTTCCTTTTCAACTTTAGAAATATTCTTTCCTTCATCTTTCGCCTGCAATAAAGCAGTCTGCAAGGCCGTTGCATAATTATACCACACTGCGTCTTTTAACATGATTTTTTCTCCTCATATAGTAAGATTGATGGACGATTTTAAGTAAGTCTACTTCGTTAACTTTTAAAATATTAGCAGACTAAAGCACAATAGCTACAGTATAACAGGACGCATGTTCTAATGCAAACATGCGTCCATGTTTTAATTGTCATGAGTTAAAATAGAGCAAAAAAGCTGTATCGAGACTTAAAATGGAAAACGCCTGTCCGACACTGTTATATTCGTAATTCTGCCTGCATATACGGCAACAGTGTAGCACTGATACAGCATCCTTCCACCTTTACAGGCAAATCCAATGTGTTTCCAAACAGATCGGTAAAGCACGCAGAGTCTGCTGGGCTATGTAAGATTACTGTAATCGGACATTCTTTTCCCACAGTTTCATGCATTCGTATTGCAAGATATCCATCA
This sequence comes from bacterium, assembly GCA_029218465.1. GTDB lineage: Bacteria > Bacillota_I > Bacilli_A > RF39 > UBA660 > CAG-710. Next base: position 937 of record JAQXRJ010000197.1, on the reverse strand, counting down.
CGTTGTGCAATGCCGGTAAACACCACCGTTTCCCCGGAAACTTTCATTAGGCTGTCTTCGGTAGGTAATGTTCCTTTATGCGACGTATTGGTGATATATTGCAATGGATTTAATCCTGTGGTAACCGTATTATTAAGCATCACCGGATTGTTATCCGACACGGCAATCAACAAGGTAATATCATGGATTCCTCGCTCCGGATAAGGATCGGGATAATTTGCGGTGTTAATTAAAGTGACAAACAACTCTCCATGAGAAAAACGAAACCCATGTTTGCTGTCGGACGCCAGAGCAAGCAGACGATCATCCGAGAATACCGCCGCTCCATAGCGTAAGCAAGGAACGTCCTGATCTCGCTCCTGCCGCCACTGTACACCACCGGGAACATCGCAAAGCATTTGATCCGAGCAAGCTGTCAATGGTAAGCAATAGGACAGCACAGGTATAATATCATTCTCAACGGAATGTTCCACCCAATCTACATGAAGCTGTACTTTTAAAAATCGATCTTTTTTGCCGAGTGTTACTGTTGTGGTAACACGAGAGTTTGCAACACGATGCTCGGTTCTGATACCTGATTTTAAGGAACCGCCCACTAGATTCATTTTAATTGGCCCAGCAATCTTCTCGACTGACAAATAACGATCAATTACCCAAGCATTCATGCGGTTCTGCTGTGCTTTTATGTAACGCAAACCACCAGTCTCACCCTTTTGCAAACGTTCTGCACCGGTCTTTTTATCTACTAAAGAGATAAGCTCACCGTTGCGACCGTCAAAGCATGCCAAAAGATAGTCATTTTCCAAAACGATATCATCATATTCACGGTGCTGACGTTCCCACGCTACGGTATTAATAAAACAATCTGTCACCTCTGCCGGATCTTTTTCACGCAATACCACAGTGGTGTATCCATAAGCAGGAACTTTAACCGTTA
>JAQXRJ010000196.1 GCA_029218465.1 bacterium | reverse complement strand
CTGTAACATTCCCGGCACGTTTTCTAACAGCACAGCCTGAGGCTGTAATTGTTTTGCAAGTTTAACCATTGCAAGATATAGTGAGTTTCGTTTGTCATTCATATCTCTTGGGCCCGCAATCGAAAACCCCTGACACGGAGGTCCTCCAATCAATACATCTACAGAAATATCTCGTTCCTTCAGATAATTTACAATCACATCAATATTTGAATGATCAAATAAATCAAGCAACATCGTCTCGGCATTCCCATGATTCTCTTTAAAAGTTTTTAACGCACTCTCATTATGATCAACTCCCAGGACAACATTATATCCTGCATCAAGAAAACCTCTAGATAATCCACCTGCTCCAGAAAACAAATCAACACATGTAAATCTATTATCACTTCTCATAATTAACAATTTTCCTCGCAAAAATTTAATTCTTGTAACTCTCTAAATTCTTTTACAGCTTCCGTTGGCGATAAAACTCTAACACCACCCGCAAACTGAAATATCCAGGCAAAGAATGTAGGACTTAATCCAACTACAGGCCTTGCAATGAATGTACTATCTGTCTTTGTCTCTGTCTCAACATCCATTCCAAACTTATCTATAATGTACTTCATAAGGTCATTTCTGACTTCAAGCTCCACCTGTACCTTTTCTCCATCAAACATATTGAAGTACTTGTCCGCATAATCCTCTACCTTGAAATCTTCAGGCGGTTCTACGAACCTGCTGTCCGCAGTTCTGGCTTCCTCCATCCTGTCAATCCTGAATACTGTTATATCATCATGTTTCTCATCCCACCCTATAAGGTAGTAATTGTCATCATTCCAGTACAGCTTATATGGACTTACTCTGTATGCTTTTCCGTCATTGCGATACACTTTTTCCTTAAACTGGTTGTATTCCATATATTTAAAGGAAACTCTTTTACGGCTGTTCATTGCAGCTGTGATCATATTGATAGTATGGTACACCTGCAGATTATCAGTTTTCGGCCTGTCTATACAGTTTATCTGCTGTCTGATATTCTCCGCATCGTACTCGCTTGCAAGTGATGAAAGTTTCTTTA
>JAQXRJ010000195.1 GCA_029218465.1 bacterium | reverse complement strand
CAACTCGCTCGGTGTCAATGTATTTCATGTCAATGAACGTGCCGCGGCGGTCCTGACAGAGGTCCATGATTCCGCCGGTGTACGCCGTCGGGGTGATGATCGACGCGGCGACGATAGGTTCTGCGGCGACCTTTATCTCGTCGGGAGACGGATAGTTTGTCGGGTTGTCGATCCTTATGACTTCGCCGTTTGTCTTGGTGATTTCGTAGATAACGCTCGGAGCTGTCGTGATGAGGTCAAGGTTGAACTCCCTCTCGAGGCGCTCCTCGATGATCTCCATGTGAAGGAGCCCGAGGAATCCGCAGCGGAACCCGAATCCGAGAGCGATCGAGGTTTCCGGCTCGAACGAGAACGCGGCGTCGTTGAGCTGGAGCTTCTCAAGCGCGTCCTTGGTTTCGTTGTACTTTGCCCCGTCTGCCGGGTAAATGCCTGCGTATACCATAGACTGGGCTTTTTTGAATCCGGGGAGCGGCTCGCTCACGGGATTATCCGCGTGTGTCACCGTGTCGCCGACGCGCGTGTCGGACACATTTTTTATGGATGCCGTGAAATATCCTACCTCTCCCGCCGAGAGCGAACCGGTCGGACGGAGTCCGAACGGATCCATAACGCCTACTTCGACGACGTCAAACTCCGCGCCGGTGTTCATGAGTCTGATCTTCTCTCCCGTCTTGAGCGTGCCGTCCATTACGCGAATATAAACCACAACCCCGAGATAGCTGTTGTATACCGAGTCGAAGATGAGGCACTTCAGCGGCGCGCTCTCGTCGCCGCCGGGCGCGGGAATATCTCGTATAATCGCCGCCATTACGTCTGCAATGTTCAGTCCTGTTTTTGCCGAGACTACGGGGCAGTCCTCGGCCGGTATTCCGATGACATCCTCAATTTCCGCCTTGCACTTGTCCGGCATTGCGGACGGCAGATCTATCTTGTTGATTACGGGAACTATCTCAAGATCGGCGTCTACCGCGAGATACGCGTTTGCGAGCGTCTGCGCTTCAATCCCCTGCGTTGCGTCGACGACGAGCAGCGCACCCTCGCATGCGTTGAGCGAGCGGCTTACCTCGTAGTTGAAGTCGACGTGACCCGGGGTGTCGATAAGGTTCAGAACATAGGTTTCGCCGTTTTTGGCCTTGTAGTTGAGGCCGACGGCCCGCGCCTTGATGGTGATGCCGCGCTCGCGTTCGAGATCCATGTTGTCAAGGATCTGATCCTCCATGATGCGCTCCTCCACCGCGCCGCACAGCTCGATGAGCCTG
>JAQXRJ010000194.1 GCA_029218465.1 bacterium | reverse complement strand
ATGCTCAAGACGCTGGGGTTGTATGAGGATGTTTCTTACCGGTTTTCACAGTGGGATCCGAACGACCGCGACAAATATATCGGAACTCCGGAACAGTGGGATGAGGCTCAGAGTGTGATGCAAAAAATCCTGGATCATCTGGAAATTCCTTATAAAATCGGCATCGGTGAGGCAGCGTTCTACGGTCCGAAGCTGGATATTCAAATCAGAAATGTACATGGCAAAGAGGATACTTTGATCACCATTCAGATCGACCAGATGCTTGCCGAAAAATTCGGAATGGAATATGTGGACGCGGACGGCACGACCAAGAATCCGTATATCATTCACCGCACCTCAATCGGATGTTATGAGCGGACTTTGGCATTGCTGATCGAGAAATACGCGGGTGCTTTCCCTGCTTGGCTGGCGCCGACGCAGGTCAAGGTGTTGCCGATTGGAGAACGTCAGCATGAATACGCGCAGACAGTAGTAGAAAAATTGAAAGCCGCCGGTATGCGAGTAGAATATGATGACCGAAATGAAAAGATCGGCTATAAGATCAGAGAGGCGCAGCTGGAAAAGGTGCCGTACATGCTGGTCATCGGAGAAAAAGAAGCAGAAGCCGGTGCGGTTGCGGTACGTTCCCGCAAAGAGGGAGACAAGGGCGTCATGTCGGTAGCCGCATTCATTGATATGCTGACCGACGAAGTACAAAAGAAAACGCTGTAAAACGAAGGAGGAGCCTTTTTGGGGTTTAAGAAAGAAAACATCAGAAACTTCAGCATCATCGCTCATATTGACCACGGAAAGTCTACCCTTGCCGACCGCATTCTGGAAAAGACATCGACGGTGGCGCTTCGTGATATGGAGGATCAGCTGCTGGACAACATGGAAATTGAGCGGGAACGCGGGATCACCATTAAAGCGCGGGCGGTCAACCTGACCTATCACGCGCAGGACGGCGAGGATTATAATTTCAACCTGATCGACACGCCCGGGCATGTGGACTTTAACTATGAAGTTTCCCGTTCGCTTGCGGCATGCGAGGGAGCCATCTTGGTGGTGGACGCTTCGCAGGGCATTGAAGCGCAGACCTTGGCGAACACCTATCTCGCGATCGAGCATGATTTAGAGGTCGTGCCGGTGGTGAATAAAATCGATCTGCCGTCGGCCGATCCGGAGCGGGTTTGCCATGAGATAGAGGATGTTATCGGGATTCCGGCACTGGATGCGCCTCGCATTTCAGCCAAAATGGGAACCAATATCGAAGCTGTGTTGGAAGAAATCGTCGCTAAAATACCGCCGCCGCAGGGAGATGACGACGCTCCCTTGCAGGCGTTGATCTTTGACAGCTATTATGACAGCTACAAGGGCGTTATCGTATATGTGCGGGTCAAAGAGGGTAAGCTAACCAAGAATATGAAAATTCGGATGATGGCGACCGGCGCCGAATTCGATGTTGTAGAACTCGGCTATATGGGGGCGACCAGCCTGATTCCGGCGCAGGAGCTTTGCGCGGGCGAAGTCGGCTATATTACGGCAAGCATCAAAAATATCAACGATACCCGGGTGGGTGACACCGTCACCAATGCGGATCGCCCCGCGAGCGAGCCGCTGCCGGGCTACCGCAAGGTCAATCCGATGGTGTTTTCGGGCATTTATCCGCTTGACGGCGCGCGGTATGCCGATTTGCGGGACGCTTTGGAAAAACTGCGGTTGAATGACGCGGCGTTTACCTTTGAGCCGGAAACTTCGGTGGCACTGGGATTTGGGTTCCGCTGCGGCTTTCTGGGCTTGCTCCATATGGAGATTATTCAGGAACGTCTGGAACGGGAGTATAATTTTGACATCATCACCACCGCACCGTCGGTTGTGTATAAGCTGAAGCTGACCGACGGCAGAGAGGTCATGATCGACAATCCGACCAATTATCCGGATGCGGCGCTGATTGCGACGGCGGAAGAGCCGATGGTGAAGGCAAACAT
>JAQXRJ010000193.1 GCA_029218465.1 bacterium | reverse complement strand
CAATAAAACATATTAGCAAATTGCGTTTTAAGAAAAATGATACTATTAATATTTTCAGTTCAATTATTTAAAAAGATTAATATAAGCATGAAACCCTATATACTATAATTATCACAATAAACTATTTACGTTTTTATATTCTATATCCATGCTTTTATTTATAAATATAATATATTATATTGATGTATAACTCGCCGCTTTTTTCTCAAATAAAGAAAAAGACGCAATAAATGATACAATGGACCTCTACTGGTGCTTGTTTATTTTGCTTTTCTATATTTTTCCTTGTGATCCTAATTGTTTTACTTTTTCTTTTCTAACTTCGTCTTGGTCAATTTGACTTGCTAAAGCATTAATCATTCTTTGATGCAATTCAGTTTCTTCTGGAGTATATTTAGTAATACAATCATTATGAACTTTTTTAATCATTTCTTGGACGGAAACCGTATCCATTTTTTCATTTTTGCTTGCTCTTGAAAAATATCCTACATAACATAATAAATCTTTAGAACCACCGGCTTTGATATATTCATTAATAAAACTTCTTAGTCCTGGATCTGAATAGTCTACACCATACATCATTGGAATATCAATGTTTCTTCCAAACTCTTTAGCAAACAAGAATGCTCTACGAGGACCCATTCTATTTCCGCCTCTTTCAATTATTCTATACATAACGCAATTAAGTATTTCTTCTCTTTGATAAGTCCATTTTTCAACATCTTTTATTGTTTCTTCTAATTCATTATCACTAGGTAATGAAATACCTTTTTCTTTTAATAAAATTACAACATCTTTAATATGCATACCTTTTAATTCATCATCTTTAACTTTGAAATTTGTATAGTTTACAATCCCTTCTGCTTCTTCAACGAAACCTTCAGATGTTAAATGTAAATGAGCACTTCTTCGTTGTGAGTCAATATATACCAAATCTCTACATCTTGGTCTTCCAAGCAAATAACTCTCATTCCAAGGCAATGAATTAATAAAGACTTCAGCATTATAAAACTCATTCCAATCTAATGCTCTTATTTCTTCATTTTTATCAAACA
>JAQXRJ010000192.1 GCA_029218465.1 bacterium | reverse complement strand
AAAGCGCCAAAAACCGTTTGGTGGCGGTGCTGCTGTGCCTGTTCCTGGGCATCTTTGGCGTGCACCGGTTTTATCTGGGCAAAATCGGCACTGGGCTGATCTACCTGCTGACCTATGGGCTGTTTGGCATTGGGATGTTTGCTGATCTGATCATCCTGCTGCTGGGCAAGCCCTGCGACAAGCAGGGCCACCGGCTGAGCTGGTGAAAAGATCGGCGTTCCCATGGCAAGGAGCAGCACAGGGCTTGACATATATGCCAAGGGAGGTGTCGGAAGGCCCGCAGGCCCTCTGACTGGATTCGTATCGACCGGCTTTGCCGGTCGGGCGGGGTGTTTCCGGCTCTGCAGGAAACTTTCCTTACACGGAGGAACGGCCGTCAGGGCTGCTTCCAGCCCTGACAGTGACGGAGTGCGATTCCTCGAAAAAGTGCTTCATGCACTTTTCCGAAACGCTTTGCGGCGTTCCCATGGAGGGGAGCGCCGCTCTTCTTATTTCATGGGGAAATGAACCCGGTGGATTTTCCCGTCATCATGGAGGATCACCTGGTCGTCCGCGCTCTCTTCGCCGTCAATGATCAGCCCCCTGACGGAACGTTCCGCGCTGATTCGCCAGGTGGACGCGCCGTCCCGCAGGGTCAGCGTGAAATCCTCCCATTCCCCGGGAACCCTGGGGGAGAAGCGGATGCGCTGACCCTCCCGGCGGAAACCGAGCACCTCAGCCAGAAGGGCTGCGTACAGGCAGCCTGCGGCCCGATCTCCGCCCTCCGCCAAGGCTCGCCCGGCCTCCAGCGGAGAAGCCGTCATGCCGCCGGGAAGCAGATAGGGGGCGCCGCGGAAATTCTCCTGACGCACGGGATCATCGGTGTGGTGGAGGGGATTGAGCGCCCGCAGCAGTTCGATGGCTTCCTCCGTATGATCGGTCATGAGCAGGGCCCGCAGGCACAGCACGGCATCGGCGGTGACCATGCCGCCGTTCTCCGGCAAACCGGGCAGGACGGAAGCGTCCGTGGGCATCTGGCGACGAATCAGCCCGTTCGGCTGATCATACAGCACCGCCCAGCAGCGGTGCATG
>JAQXRJ010000191.1 GCA_029218465.1 bacterium | reverse complement strand
ATTATCTAAATTAAGCAGTTCTCCGAGACTTTTTGAAACATTAACGAATGTACCGGCTACGCATTCATTTGTTATCTCTGTTTCAAGTATATATGTGTTTCCGTTACTCTTAGACATCAAAACACCCAGTTTTACCCTTTGAGCCTCATTGCTTTTTTGAATATTTGCATTCACGCTGAAGTTCAAAGCGACTGAATATGTTATGCCATTTTCATAGTCGTTCAACTCCAATACAGCTCGCGAAAACAGTCCTACATATCCGTTTGCATTACTGCCGCTCGTTTTCTTTACAATAAACCAACCTTCGGCCGGACTTCCTTCATAAGCACATCCTGCGTACCCATCTATATTATGATAAGGTCTGTACATCCATCCGTTTCCGGGATTTTTAACGCCGTCGGCAAGCCCTTCGGAATAATATACGGCGGTTATTTCATTTCCCTTTATTTCTCCCGAGCTTGTCTTGCCCAATACAACCGTATCAGATGTTGAAACAATGTTCTCTGCCGCATCAAAAGCTTTTACCACGTAATCATTGCTTGTATCGGCTTGATAATCCACATATGATGTTTCGGTTACATCTGCTATTTTTTCATCATTGCGGAAAATTCCATATTTTGCTATATTTTTCTGTACAGGAGCTCCCCAGGTTAATTTAACGCAGTTACTGTCTCCAAAACCGCCGAGAAGCATATGTGCATCACCTGCTTTTGCAACGATTTCCGCTGCTTTGCTGACTATACTTTCGTCTTCGTTTACTGCATAAATACTGTATTTCATTTCCTCAGATGCCGGTAATGTGATCGATGTTGATGATGATTCATTCCATACTCCGCCACACTCTACTTTATATTTAGCAGCACCGCTTACCGCATTCCATTCAATTTTTGTTTCAGTACCATTGAAAATTGCAGATTTGATTTGCGGCATCTGAAGCGTTTCCATGATTTTAGGTTCTGTGTAATGCAATACATAACTAAACGTATCTGTTGTATCTTTATTAGTCTTTGCGCCCACTGCTATTCCGCCTACTTTATAATCCCAACGGAACTCATCATTGCACGAAGCGTCAACCATATTATCAGCACCGGCATTTATTACCGTTCCATTATCTCTCAAATACGAAAACGGCATTGAAATATGATAATAGTTTTTCGCATCCTTAGGCGGATTTGTCTCCTCTATATATTTTTTCAAATCAATAACGCAAAGCTGGTGTGCTCCTCCCCAGCCGGTTGTGAAGGTTGATAATCCAAAATACACTTCCGAAAAACTTTCTTCTGAATTATCCTCAAATGATACTTCAAAATCCAAAAGCATATTATCAAGATTCTTCTCGACTAAATTGATTTGACAAAATCCCGTTTCATCATTAACCCAATGTTTATCAGGCAAATTGTCATATTTAATAACCATATATGTCGGTTCATTTGCCTTCATTGCATTAAAATACGTGTAGTTATTCG
>JAQXRJ010000190.1 GCA_029218465.1 bacterium | reverse complement strand
TGAGTTTCTTAATAACACGTTTTAAGCTCTTCTGATCTGTTAATGATAATGAATTACCCGATTGTGAAAGGAACTCTTCAAGAATCAACACAATACTATTTGATACAGAGATTAGTGATTCTTTCACTTTTATATCATCAATACAATCATCCAAATTCATCATCATTGATAATACAATATTATGAACATGATGAATTCTCTTTGATGTCTCTTCTTTCATATTCAATACAATCTATTAATTACTTCCTTATTCTACTATTCATACAAAGAAAGCCAAATTCACTAATAAGCCAGGTTCAATCTCATATAATGAATCTACATTCTCTTCTAATTGATCTAAAGCAAATAATATTAATGATTGATTCTGTTTCTTGCATAATTCCATGGCTAATTCATTCACTTTCATTTCTTGAATATAATTCACTATATCTTTCTCTGTTAACTCTGGTTCACAAGGTGTATATGCTAAGGAAGTCAACATTCCTTTCATTTCTTCAATCTCTCGCTTAAGCTCATCTAATTCACTCACAACACTATCAAGACTATTCTTCTTCTCTAAATCTTGAACAAAACTAGTCATCTTGATCTTCATTTCATTCACAAATTGACTAATCTTCGGAATCACTTGTTTTGTTACTAAAACTTGAAGGTTATTACTAATCATTGCTTCTATCTCTTTAGGATTCACTGTCTTGATCTGTTCAACAGCTTCACCTATCATTTGCTTTCTATATTTTATTCCTATCTCTATTTATCATACTGTTGTAAATTCTCTTTCTCACATTCATCTCTTATCTTATTTATATCACAACATACTTGTTGTTGGAATGCTGTTATACGAGTCTATTCATGAATTCCACTGTTAAAGCCTACTTCCATATCCTTCTTCATTTGTGTTTGAACTTGTGATATACTTGATAACCGCGAATTCATTTGAGTTAACAATGCAGTATTATTTGACTCAATCTATAATGATTATCATACTATAATTATACTAATGAACGAACTGTCTCTATTGAGATTACATCTTCTTTTATTGATTGAGGTGAACATGGAGTTGGTGCTGGTGCAGCTGGAAGAGGAGTTTCAGGAGTTTCAGAAACTGATTGGTTAGACTTGGTAATATCAATAGGAGTTTTCTTTGCTTGAACTTGTATTGTTGGTACAGTGGCGGGAGTTTCATCCTGTGTAGTAACTTCAATAGAAGAAGTAGCTTTATTGTATTTCTTTATTAAATGATCTTCCTTGTTCTCTTTATGTTCAGGGAAATCAAGTTCAGACTCACTTGATGAAAAACCACTATTATTTGCATCTAATACATTATTCATAAGTATGGAGTTAAAATCTTGGTTGTTTGAAACAGGTTGAGCATCATTTGATAACTTATAGAGAAGATCAGAATTCTTGGGTTTAGATCTTGTTTTGTCATTTCCCTCTTGTTGCTCACTTTCTAAAAATAAGGAGAAAATACTAGACATTGAATTCTTCTTGTCTTCTTCTTCTTCTTGTTGATTCTACAATCTCATGTAAATGAACAGATTAAATACAAAATTCTCAATAACAATAGGATTTTCAATAGGAACAATGGGTTTTGTCTGATGATCTTCACTTCTAAGGTTAACACAACAAATACAAGAAAATACAAA
>JAQXRJ010000189.1 GCA_029218465.1 bacterium | reverse complement strand
CATTCGCCTTCGAAGCGGATCTCCCGCAGATTGTCGCAGGCGCGGAAGGCGGCGTTCACCGCGCGGACGCTGGAGGGCACGGTAACGCTGGTCAGCGCCGGGCAGTAGCTGAAGTTGCCGTAGCCGATGTACTCCAGCCCGTCATTGAGGCGCACCTCCGTCAGACCGCTCATGTAGCTGACGGCAGACTTCTGCAGCGCGCGCAGGGTGTCCGGCATGGTCAGAGAGGTCACGTCGTTCCTGCTGTCAAAGGCTCTGCTGCGGATGGCGGTTACCTCGCAGCCATCGACCTCGGCAGGAATGACCACGTCGCCGGACAGATCGCCGGTGACATTGAGGCACAGGTTGTATGCGTCATAGGCCCAGACGGCCTCCTCTGCCAGGGCGGATGCGCCCCACACAAGCACCGACAGGGCCAGCAGCAGCCAGAGAACCCGCCGCATCTGTTTCATGTTCTTCCATCCTTTCCGTTCAATCAATGGTGTACAATGCTGCAATGCGTTGTCACTCCTTGTCCAGAAGTGTCAGGCAGTCTTCAAACACATCATAGGGGTTCGCTCCATCGTTACACACGGATGCAATGCCCTGACCAAAGACGTCCATATAATTCACGGGCATATGCACAAGCGTCAGCACCTCATCCTCAGAGGGCAACACCGATTCAATGACATTGCTTGAATCGCAGGATAAAACACCGGAATTCCTGTTCAGCGTGAAGTGACCGTAGAAAATCTGCGAGTTGGCCAGCGTGGTGAAAATGGCCATGCTCTCAAAGGATTCATCCATGACCCGCAGCGGAGAATAAGCCGATACACAGAGCATATCATCGTACAGGAAAATGGTCACCTCCGTGCTTCCCAGTTCGCTGTTCAGGTCAAAGCTCATGTCGAAACATTGAATCGCAGCACGGTATTCGTAATCGATCATTGCGCTGTCCAGCGCGCTGCGGACGATCTGTTCCAGCATCCCCACCGTGTCCTCCGCCGACGCGCAGCCCATGGCTGTCAGCATGCACAGTGTCAGGAGCATCGCCAGGAACTTTCTCATCGTTCTCCTCCTCCAAACATGATTCAGATTTTCCCATGCAGATGCATATGCCATCCGCACCCGCATGATATCCCAATATGATTATATCAGGGATTTCTGCTTTCCCGCATCGGCCAGATGGCCAGAAATGGATACCCTGGCAATAAAATGCGCTCCTTCATCGGAAAGAGCGCGTATCAGGCATGCGTTACAGGCGTGTGTCATGTTCCTCCAGGATAACCAGACCGCTTTCCCGGGCGCGAACGGCCAGCTCCGTCCGGTTGCGGAAGCCGGTTTTCTCCAGCATGCTGAGAATATGCGCCTTCACGCTGCCCACGGAGATGTGCAGCCGTTCGCCGATCTCCGTATTGGTGTAGCCGCCGGTCATTTCCCGCAGCACCTCCAGCTCCCGGCCGGTCAGGTCATAGCTGCTGGCACAGCCCAGCATCAGCTCCGGGGCCGCGTCCGGATAGACGGACTCCCCCGCCATGGTACGCCGCATGACGTCCAGGATTGACGAGTCCTCCGCTTCCTTGTACCAGAAGCTCTCCACCCCGGCAGCACGGGCTCGGTCCATGAAGGAGCATTCCGGCATGGAGGTGACCACGACGATCCTGACCCCGGGCGTCTGCCGCTTGATGCGTTCGGCGGCTGACAATCCGGTGCAGCTGCCCCGGGTCATTACGTCCATCAGCACCAGATCCACATCGCTGCGCAGACAGTACACGTCCGCCAGCTCTGCGCTGTCGATGGCTGCTGCCAGCTCGAAATCCTCCGACGCTGCGATCAGCAT
>JAQXRJ010000188.1 GCA_029218465.1 bacterium | reverse complement strand
AGATTACAGCAAGGGCATCAAGTATCCTATCGCAGACTTCGAGATCACACCCGACGTTGCGATCGTTGACCCCGAGCTCGCTGAAACAATGCCGAAGAAGCTCGTTGCTCACACGGGTATGGACGCAATGACTCACGCTGTTGAGGCATACGTTTCCACAGCTAACTGCGACTACACGGATCCGCTCGCAATTCATGCAGTCGAAATGATCATGAACGATCTCGTTCCGTCCTACAACGGCGACATGAACGCAAGAGACCGTATGCACAACGCACAGTGCCTCGCAGGCATGGCATTCTCCAACGCCCTTCTCGGTATCGTTCACTCCATGGCACACAAGACAGGTGCCGCATTCGCTGACTTCGGCGCTCACATTATTCACGGTGCCGCAAACGCTATGTATCTTCCCAAGGTAATTGCCTTCAACGCTAAGAACGAAACGGCAAAGAAGCGTTACGGCGTTCTCGTTGACTATATGGGCATCGCTGACAAGAGTGCATCTGACGACGACAAGGTCGCAGCTCTCATCGCTTACCTCCGCAAGATGAATGACGACCTCAATATACCCCACTGCATCAAGAACTACGGTGCTGACAGCTATCCCACAGAAAACGGCTTCGTTCCCGAAGAAGTATTCCTTGAGAGACTCCATGACATAGCAGTTAATGCACTCGGCGACGCTTGCACCGGCTCCAACCCCCGCCAGCCCTCCGTCGAGGAAATGGAAAAGCTTCTTAAGTGCTGCTACTACGACACAGAAGTAGATTTCTGATAAAAATCCCGATAAAATCATTTTATTGAAAAGGACGGCTCTTTGTAACCCAGAGAGCCGAATTTTTCGATGTTTAACAAAAGAAAAAAGTACATTAAGAAAGGAACACGATATGTACAGAATCGCAAGTAAAAAAGTACTGAACCCGACCGTAACACAGATGGAGATCGAAGCTCCGCTGGTTGCCGCAAAGGCAAAACCCGGTCAGTTCATTATCCTGAGAGTTGACGAAAGCGGCGAAAGAATTCCTCTCACCGTTGCAGGGACAAATCCGGAGAAAGGACTTGTCAAGATCATTTTCCAGATAGTAGGCGCTACTACGGGAAAACTGAACCGTAAAGAAGAGGGCGAATATCTCCAGGACTTCGTCGGTCCT
>JAQXRJ010000187.1 GCA_029218465.1 bacterium | reverse complement strand
AAACAAAGTAATTAAATCAATTCCATTTTCTTCTTCAATGTCTTCTAACACACCCAACTTATGAACTAGATCATAATAATTTTCTTTCGTTTCACGTTCATATGCGGGAAAGTATCCGATATTATTTTTCTTTGTTAATCTGTTCATTATTCTAATTCCTCTTTCAATAAATCGTATTCTTCTTGGGTAAGTTCTTTATCTTCATCGTGTCCTACATAAGCATTATATTCTTTAAAGCCACCTTTTTCATCATCAAAGCAAGTCAATATATAATCAATATCAACGATCTTTTCCTTAATAATGTTTAATGCTTTTAATGCTTTATTTCCTGATTCCAATTCACCATCATGTTTTGAAAATTCTGATGGTATTTCTAATGCTTTTTCCCTCATCGTTTGCATTGAGACATCAGTAGAGATGGAGTCATCTAAAACAAAGTGTTTATGATTATCTCTTTTACCAACAATGGTTCTACATGTAATATTTTCATAAGCAAAGCATAAAGCATAATAAATTTTAATACTAGTCGCTTTAATATTTTTGGCACCGATATCTCTGGCTTCTATATTATCTGCACTAATATCCAAAGCTTCAATATCTCTAGCATTAATATCTCTAACATCCATATCTGAAGCAAAAATATCATCAGCATGAATATCTCTAGCCATAATATTCCATGCTTCAATATCTTCAGCTGTTATATCTCTAGCATTAAGTTCTTGAACCATGATATCTTTACCCTTAATATCTTTAGCTTCAATATTTGCTTGTACCTCCAAATCAAAGTTAAGCACAACTAGATCTATATATTCATCATTTTCTTTAAATACGTAAGTATTAGATTTTTCATCATAATACTTTTGTATTTCATCTAAATTATGAAATTCTTTGATCATTGTTTTAATACCTCCAATGCTCCATCTAATACAAAATGTTTTGCATTTTCTCTTCTACCTTTAATTGAATGACATGTAATGTTTTGAATTGCAAAACATACTGCCCAATAACTAATGTCATGAGCATAAATATTGTTAGCTTCAATATTGCCAGACTTAATATTATTGGCCCTAAGATTCCAAACATTGATATTATAGGAATCGATGTTTTCAGCATTAATATCTTTAGTAATAATATCCCAAGCGCTAATATTACTAGCATTGATATCCATAGCATTAATACTTTGAGCCTTAATATCTTTAGCATCAATATTTGCTTCTACATTCAAATTAAAATTAAATGCTACAATATCTATATATTTACCATTCTCTTTAAAGATATAAGTATTGGTCTTTTCATCATAATATTTTTGGATCTCATCCAAACTATCAAATTTTTTAACCATTCCCTATCACTTCCTCCTTAATTATTTTATTTTTTTAATACTAGTATTCTTCTTTATTATACTTAAATACTTTATCAAAGTAAACATCTAATAGTTCATCCATATCTTTTAACACTTCTTTGTCTTCGGATAATTTAAAGATATTGTCGATGATCTTTTTCGCTTCAGTTACAGATTTAGTATAAACCGAAGCATCCCAAGCTAGACGACGTTCGTTGCTGTTACCATCAGTTCCGATGTGTTTGAAGAAACTGATGACTCTTTCAAAATCTAAATATCTTGACGTAATTAAACTCAATAATGGAAGAATATGTTTTTCACTCCATACATAGATAGATGACCATGAACCAAATACATAATCGTATAGCTTAGATGTCACTTCATTGTTTAAACCGAATCCGATCCTGATTCTAGTTTCGCACATATCTAACCAACAAGTAAAATATTTTCCAAGATTC
>JAQXRJ010000186.1 GCA_029218465.1 bacterium | reverse complement strand
GCTGATGCGCGCGGCGAGCTTCGCCCTGCCGCGCGGCAACAGCGCGGAGGGAGAAACTGAAAACGGCCTGATACTGGATAAGGTTGCGACCGTAAACGATGACGGTACCTACACGATCCGTATGGAAGCCTATACGACGGGCACAGTGATTACTTCTACAAAAACGATACCTGTTGATATCGTGCTGGTGCTCGACCAGTCCGGTTCGATGGCGGATGACTTTAATGGAAACAGCCGTCAGTTCGCCATGAAGCAGGCAGTCAATAACTTCATTTCAGAGGTGAATAAAAAGTATACAGCTGAAGCAGATCATCGCATGGCCATTGTGACATTCGGATCAAATGCTTCAACGCTTCAGGGATGGACATTTGTAAATGAAGACGGAAAAAATACGCTTCAAGGTAAAATCAGTGGACTGCCCAAAAGTCCATCTGGTGCAACCAACGTTGCGGCAGGTATGCTGCAGGCTGAAACCCTGATGCTCAAAGACTACAATTATACCGGGACAAATACTCCGCGGCAAAAAGTTGTAGTCGTTTTCACCGATGGCGTGCCGACGACAAATACAGATTTTGATACGGACGTTGCAACAGGGGCAATTTCATCTGCAAAGAATCTGAAGGATGACGGCGCGACGGTTTATACGGTTGGTATATTTAATGGGGCTGATCCTGAACAGTTGTATGGAGCTAGCGGATTCGATAGAAATGCAAATGGTTCAATTGGTTCAGACTGGTCTGATTTCAGCTTTTGGATGATTGGAGATATTAAGTCTTATGATATACCAGCTGGAAATCGCTTCTTGAATTATCTTTCAAGTAATTTTCCGGATGCTACTCAGATTGGAATTAAAAATTTCAAGAAAACTTTTTTGGGAGTAGGTTATCGTGGATGGGAAATAACAAACAACTCTGTTAGGTCAGCAAATAATTATTATTTGACAGCAAGTAATGCTGAGTCTTTAAATAAAATCTTCAAAGAGATTTCTGACAATATTCAGAGCGCGAACATAAACCTTGGCGAAGATACGGTAATCAAGGATATCATTTCGCCATACTTCGAGCTGCCGACAGGTGCAACTAAAGATGATATTCATCTGTATACTGCAGCTTATAATGGTACAAGCTTTGAAGATGC
>JAQXRJ010000185.1 GCA_029218465.1 bacterium | reverse complement strand
CCTTAAAGGCAATTAACGAAGGTATTGAACTTATTAATCAGGGCTTTTCTCTCCTTGTTTTCCCGGAAGGCACAAGAAGCCATGGCAAACAGCAGAGAGAATTTAAGAAGGGAAGCCTTAGGCTTGCCACAAAGCCTGGTGTTCCGGTGATTCCTGTAACAATTAACGGAACATATAAAATTTTTGAGGAACACGGAGCTTTAAAGGGAAATCAGAGTGTAAGTGTTACAATTCATGAAGCAATTCCTACGGCCGGTATGAGTAAACACGAGCAGAGCGTTCTTTCGGAAACTGTACAGACAATTGTCGAATCTGCTCTTCCTGAGGAGCTACGCCATGTACCGGCTACTGATGAAACAGACGGATTAGCAGCTGCCGAAGGAAAAGCAGAGGTATAACAGAGATATAAAAATACCCGGTGTTAAAACACCGGGCATTTTTTCTGTTTCGTTCTTTTTGTCCTATTTAAACCAGAGCACAAGGAAATATGCTACATAGCCGAGAAGCATTACCGCGCCGGCAGGTCTTTTGAGCTTGCAGTCCTTTAGGCAGCAGAGCCATAAGAACAATGCTGCTGCGATTGCAACGCAGAAGTCGAATATGAAGCCGCTTGCGAAAGGTACCGGAATAATAACCGATGAAATACCAACAACAAACAGTATGTTGAAAAGGTTGCTTCCGACAATGTTTCCGATGGCGATATCGTCGTTTCCCTTGCGTGCTGCGGAAACAGATGTGAAAAGTTCGGGAAGTGATGTTCCGAGGGCAACTACCGTAAGTCCGATGAATCTTTCGCTGAAGCCGAAGATTCTTGCAAGTGCAGTTGCCGCATCTACCGTAAAGTTACTTCCGATAACGATGCATGCAAGACCGACAAGCGTGAAAAGGATTGCCTTTCCGATTGAGAGCTCCTTTATTTCGTCTTCGGCATTACCCATTCCCTTTTTTGCCATCCAGAAAAGATAAGCAAGATATATAACGAAAAAGACAATTATAATAATTCCGTCTGTGAACGAAACCGTTCCGTCAAGACCGAGAAGCAAAAGCATAATGCTCATTGCGATCATGAATGGCATTTCAATCTTCACAGTTGATTTTTCTACCTTAAGTGCTGTGATTACAGAGGAAATACCCAGGATAACAAGTACGTTCATTATGTTGCTTCCTACGATGTTTCCGATTGTTATTGCTGCGCTTCCCTTCATTGCCGCCGAAATGCTTACAGCAGCCTCAGGTGCGCTTGTTCCCATGGCAACGATTGTGAGTCCGATTACAAGCTGCGGTATTCCGAATTTCATTGCGATTCCCGATGCTCCGTCTACAAACCAGTCGGCTCCCTTAACAAGCATTACAAATCCTAAAACTAAAAGTGCTAAATTAATTACAAATTCCATAATTCCTCCAAAAGCTTTTCAATCAGCTGGTTCAACACCAGCCCTTATATATTATCACTTTTGTTTCCGTAAAACA
>JAQXRJ010000184.1 GCA_029218465.1 bacterium | reverse complement strand
ATTTATATCGTAAAAATAACCTGTTTGAAAAGAATATCTAAATGTATCTTTGCTTAATGTCCATAGTATTCCTAGCTCTGATGATTCAATATATGGTGTAAATAGTCCTGGAGTTTCTGTAAGCTCGTAATCAAGCTGTATTAAATCTATAAATTTTTGCACAACACCTAATGAGGGAATTAGAGTTTTGGAAAAGCTTATATCTTTTATTTCATTTCCATTAAAAATAAGTGATTTAGTCGATTCGTCTCCTTTTTCTGAAAGGGCATAAAGGATTTTAGGTGTTTTTGAATTTTTTGAATCTAATACTCCAAATATATTATAAGATGTAGAAAAAACTTCAGTAAAATTATCATCTTTCCATTTAAAAATATATGTTATAGGCTTATTATCCTTACATCCGCTAAGTATAATTTCTGGTATGCCATCACGGGATAAATCTAAAGCCTTGACTTTCGGCTGAAGAGAATCAGAAATATCTATTAATGATTCTCCGTAATTAATGCTTTTAAGAGTATATAGATTTTTCGCCGTCTTAATTTTAACAACATAATGAGAGTTATACTTATTTAATGTCAATGAATCTACTGAGCCGTCACCGTCAAAGTCATTTTCAAGATCATTATGTATATTCAGAGATAGTGATGAGAAAGTTGATTTCCACTTATTAAAAAAAGAATAGGTTATAAAAAAAAGACAAATAATTAATAAAATAAAAAATAACAGGTTAAGTAGTTTTTTTTTCGATACCACAATGAATTTTATCATATTATCACCTCTGTAAATTATATGAAAGGTTGACAATATTAATTCATAATAAAAAAAGTAAGTATTAAATCAATACTTACTTACGTTCACCGCATATTCCGTAGAAGAATAATTTATTCCATTTAATTTTATAGTTAGAGTTCTGTTCTGCTAGTGCATTTAGATCTGGAAATTCAACTGTTTCTAAGTCATCAACTCTACCGCACTTTAAACATTGTATATGAGCATGGTCATTTACAGTGCCATCATATCTAAAGTTTCCTTCGCCTACATTTATTTCTTGCACTAAACCAACCTCAACTAATGTTTTTAAAGCTTTATATACTGTTGCTAAACTCATAGTTGGATAAATAGG
>JAQXRJ010000183.1 GCA_029218465.1 bacterium | reverse complement strand
AGGTCTATTCACCTTCGGTGGCGGATATGCCATGATTCACCTTTTGGAGAACGAGTTCGTATCCCAAAAGAAGTGGATTGAGGAAGACGAGTTCATGGATTTGGTTGCAATTGCGGAATCTACTCCAGGGCCGATTGCTATCAACTGCTCCACCTATATCGGCTATAAAAAAGAAAGGATTTTAGGGGCGGTTTTGGCAACGCTTGGGATGTGCATTCCGTCGTTTACCATTATCTTTTTCATTTCGTTGTTTTTCAATCAATTTTTGTCGATTGGCTGGGTTGCGTCGGCATTTAAGGGGATTCAGGTTTGCGTTGTCTTTCTCATTCTTTCCGCAGGCGTGAAAATGCTGAAGAAAATGAAGAAAAAACCGTTCAATCTCATCGTTATGTCGGCTACTTTTCTTTGTATGGTAGCGTTTGGCGTGTTCGCCGTCAGCTTTTCTTCCATTTTTTACATTTTAATCAGCGGTTTTGTCGGGCTTTTGATTTACTTAATCGGGTATTTCAAGTCAAAAAAATCCCCCGAACAAAAGGAGAGTAAACAATGATTTATTTGAAGTTATTTTTGACCTTCTTAAAAATCGGTGCGGTGTCCTTTGGCGGTGGTTACGGTATGATTTCTCTTATCCGTGAAGACTGTTTGGGATACGGTTGGCTGACGGAAGAGGAACTCTTGAACTTTATCGCGGTTGCAGAATCCACGCCTGGTCCGATTGCCGTGAATATGGCAACGTTCGTGGGTTCGTCGCAGGGCGGATTTTGGGGAGCAATGCTCGCTACGCTCGGCGTGGTATTGCCGTCGTTTATTATCATTTTGTTGGTGGCAACCTTGCTCACGAAATTGCTGAAATATGCAGGTGTAAAGGCGGTGCTTGGCGGAATTAAACCTGCTATCGTCGGAATGATTTTAGCAACGGCGCTCACGATGTTTTTGAACGTGATTTTGAATATCAGGGCTGTGAAAAGTGCGGTGAGCTTTGATTGGAAAGGCTTGGTTATATTCGGAGTATTGCTCGTGGTCGCGCTTGGTTATTTCAAGTGGAAAAAGAAAGCGTTTTCACCTATTTTGCTTATCGTAATATCGGGCGTTTTGGGTGTGTTGATGTACGGAATATAGTAATTTAATTGTAGAATAGCATTGAAAAGGGGGTGAGAATCTTG
>JAQXRJ010000182.1 GCA_029218465.1 bacterium | reverse complement strand
AAAATCCTCGGCTGAATATCTGGCAAGATACTCCGTTGCCAGCTTTTTAAAATCCGGTCTGTACTCTGACTCAACCAGATTGAAATAATCCGATTTAAGAACTATATATGTGTCCCGGGTATAGTTTACTGAAATTACCAGGGAAAAAAGATTGTCTATAGCAAGCTTGAGCTCTTCCATAGCTGTCTGGCTTAGCTGAGTCTTAAACATTGTAAAACCCCCTTTTTTTGGATTACTATTATTTCGTACATTCTAACATAAAAAAAACAATTTTTGTAAAAAAAAGAGTAAATAATTTAACATTATTGAACCCTGTCGCATATATTGTAGGGCAGGGGTCTGAAACCGCTGCAATAAACGGGCAGAGGAGAATGAACGGCAATGATTTATTTGGATAACGGGGCGACAAGCTTTCCAAAACCCAGAGCGGTAATAAGGGCAGTCAGCAGGTGCATGTCCGAATACTGCGGTAATCCCGGCAGATCGGGACATTATCAGGCGATGAAAACTGCTGAAGAAATATATAAAACGAGAAAAAATATTGCGAGGCTTTTTAACGTATCAAATCCTACACAGATTATTTTTACAGGCAATACAACAGGAGCTTTAAATCTGGGTATACTCGGAATACTCAGGCCGGGAGACCATGTTGTTACAACCTCCATGGAGCATAACTCCGTACTCAGACCTTTGAAAATGGCTGAAAGCAGAGGCATAGAGCATACCATAGTAACCTGTGATAAAACAGGAAGTCTGAATCTGAGGGATATAAAAGATGCGGTAAAAGAAAACACAAAGCTGATTGTCTGCACCCATGCTTCAAATGTAACGGGAACTATTATGCCGATAAAAGAAATAGGGCAGCTGGCGCACAGGAAAGGTATTTTATTTCTGGTGGACGGAGCGCAGTCAGGGGGATGCCTGCCGATTAATGTAGCGGAAATGAACATCGATATGCTCGCCATGCCCGGACATAAGGGTCTGCTGGGTCCTATGGGTACGGGATTTTTATATGTGCGGGAGGGACTGGATTTAGAGCCGGTTATTTTCGGCGGAACGGGTTCGGCTTCTAAAGACAGAAAACAGCCTAAGGAAATGCCTGATGGGTATGAGGCAGGAACGGTAAACGCCCCGGGCGTAGTCGGTCTGGGCTGTGCGGTGAAGCTTCTTCTGGATACAGGAATAGCATCTGTTTATGAACATGATC
>JAQXRJ010000181.1 GCA_029218465.1 bacterium | reverse complement strand
AAAAATGCAGGGATCCGTCCTGTAATGATTACCGGCGACCATAAGGATACTGCCGTGGCCATTGCCAGACAGCTGGGGATTCTGGAGGACCCCCGACAGGCCATCACAGGCGCCCGGCTGGATGATTTGTCCGATGAGGAGCTGGCAGAAAGGATTGAAGGCTTTTCCGTTTATGCCCGGGTTCAGCCGGAGCATAAGGTGCGAATCGTGAAGGCATGGAAGGCGAAGGGGAAAATCACCGCTATGACGGGAGACGGCGTAAACGACGCACCCTCCATTAAAAGTGCCGATATTGGCGTGGGAATGGGAATCACAGGCACGGACGTGACCAAAAATGTAGCCGATATGGTGCTGGCGGACGATAATTTTGCCACGATCGTGTCTGCGGTAGAGGAAGGCCGCCGGATTTATGACAACATTCGTAAATCCATTCAGTTTTTGCTTTCCTCCAATCTGGCGGAGGTGCTTTCCATCTTTTTTGCAACTCTGCTGGGCTTTACCATTTTAAAGCCGGTCCATTTGCTGTGGATCAACCTGATTACCGACTGCTTTCCTGCTCTGGCGCTGGGAATGGAGAAAAGCGAGCGCAATATTATGCGCCGGGAGCCCAGAAAAGCGTCGGACGGTATTTTTGCCGGGGGCATGGGGTTTGACGTAGCGATGCAGGGCGCTGTGATTACGCTGCTTACCCTGGCGTCTTATTTCATTGGTCATTTTATGGAAGCCGGAAGATGGGAGATCGTCAATAGCCCGGACGGCATGACTATGGCCTTTTTGACCCTGTCTTTGGTAGAAATTGTGCATTCGTTTAATATGCGTTCCCGGCGGGGATCTGTGTTCTCCATGCCTTCTCATAATCTGTTTTTGTGGGGAGCCATGGCGGTTTCACTGATCTGTACCACCGGTGTGATTTATATTCCCTTTTTGGCAAATGCCTTTGGCTTTGCTGCCATTTCTTTAGGGGAATATGCCGTTGCCGTTGGGCTGGCCGTTTCCATTCTTCCTATTATGGAGCTGGTTAAGCTGATCCAAAGAGCCCTTCATAAATAATGATTGCAGCCGCCCCGGTATCCTGATCTCCGGGGCGGTTTTCTCGTTATGTTTTTTTAGCGTGAGAGGATGTTTTTTGCCCTGTAACAAAGCGAAATACTGAGTCTGATGAAAAATTTTAAATTTTTTTCAAAAAGGGGGTTTACAAATAAACAAAACTGTGTTATAATAATATAGCTATCGGAAAAGTCGGTGATTACGGCGGAAGGATAGGAAAGAGATTTTCATCATTTAGATATCGCGGAGTGGAGCAGTCCGGTAGCTCGTCGGGCTCATAACCCGAAGGTCGTTGGTTCAAATCCAGCCTCCGCAACCACGTCGGAACAAGTTTCGCTTGTTCCGATTTTTTATTATCATAAAAAATCAGTCACCCGCTTCACTGTTCCTCCTTTTTCGCAAAAAGGCACGCTCGGCTCATCTGCTCACTTGTAAACGCGTTCGCAACGTTTCGCTTTCGCTACCACCTTTTTGCGAGTATGCGCCTTACGGCGCTGTTTTTCTTTGTTTTTTCAAATCAAGCCAGGCTTATTCCGATTTATGATACGATTGACGACACAAAAAAGCATTGATAGGCTCTTTGATTTTCCTGCAAAAAAACTTGACAACCACACCCGTCAGCAGGGCAGAAATAATAGTCCCTTCTCTTGTTCCCACAATAGTAAAATCGAAAAATATCAGAGATAAAGCAAGAGAAACGATCACACAACATACA
>JAQXRJ010000180.1 GCA_029218465.1 bacterium | reverse complement strand
CGCATCCTCGCCAAAGGCGGCCGTGATGACGGGATAGCCCATAAAGCCGCAGTTGCTGGCCAGGGAAAGCACCGTCAGCACCGAGCGGCGACGCTGCTCCTGACCGCGAAACACCCTGTGCGCTACCATGCCGCTGATGGTCATGATGACACAGGCCAGCACCAGCACCCAGAGCAGCTCCTGCATGAGCTGCAGGCTGGCATCCTGCTGAAGTCGGGCAAGAATCAGGGCCGGTTGGGCGAAATTCAGAACGAAGGCGTTGAGTCCTGAAAGTCCCGACTGCGTGACCACCTGCCTGCGCATGGCCCACAAACCGCATAGCATCAGAAGAAAAAGCGTCAGCACCTGCATCAGTACGGTCATGCTGCGCCTCCTTACTCATATTTCTTCATGATGAAAACCGGATGGTTGACATCATCAGGGCTTCTATTGTACACTGTTTTCCTGAGAAGCACAAGAATGGGAGTGTGATATTGTGACGGAGAATTTTCGCACGTTTGACCCCTGCACGCTGCTGGCCCCTGTACCGGCGGTGATGGTTTCCTGCAAGGGAAGGGATGAGAAGGCTGCCCCGAACATTGTGACGGTGGCCTGGGTTGGCACGGTCAATTCCGAGCCGCCCATGGTTTCCATCAGCCTGCGCAAGGAGCGCTTTAGCCATGCGCTGGTGGAGCAGTCCGGTGAGTTTGTGGTCAATCTGGTGGATGAGCCGCGCTGCAAGGCAGCTGACTTTTGCGGGGTGCGCTCCGGGCGCGACGTGGATAAGTTTGCCGCCTGCGGCCTGACAGCGATGCCTGCACTGAACATGCAGTATGCGCCTGCCATTGCGCAGTGCCCCGCCTATCTGGCCTGCAAGGTGCGCCAGGTGCTGGAGCTGGGCAGCCATGATATGTTCATCGGCGAAGTGGTCGGCGTTCAGGTGCGAGAGGATTTGTTCGCGGAAGACGGCTCGCTGCATCTGGAGCGTGCCGGACTGATCGCCTATAATCACGGCGTCTATCAGAGTACCGCCGATGTGCTGGGCTTTTTCGGTCATTCGGTTGCCCGGCCGGATGTGCTGGAGCGGCGCATGAAGAGCTATCGCACCCCGAAGGACTAAAGAACTTCCATGCCTGCTCCCTATCAGAATGCCCTGAGCCGTTAACCGCTATGATGACGTGCCGCCGGACCGTTAAGCGCTGCCGGGCGGCACGTTTGTTTTGGCTTGACGAGCCTTTTTCCAGTCATCATACAGGATGGCGTATAAGCTGATGTCAACAAAATGGTTCTTGTTGAAGACGCGGTCGCGAAGCAGGCCCTCGTACTGCATGCCGCATCGAGCCATCACCCGGCCGCTGGCAGGGTTGCGGACATCATGCTGCGCTTCAATCCGGTGAATGTATATATTTTGAAAGGTTGCATCAATCACCGCCTGCAACGCTTCCGTCATCAGTCCGCGATTCCAATGTGACCGGGCCAGGCTGTAGCCGACCTCTACGGTCAAGTTTTCCCAGACATAGGTCATATAGCCAATGGTGCCAATCACCCGTCCGCTGTCTTTGGAGACAATACCCCAGACGGACGGTTCGCCGTTTCGGTACTGGCGGAGAACAAAACGCAGATAGTCTCTCGAATCCCCCAGAGAACGATGCGCGTTCCAAAGAACGTAGCGCGCAACCTCCGGATCACAGGAG
>JAQXRJ010000179.1 GCA_029218465.1 bacterium | reverse complement strand
AATGAATTGATCTTCCTAATCTATCTGTATTCACTACAGATATGATGTCATTCGCTTCTGTTACCAGTCTTACTCTATCAAGTATATTCTAATTGATGTTTGTATCATGAATTGATCTTCCTAATCTGACTACATTCACTACAGGTTGGTATTCATTCTCTGAAACAACTAGTCTTACTCTATCAAGTATATTCTAATTGATGATATAGTAATGAATTGATCTTCCTAAACTTGAAACATTCACTACAAATACAGGATCATTCAAAGATACATCTAATCTAACTTTATCAAGTATCATCTTTTGTTCATGATCTTAATAGATGTTCCCTTCACTGATGGTAATTATACTCATGGCGTTCAACCTTCTTACTGTTCCGCTTGTTATCCTGCTTTTTATTCTCTTCGTCAATCTGGTATCACATTTGATGAAGGTAATCATTCCTCATATATATATATAAATTAGTTTCTACAAGTCTTAAGGATCAAATATCATCTCATTTACTAGGATAAACAACTAACTCTATTTTCTCAAAGTAATATAGTGTTTTACAATCCTATCATTCCATTTCTCAAAATTACTGTTTGTCCCTCATAAACCTTACTCCATTTTTCTTTTCTTAACAAACACAACAATGATAGAACTGTTTAAGACAATCAAAACAAATATGAGAAATATAATTACGAATGAAAGGAAGATTATTTGGAATCACAGAAATACGACTATTTCGTAAAGGTAAACTACAAATCAATTCATTTATTCACTTCCCTACTCTTGAATATCCTTTGGCATAATATTACCAGCAGGTGCATCTAATGCTTCTGCTACAAAATAAGGGAATTTTCCAGGATGTGCTGTATTGAGACAGAAAAGACAGCATTGATGAACCAAATGTGAATTCATCACATCAACAAAAGCAGATTCAAAAGAAGGTAAAACAAAATCATGGAAAGAACACTCTACTTCTTTTCTTTCAAGAGCTAATTGATAATGAAGATAATAAATACCCAAAGCAAATGAAGTGGCCGAATTTGGACAGATGAGATATTGATAGGAAGAATGATATAATAATTGAATAGCTTCGGATGAAATCTCTTGAGAGATTGGCTTAATTAGAATCCTATTGAATTTCTGTTGAATTAAAGATAAATCAATTTGTATTTCCTCTATTGAATATAAAGCATGAAGGGAGTTCCTACTTCCTTGATATAATAACTGCATATAGTCAGAAACATCTTTCTGTAATACATAAAACAGCATTCTAGTTATAATCTTCCTTTCTTTAATCATT
>JAQXRJ010000178.1 GCA_029218465.1 bacterium | reverse complement strand
CGTGGTTGCATCGCTGAATTTTTTTGTTCCTTCGCTGTCTAACTTCAGCTGCACAACGTACTGATTCTTTTCACTGTCATAACCGACAGTAGCCGAAGTAACCATGCTGCCTGTCAAAATGATATTCTCTTTCGTGGTTCCGGACGGTAAACCTTCTTCGTCGGTTTCATACCCTTCCCGGAATGTCAATTCTGCGGTTTCACCTAATTCCTTCACCGCCGCTTCAGGATCGAAATCCTCCTCGTCCTCTTTCCACGGAAAACGAACAATAATACGGTGCTTTGAATAATCGGTATACACCTCACCGTCGGTGATATTCAGCGTTGTCATTCTCTGTTTAATGGTTTCTTCTGCTGCCGACATCTGTTCTTTTGTTACATTTTTCTGGGTAGACGGCGGTGTAAAAGTAACATCTACGCCACCTTTAATGTCAATTCCCCAGCGAATGTTATCCAGACCCTTTATGTATACTGTTTTATTGTCGCCGTATTGCGTTTGAATACCAAAAAAAGTCAACGCAGTAAAGGCAACAATAAGAAGTGCTACAATAAAGAATACCGGTTTTCCTACTCGTTTCATGAGCCGCTCCTCCAATGTTTACTGTATAACGCAACGAATATTTGCAAAGCAGATATGCCTATAACCAAGCTCATATTCATAAAAAATATTATATAATACGCAGAATCAAAAGTCAACTAAAAAATCAAACGGATAATTCAGCACTTTCGCCTAAAATATCCTGATTCTTTTTGAGTACAGGGTAAATACATTCCTTCAAGAACTCATCCACCTGTTCCGGCGCCCTGCCGGTAAAGTTTTTCGGATCCAAGATGCCATCGATCTCCGACCGGGTCAAATAGAAGCTTTCGTCTGCGCAAATGCGGTCAATCAAATCGTTTTCCAGTCCTTGTTCCTTTACCACCTTCGCGGCGGCAATAGAATGAGTCCGCAGCTTTTCATGAAGTTCTTGCCGGTCGCCGCCTTTTTTCACGGCTTCCATCATAATATTTTCGGTAGCCATAAACGGCAATTCCTTTAATACCCGCTGCTCAATGACCTTGGGATAAACCACCAGTCCGTTGCATACATTCATCAGAATGTTCAGAATGCTGTCGGTCGCAAGGAACGCCTCTGCCACCGATATCCGCTTATTTGCGCTGTCGTCCAGCGTTCTTTCAAACCACTGCGTCGCAGAGGTAAACGCCGGATTGAGCGTGTCAATGATCACATATCTTGCCAATGAAGTGATCCGCTCCGAACGCATCGGATTCCGTTTATACGGCATTGCCGAAGAACCGATTTGATGCGCCTCAAAAGGCTCCTCCATCTCTTTAAAATTCTGCAGGATACGCATATCGGTCGAAAATTTGCTGGCGCTCTGTGCCAGACCGCCCAAAGCCGCAACAACCTGCGCATCTACCTTTCTGGAGTAAGTCTGTCCCGAAACAGGAACAACTTCCTCAAATCCCATCTCTTCGGCAATCATCTTCTCCAGCTTTTTGATTTTCGCAGTATCGCCGTCAAACAGCTCGACAAAGCTCGCCTGCGTGCCGGTCGTTCCCTTGGAGCCTAACAATTTCAGATGATCGATCCGATATTCGATTTCTTCCAAATCCATCAGGAATTCAT
>JAQXRJ010000177.1 GCA_029218465.1 bacterium | reverse complement strand
AGTTATTATGAAGAGTATTTAAAAAATGCATCGCTAAAGAAATATAGGGAAACAAACCCAGATATTGATGATACTATTGCAAACGAAATAAAGAGCGGACATATCAAAGAGGCTGCAGATATTAGAAAACTTGGCGATATTGCAAAGGTTGGAGATAAACAATCGAAAAAACTAATGCAGCAAGTTGCATCGGGAAACAAATCTCTTTATGAAGCCTATGAAGATATGCAAGAATCTGGAAAACTTGACGATGTAGTAAAAAAATTGAGAAGTTTTAAGGAATTTGTTAATGATAAGTCTTTTGAAAAACAGATTGAGACATCCCCAGAGACATTGGAGAAGTCGCTTTATGAGATTCAAAAGATATGGAAGAGACTAAAAAAAATAGATGAAAAGCATGAATAGTAATGAAATCATAATAGAGTATCAATCAATGCATTATGAAAAAAGAGTCAATAATAAAATGATGTATTACGATTATGTATTTCCAATTGATGACATACACCACTACATATCCGAAATAAATAACATTGATTGTGCTAAAATTATGGATGATATACTATCAAGTCAATTTAACGAGATAATTAATTCTAGTGACGTTTTCCAATTTAGTAGTTTCGAAAATTGTACTGACAATTTGTGTGCAGTATTAAAAAGAGCAAACAATCCCGGTGTGAAGCCTTTGCAAATGGGAAAAATGCTGCTAAATGATGGTGAGAATCGCAAAGAGGGTGCTTTTACTAAGTATGGTGAAAATCATTTAAAAACAGCTCTCTTAATAGGATTAGTATGGAAGTATTATGACACATACTATCTGACTTGCCTCGGATATGCTTTAGATACATTGTCAAAAGAAGAACGCAATAAACTTATTACACGACTTCTTTTAAGAAATAAGTTAATTCGTAGAGTTTTAAAAGTCACTAGCAAAGGCAAGCTTGATATGCGTCAGTTTTGTTATATGTTATCGGATTCAACATACATTCGAAGACGTAGTAACTTAAAACGAATATTTAAGTGCTTGGAAGAATCGGACGAATATCCATTTGACACCATTACTGAAAATATCATTTGGTAGGTTATAATTTTGTCTAACCTTGGCACGAAAAAAAGTAAGTGTGTAGTAACGATA
>JAQXRJ010000176.1 GCA_029218465.1 bacterium | reverse complement strand
AATAACACGATTGGAACAAAAATTATAAAAGTCGGCAGCGCAAGCGATCTCCGAATGGGCGGTCTTGTCGGCGAGCTTATCTGCACAAATTACACCTTCGTCGACCTGAGCGGCACGACGGCGAACGGCGTCAGCCTGACTGCAGAAAGTGCCACAGGTTCCATGGGTGGAATTCTCGGCCATACCTTCAAAAATTGCCATGTCAAAGTGAACGGATCGTTTTCAGGAACAGTAAAATCGGGTGCGGCAAGTCTCGGCGGCCTCATCTACAATCTTGAAGGAAGACTTGACGCAGATTCAGGCACATCGGTTGACGGACTCAACCTCACCTCGAGCGGAAGCATGCGCGGCATTCTGCTCGCAGACGGCAAAAAGGCACTTGTAACAGTTTCGGCTGACCCCGGCGGATTTGATGCGGTAACGGCAGACGGATTCGACCTCTTAGTCGGAGAAAACGTCACTTCATATACCACAGTGGACGTGCCGGCAACCGGAGGGATTGTAACCATCGAGACGCAGGAGACCGATGTAGGTAAATTCCCCGAAGCATCCGGCTGGTACGGCCTTATTAACAGCCGTCAGAACACTAAAACAAGATATTACTTCAACGTGGCGACCATCACTCCGCCCGCGACTGCGGGAATGATTGCATCTCCCACAGATCTGCTTTACTGGAATATATACGACTTCTCAAATACCGCACTGATAGCCGGAGTGAAAAATGAATACATTCCGTCTCAAATCAACGATATTACGGCGACTGCCGACGTTGATATGACGAATTATTGCTTCTACCCCACGGCAAAGGAAAGCGTGACAGTCGATTTCAAAGGGCATACTCTCACGTTCGGACAGGACAAGGTAACTGCACAGAACCAGTTTTACGGTCTGCAGGCAGGACTTCTGTCAGACATTATTGCGTCAGACAGCAACAGAACTGTCACCGTACAGGATGTCAAGCTCAACGGGACGGTAGCCTACCTTAACGGCGGCGCTTCCGGATCCGGCGCATTGATCTGCGGTACGGTACACGGTTCACAAGTCGACACAAATGTTTACACTGCTACGCTTAATCTGTCCAATGTCGTTTTGAACGGCGTTGCGGTTGAAGGCAATGCCTCTTCCCTCCTTTTGAACCGTATCGGAAGCCATGTGCAGTCGACAATCGACGGTGTTTCGCAATCCGGTTACGCTGCAGGAACAAAAGTTGCCTCTTCACTGATTGGCAAAGGCGGCTACAATGAAGGCACCGAGACTGCGGTCGTATTGTCTCAGGACATATACGTTAC
>JAQXRJ010000175.1 GCA_029218465.1 bacterium | reverse complement strand
TGAGACAATGCTCGACTTCTTTCATATTCGAGCCGCACTCAACGAGCTTGAGAACGATTTCTGACAGCGGGTTTTCCGACTCCAGATATTTGTCCAACCATTTGTCATAGCCTTCACAGAACCCTGAGACCAGCAGTATTCTTTCAAAAAAAGCGTCTTCACGAATCATAGAACTTGAACCTTTCATGTTTTTTACCATTATACAAAGTCTCCCCCCAAAAATCAAGTATAACACCGTTTTCCGTATATGGAATGAAAGCCACGGATTGTTGACTTTATTTCCCTCATATGCTACAATATATACGATATTTATTCCAATCGTAAAGAAGGTTTTATTCTGAACAACACACCGAAAAAAGCCACGTTTTTGCAGGGGGCTTTTATACTGACAATATCGACCGCGTTCGTTAAACTCGCGGGACTTCTCTTTACCATCCCGATCGCCAACATGCTCGGCGGAGAGGGAATGGGATACTTCTACTCGGCATACGATATCTATAATATGCTCGCCGTTCTTGCGTCTGCCGGACTGCCGGTTGCCGTATCAAGAATGGTCAGCGAGACGCTCGTTTCCGGCAATACCGACGAGGCGGAGCGTATATATAAGGTTTCCACCCGTGTGTTCACTGTCATCGGTGCAGTCATCGCCGCGATTATGTTCTTCGGCGCAAAGTGGCTTGCACAGCTTATAAAAAATCCGAACGCATGGCTCTCGATCCGAGTCCTTGCCGTTACGGCGTTCTGCGCGTTTATCATGTCCTCACTCCGCGGATATTTCCAGGGAAAAAACAACATGATACACACGGCGACCTCGCAGGTTATCGAGGCATTTGCAAAGCTCATTCTCGGATGCATACTCGCGGCGGTGCTGATAAAGACCGAGCTTTCATATGTCGGAGGCTCCGCGGGTGCGATCATGGGCGTCTCGATCGGCGCTGTTCTCGCAGTTGTTTACCTTTCCCTCATGAAAAAGAGAAGCGCAAAGAGCTTTGTTCCGAGCGGCATGGCGGTCAGATCCGACAAGGCGATAATCAAAGAGCTTTTCCGCATCGCAATACCCGTGTCTCTCGGCGCGTCGGTGATGAGCCTTGTGAACCTCATCGATACCGCGGTTATCATGAGAATACTCCAGGACAAGCTCCTTTATTCCTACGAGGACGCTAACTGGCTGTACGGCGTATTCGGCAACGCGAAGAAAATATTCAACTTTCCGTCGGCATTCATCGTTCCGTTCACGGTCAGCATACTGCCCGTCCTGACGGCGGCGTACACCGCAAAGGACGACGACGGGGTAAAGAAGAACATGATAAACGTGTTCAAATAT
>JAQXRJ010000174.1 GCA_029218465.1 bacterium | reverse complement strand
GTCGCTCTTTTCAATGAAATCGAGCGTTTCTTTTTTCAAAACTTCAATAATATCGGCTTCTTCCACTCTTCCGACTGTCTCTGAGTTTTTAAAGAGTACGGCAAAGCCGTCTCCGCCTGCGATGCCGAAATCGGCTTCACGCGCTTCTCCCGGTCCGTTGACAACGCATCCCATTATTGCCACCTTGACTTTTTTTCCTTTGGTGTCAATCTCATCGCATATTTTGCGGAACTTATTTGTTATATCAATTATGTCGATTTTTGTTCTTCCGCAGGTTGGGCATGAAATTATATCAATACCTCCCGCTGAAAGTCCGAGAACCTTTAACAGCTCTCTTCCCGCCTTTACTTCCCTGACAGGGTCTGCGGTGAGAGAGACTCTGACGGTGTCACCAATTCCGTCCAAAAGAAGCGAGCCTATTCCGGCGGAGCTTTTGATTATTCCCGCATACTCATCTCCCGCCTCGGTCACTCCGAGGTGAAGCGGATAGTCGGTGTTTTCGGCAATTATTCTGTTGGCGAGGGCCATTGTATGTATGTCGGATGATTTGATTGAAATGACAATGTCAGAAAAAGCGTTTCTTTCAAGCGCCTCAGCCTGAGCGAGCGCGCTCTCTGCAAGAGCCTCTGCCGTGGGTGAACCGTATTTTTCAAGTATTTTTTTGTCAAGAGACCCCGAATTGACACCTATTCTTATCGGTATTCCGAGAGTTCGGCACGTGTCAGCAACCTCGCGCACCTTCCATTCCGCACCGATATTGCCGGGATTAATTCTAATCTTGTCAGCTCCGCTCATTGCCGCCGCTATTGCGGCTTTATGGTCGAAATGAACGTCTGCAACGAGAGGAATCGAAACCCCTTCGTTCTTGAGCACCGAAAAGACCCCTGCCGCTTCTTCGCTCGGAACTGTCATTCTGACAATGTCACAACCCGCGCTCTCAAGTTTTTTGACCTGAGCGACAACAGCCTCGAAGTCATAGGGGTCGGCATTGACCATAGACTGCACCGATACGGGCGCCCACCCGCCGATATAGCTGTTTCCCACTCTGATTTTCCTTGAAAATCTTCTTTCAAATCCCATTTCCTGTCTCCGATTTATTTTTACTTCGTTATAAGTTCCGTTCTGAAGCTACCTGAAAAATCCGGCTATGTCCTTGAAGATTATAAGCGCCATCAGAATAAGAATAAGTATCATTCCCACAAGGTGAATGTACCCCTCCACGGTTCTGTTTACGGGTTTTCCGATGACCGCTTCAATTACCTCAAACAGAAGTCTGCCGCCGTCAAGCGCCGGT
>JAQXRJ010000173.1 GCA_029218465.1 bacterium | reverse complement strand
ATACAGTGACATATTATAGTACCGCAGAACAGGAAGCTCAACTCGATACAGAGATTCAAAAGGTAGTTGCGTCGCTGGATTTGTCTGCAAAAACCAGCTACGAAAAGGTTTGCGCAATATATGATTATATATGTAACAATATTACATATGACTACGATAACTTTAGTGATACCAGTTACTTTTTGAAATATACAGCCTATGCGGCGCTGATAAATAAAACAGCCGTGTGTCAGGGGTATGCAAACCTGTTTTACCGGATGGCGCTCGAAGCCGGAGTTGATGTCCGCATTGTGTCCGGAACAGGTGGTGGAGAACCTCACGCCTGGAATATAGTAAAGCTCGGAAATAAATATTATAACCTTGACTCCACGTGGGATGCTGGGAAAAGTGCATATAGCTATTTCCTTAAATGTGACGAGAATTTTAATGGTCACACAAAAAACAGCAGTACCGAGAATGTATCAATAGATTATACTTCATTAGAATTTACTGCGGCACATCCGATGAGCGATACTGATTATGATCCTTCAGTTATAACAACAGCGTTGCTCTCGGTTACTACTACTCGGGCAGTTTCTGGAGGAACTGCAAATGTATCGGTGCTCATAAGCGAAAATACAGGAGCAGAGGTAATACAGTTCTGTTTAGTTTATGATTCGTCCCAGCTTGAGTTCGTTTCATGTTCAGAAGGAAGCGTTATGAGCGGGAAAAGCCCGACAACAAATAATGTTGTGAATGAGGCCGAAAATAAAGGAAGAGTATATTTTGCTTGGGAAGACATAACGGGAATCACGGATGGAGGATCACTTCTCGATCTTAAGTTTAAATTAAAAGACAGCCTTGCGGTGGGAAACATCATTGAAGTGGCTATTGATTATAATGATGAAAAAGAAAGTAGCGTTATAATCGGAAAATCCGATGGCGAAAACCAATATGAGGAAATAGAGACCGAAATTTTGGACGGAGAAGTTGAGGTAGTTGATGGGGTGTCTGTGAGCGGCACGGTGACAAGCTTCAACAGCGACACAGACGATGTGACGATTCAGCTTTTTGTAGAAGACGCTTCAGAGGCAACATATACCGTCAAAGTAAAAGGCAACACCGCCGAATATTCCATTGAGGGCGTTGCCGCCGGCACATACACAATGAAGGTGATGAAGAAGAATCACGTTACCCGCGAATACGAGATCGCCGTCGGCAGTGAAGCCGTTGTGCTGAATGTGAAGATTTGCCCAAAAGGTGACATTAATATGGATGGTAGTGCTGACTCAACAGATGTAAACATGCTCTTCAATATTGTACTGGAGTACATATCTATTGATTCTTTAAACAGCTATCAAAAATCTGTAGCTAAAATCAATAATGACAATGAAATAGATAGTACAGATTTGAATATTCTATTTAATCATGTACTTGGTTATATCA
>JAQXRJ010000172.1 GCA_029218465.1 bacterium | reverse complement strand
CTCTCAGTCTGCTCCCCGACCAGCTTTGTCAGGAGCTTTACCACCTGTCCTACGCAGACCGCCGCAATAATGGTTCCCTCTCTCACGACAACTGTTTCGCCCGAGAAGGATTTGAAGCCTCCGAGGAAAATGAACTGTATTATGAGCGCAATCAGAATCATCGAGCAGTCAACGATAGTCTTGCAGTTGCCGAACTTCATACCGCTCTTTTCGGATATCGCGGCGGCAAGCCCTTCGGCGGGCATGGGAACAAAATGAGGACGCAGATAAAGAAAAACTCCGATTCCGATAGTTGCAACGCTCACTACAAGCCAGACTATCTTTTCAGCATAAGTCTTCGGAGAAATGCCCGCGACGAGGATAGAACTGAGGTTGACCATAAAGCCGAACGCCCACGCGAGCGGTATCCCGAGCAGATTATAGAGCTTTGTTTTCTTTCCGAGTATAATGATCTGCAAAAGCACGAGGACGCAGTAGACGATGATCGTGGTCATGCCGAGAGAGATTCCCCACTTGACCTCGAGCGCTCTCGGAACCGAGCTAACGGGAGAAATTCCGAGAGCGGAGGCTTTTGATATGTTAACGCCTATCGTTATAATAAACAGACCAACCACGTAGCATATGAGCCTTTTTATTATGCTGCCGATGTTATAATTTCTTTTCCCTCTTTTGCTTCTCATTTCCATCTCCTATGATTATTTATTTCTCAGTCACGGACGGCGCATCCGGCAAAGAACCGTAAGCACGAATTGATGTGATAACCTCCGACCAAAAAGGAAGCAGGCATATATTGAATTCTACAAAAGTAAAGTTATTTCCACACTGAAAGCCGACTTAACGAACAAATTTTATTCTCTCCATCCGTCGATCCCGCGGCGCTCCATTGCACCGAGTATTCTCAGATACACCCCGCGGTGCTCTCTGTCAAGGGAGCGGAGGTATTCTTTCATACGCTCGCGCTCCGTCTCTCCGTCCTCGGGGCACGGACTTTTCACGACTGGCAGGTTCTCCGCTCGTGCGACGGAGGCGACCTCATATTCCCGTGCGTAAACAAGCGGACGAATAACGTTTATCCCGGAGTTTTCATATACTGTCACAGGCGAGAAGCAACCGATACGTCCCTCGTTCGTAAGAGAAAGCATGAATGTCTCAACCGCATCGTCGAGGTGATGTCCGAGCGCGATCGCCGTTGCACCCATCTCTTTTGATGCATTTACAAGCGCGCCGCGTCTCATCATTGCGCAGAGGGAGCACGGATTCTTCTCTTTCCGCTCGTTGAAAACGATCTGCGCGATCTCCGTTCTCTCAATGCGGTATTCGACACCGAGCGAGGCACAGAATTCGGAGACAGGGTCAAAAAGCCCCTCGCTCCCGGAAAATCCCATGTCGATTGACAGCGCGCACACGTCATATTTCACGGGATAAAAGTCGCGCATACGCGAGAGCGCGAGAAGAAGCGCAAGGGAATCCTTTCCTCCGGAGATGCCGACGGCTATCTTATCTCCCTCGCGTATCATTTCGTAATGCTGACATG
>JAQXRJ010000171.1 GCA_029218465.1 bacterium | reverse complement strand
GTTGATGCCGCCCGTAAAAGCGGTAACGCCGTCGACAACGCAAATCTTCCTGTGGTCGCGGTTGTTCTGAATGCCCGAGAGGAGCGGAACAAATCTCTGGAAAACGTGGCACTTGATTCCTTCGGCGTTCAGTCTGTCGCTGAACTTCATGTCAGTCGCCATGATGCTTCCGACGTCGTCGTAAATAACGCGCACGTCGACCCCTGCCTGCACCTTTTCAAGGAGAATTTCATGGATTCTATCCCACATTTCACCCTTTCCGATGATAAAATACTCGATGAAAATGTACTTCTGCGCTTTTCTGATCTCGATGAGGAACGGCTCGAACATGTCCTCTCCCGTCGGGAAGTACCTGGTTGTGCAATTCTCGAAGGGCGGGCAGTACGAGCTGCCGACGATATATTTCGACTGCTTTGCCGCATCTCTGTCGACCCCGTCAAGCCGCTCTATTAACGTCTCGTTTCGGTTAACATTAAGCTCGGCGCTTTGGTTCATTGATTTCATTTTTTTCACGGCGTGCTTGGAAAGCCTGTTCCCGCCGAAAATCATATAGATCGCCACGCCGAACGCGGGAAAGGCAAAGATCAGAATCGACCATGCGAGCTTGAACGCCATGTTCTGGTCTGTGTTGATTATCTTTATGAAGAAAATAATAGCAAGGATATTTGCGGCTACCGAATATAATACGAAATATCTGCTGAACTGGACAGCCGCAAATAAAATTATCGCAAACTGCAGCAATATAAGCAATCCGACAATAAACACACGGCTGAATGCAAGCTTTTTAAGTTTTTTTAGCATTTTTATTCCCCGCAATTACTTTTAACTGAACTGTCACAATTATATCTTAAGATATATTTTAATGTTTTTTCATATTTTGTCAATAGTTCTTGAATCTTGTCGGCAAGAGTATTATAATTACCTCGAACACATCACGGAGGATAAATAACATGAAAATTCTTTTTCAGGGGGACAGCATCACCGACTGGGGACGCGACATAAACGACTTCCACCCCCTCGGCGGCGGATACCCCAAATTTGCGGCAGAAGCAATAAAAAACCGCCACCCCGACAGCGAGTTTGAGTTCATCAACCTCGGTATAAGCGGCAACCAGACGTCCGATCTCGTTGACCGTTGG
>JAQXRJ010000170.1 GCA_029218465.1 bacterium | reverse complement strand
GCAGTTAATAGAATTGTCTAAACAGTTTGTTATGATTAGTTGTGATGGGACAAATGATCCTGAAGGTGATGCTTTTGAAATTGGTATTGTTTTCAGTATCACTCATTTTAAGAATTCAATAAGAATTAAAGATTTATTTGTTTATTCAGTCCATCAATTCATAGATTTCACAAGCTGCAATCTGATTGGCTAATCAAAAGTCTATAAGATTTTGTTTAACCAATTAAACAACTCATTTTGAAATGCTTTTATTATCTTTGATTTCATTCGAACTAAATTGAAATGAATATCATTTTCACATCTGTATTTATATAGAAATCAATTTCCTATTAATCCATCAACTCATTTCTCTGTTGAAAGGACAACCATTATAAACCTAGTAGGTGCCTCAATAGCTCAGTCGGTAGAGCACTCGCTTAGTAAGCGAAAGGTCGGGAGTTCGATCCTCCCTTGAGGCTTTTTTATTTTTCTTGGATGAGTGATATTTTAGAGCAATTAGCTCAAGATGCAGAGAATACTTTTTATTCTCTCTCTTTAGATAATGTAGAAGAAGTACAACCAAAGAATCCTGTTCAAACACAGAATCTCAATGATATGTATTTGTAATATAAATTTATTAAATATAGAAATAAGTCTGTAAAGAATTGCTTATTTGCTATGAAGAAAGATCAAGCAGATTTGAATTCATCATTTGAGAATCGTATGTATACAATTGATATGAAAGCTCCTATTTCAGATGATTCGTAAGGGAAATAATGGGAATGTAATGTAGATATCTTCAACAAGTCTATCAACAACAACTTGAGATTTGTATGAATAAGAATAATGAAAGAATTGATCAGAATACGGAAAAAGCTATTGCTAGTCTAGTAAAGTCATTATAGTTATTTTATAATTTATTATGTTATCTGATTGATTTGTTATATAATAGGATTGTAAATAGTTGGTTTTAACCACTGTTAGGGAATCTCATTAACAAGAAGTAATAAATA
Source organism: bacterium (assembly GCA_029218465.1). GTDB lineage: Bacteria > Bacillota_I > Bacilli_A > RF39 > UBA660 > CAG-710. The sequence continues at coordinate 248 of JAQXRJ010000170.1, read as the reverse complement.
CCCAATTTCATTTTCTTTAATTTAATAATATCTATTCACTATTAGTTCATTTTCTCTATATTCTTTCTTTTTCTTATGAAATCTATTAAGGTCCATAAAAAGTAAAACGACCTGCTTTCCCTAAACTGATAATTCTTTCATTATTGTTAATAAATGAACTCTGTTCTTCCTGTTGGTATTGATTTTGGAAATAATTCTACTGTCACATCGATTTATAAGATTGACCCTGTTGTTATTTCCAGTTCTGG
>JAQXRJ010000169.1 GCA_029218465.1 bacterium | reverse complement strand
AAGGGCGAGCAGGAAGCTCAACAGCCTTTTTAGTTTCCTTTTTGTTTTCAAAATGTACTCCTCCTTCTTTCTTTCCGGCATCTTGCCGGTTGATGATACCGTGCGTTTCGTTTCCCGCTCTCCCACACGGCAAAGAGAGCTTCTGTCCTTCTGCATCCTCCCTACAGGGCATCGATGACTGCTGAAAGGTACGTGGAAGAAACAGAGCCATAGATGAAGCTGTCAATCAGTCCGTCCTTCTTCGCCTGACGCACCTTATCCGCCAGCTTCTTTTCGGTGTTCTCATCCACCACCAGTACGATTTTGCAGCCCGGACTCTGTGCTTTCACTTCATTCCGGATTTTCATGCGTTCCTCTAACTTCCACGGCGTGTAGGCTGTGACCTCCATGATGAGAATATTCGCCTCCGTAAAAGCGCATAGATCCGTGGTTTTAACAGGGCTTTCACTTTGATATACCTCAAAGTCCGAATCAAAATTCTTAAGAGCCGTTGCAATGGCGTCAGCAAATAAAGCATTTTGCATATCAACAACAACTCTCCGCATGAAATCACCCCCCTTTCAAATTTAAAAATTGGTAATAAAATTTTACCATCGCAACCATCATAACAGATTTTTTTCCATTGCACCCTGTACCTAAGTACAGGTTTTTGCATTTTTTTAAAAAAATTTGCAAAAAAAATCCCCGGCTTCTTTTGAAGCCGGGGTGAACGTAAAAGGTTTTGGTTATTCGGTTGTGGAACCCCCCTGTTCTTCAGGCAGGTTGGGAACGATAAATCTCTTGTTGGTGACTGCAATGGCAAGCCGGGTTCTGTTGGCATATCCGGTTTTGGATAATATGTTGGAAACATGGTATTTGACGGTTCTCTCCGACACATCCAGCTTGTCGGCGATTTCATCGTATTCCAATCCGTCGCAGATAAGCCGCAGTACCTCGATCTCTTTTACCGTCAGCTCCGTACTTTCCACCAGTCCCAATTTCACCTTGGGCGTTTCGTTCGGAAAAAGATGCTCGCCTGCCATGGTCCGGTCGATCACGTCGATCAACGCTTCCGGACTGATATCCTTATACCAGAAGCTGTCAACCCCGGCTGCTTTGGCACGCTCTAAGTAGCTCACCTCCACCATGGAGGTGACAATGATGATCTTGATATTAGGAAACTTCGCCTTGATTTCCGCGGCAGCTTCAATGCCGTCTTTATTCCCCGCAGTGCAGACATCCATTAAAATCAGGTCAACATGCTGCTGACAGCATTTCAAATAGGCAATATCCGCGCCGTTTAAGCTGGCCACCAGCTCGTATCTGCCGCTGTCAAAAATCATCCGCTCCATGTTTTCACGGGGCATCCTCTGGTCCTCTACAATTAAAACCCGTTTCATTCCATCCCCTCCTTTATCACCGGGAGAACCACGGAGAGCGCAAAGCACGGCTTTGACTGTATTTCCATGGTGCCACCGTAATCCAGAATATGTCGCTGCAGGTTAAAAAGTCCGCCCTTGGGAACAACCTCGGTTTCGGGAACTCTTCCGTCGTTTGTAATCTGCATGGAAATGCCATCTCCCTTTTCTTCCACCTTGATATGTATTGTTGTTGCTTTGTCATGAGGCACACAGTTTGTCTGACATTCCCGCATGGCAAGTATCATCACGCGCCGAAGTTCCTCCTGCCCGGGCAATTCTCCTGACATATTGACTTTTATGCCGATTGCCTCGGCATCCTGCAGGAATCTGTCCAGTTCGCTACGCCCCTGCGAATAGGCATTATCGTATTTTATGGCACTGACAGCCCGACGGAACAAATCCAGGGCAGTTTCCGCTTCTCCC
>JAQXRJ010000168.1 GCA_029218465.1 bacterium | reverse complement strand
TAAAGCTCCATCTGCAAAGAATAACCAGCCGCAATTTCGCCTTTGCGGCGCTGGAATTCTTCTTTACTCCTTATATTGGTAGTCTTGTAGTCCACAAGGACAAGCTGCCCGTCTTCCTCGAAAAAGCAGTCAATTATACCTTGTACTAAAGCTGGGCTGCCGTCTACTCTGCATACCAGATTAAAAGGTTTTTCCCTATATACAGCAGGACTTGCTGCTATTCGTCTTCCAAGAGATGACACCGCAAAATCCGCAAGTTTTCCCGCATCTACCGCATCGGCCTCCTGGCGGCTAATGAACTCTTCCTCCACCATTTTCACAATAAGCTCTTCAATATATGAAGCACCGCTCTCCGAGGCGGCCGTAAAGTCCATATTTTCCAATACTTTGTGGGTTATGGTTCCTATCTGGGCAGCAGTGAAGCCGCTGCTCAGCTTAAAGCTCTCCGGTTCTGCCAGCTCAATGGGCCTTAAATCAGCCTGACGATTCCTGCGAGTGCTGAGATAATCTATTCCCTGTCTGTTTTCCTCAGCTACAAGTTCACTAACTGAGTATTTTGACTTGACCGAAAGATCCTTTTCATATGGATAGCTGAATGTGAGGCGTTTTATAATGTCATCATCCACCGGCCCCGGCTCCTGCTCAAGAAGCTTGACGGCTTTTGCGGCCGCACGCTTTCTTCCCCGTGAAAGGCCTGTAAGATCTGCGTTGAAAACTTCATCCCAGCAGCTGCGCTTCATACATATGGTTCGCCCGGTCATGGTAAAATAGCTGAAATCCTTAGGGATGTCATCTATAACTTTTGATACTTCACCGGAAGGATCATCTGAAATTCCCAGAATATACAGGATATCTCTGGCTCTTGTCATTGCCACATAAAGTACCCTTTTTTCTTCCTCTACCTCTTCCTGATGGAATCTCTGTCTTACAGCATTCTGAAGCAGTGTAGTTTTAAACCAGCTCTCCTTATAGTTCACCAGCGGCAGTCCTATGCCGAAATCTTTGTGAATGGCTGCACCCTTTCCCACAGACGTATAATTCAGCTTCCGGCAGAAGCCGCACAGCAGAACCATTGGAAATTCAAGGCCTTTGGACTTATGAATGGTCATTATCCTTATAGTGTCATCATCCTCGCCGACCATCTTCACCTGCCCCATAGGAACCTTCTTTGCCTTGACAGCATCAATATATTTCATAAATCCGTAAAGAGATCCGTCCTGATTTTTCCGGTAACCTGAGGCCTGATCCACGAGTGCTCTCAGGTTGGCCTGTCTCTGACTTCCCGCCGGCATGGCACCCATGGCAATATAAAATCCGGTGG
>JAQXRJ010000167.1 GCA_029218465.1 bacterium | reverse complement strand
GGCGCAAGGCGGTTTATATCTCCGCGCTGACCGGTGAGGGCTGTGAGGAACTGGCACGCTGTATCGAGTCGATCATTCGGCAGGGCAAGCGGCGTGTGACCTTCTTCATCCCCAACGCCGAAGCGGGCGCGCTGTCGAGGCTTTACTCCGAGAAGGCATCGGTCGAGTCGGTGGAGTACGGTGCGGACGGCATGACCGTGGTTGCGGTCGTGGACGACCGCGTGTACGGGCTGATGAAGTCGTTCGATACGCAACCGGAGACGGCGGACAGCGAGGATTGATCGCCGGAACCGGCATAAACCGTCCAATTGATTATATAAGGAATGGTAAAAATTATGGAATACTGGGATTTGCTGGACAAGGACAGGAAGCCGCTCGGCAGGACGCACCCGCGGGGGCGGCAGTATCCGATGCCGGAGGGAACCTTCCACACGGTGGTGACGGTCATCACCGTGGATACCGACGGGCAGGTGCTGTTGACCAGACGCGCGCCGACCAAGGGGATGTACCCGGATTACTGGGAAGTGACCGGAGGCTCCGGCGTCGCCGGAGAGGAGAGCCGGCTCTCGGCAAAGCGGGAGCTGTTCGAGGAGACGGGTATCGACGCGCCACCCGAGGCGTTGCAGCTACTGTCTTGCGTGCGGGAGCCGTCCGCGTTTATGGACATTTACCTGTACCGCCTTCCGGGGAAGGGAAGGGAGACGGAGATTGTTTTGCAGGAGGGCGAAACGTCGGACAGCCGGTTTGTCACCTTCCGTACATTTGAGCGCATGATCCAGAAGGGGCTGATCCCGCCGCCCGTTGCCCTGCGGTACGGGTGCGTCCGGGAGATGCTGATCGAAAGCATAGGCGAAGCATCGTGGCTGACGGAGGAAGCTGACCCGATGCTGACGGAGGGGGACGAGTGAGCCGCGCTGAAGAGCGCCGCGCAGAGGCGGCGGACATCACCCCGTCCGAAAAGGATACGCCCGAGCTGTATACTACGCTGGAGGGGAACGGATCGGATCAGTTTGAGGAGAAGCGCTCTGTTTTCATCGGTCATGCCGCTCCGGTCAAGACCGAGGAGGAAGCGATGGCGTTCATCCGATCCAAGCAGAAGGCATATGCCGACGCGACGCACAATGTCTGGGCGTACCGCCTTGGCAACGAGACAGCGGCGCGCTATTCGGATG
>JAQXRJ010000166.1 GCA_029218465.1 bacterium | reverse complement strand
ACGGTCAGTTCGACGGCAAGACCGAGGACACCTACAACGATATTGATGCCATCAGCGGTGCGACCCTGACCACGAACGGCTACAAGCAGGCGATCCTTCGTGCCTTCACGTCCGTGAAAATTCTTGAGGAGGGCAAGCATTGATGAAAAAGAATTCCTGTCTTTCGATCCTGACAAACGGCATACTCAAAGAGAATCCCGTTCTGGTCCTGATCCTTGGAACCTGTCCGACACTGGCTACCACGACGAGTGTGTTCAGCGCCTTCGGTATGGGCGTCGCCACCCTGATGGTTCTGATCTGCTCCAATGTCCTGATCTCCCTGCTCCGCAGGGTCATTCCCGATAACGTGCGCATCCCCTGCTATATCGTGATCATCGCCGGCTTTGTCACGGTCGTGCAAATGCTCATTCACGCCTATTTCCCGGCACTGTACGATATGCTGGGCGTCTATCTGGCGCTGATCGTGGTCAACTGCATCATTCTCGGCAGAGCCGAAATGTTCGCAAGCAAGCATTCCGTCGGCAAATCCGCGCTTGACGGCATCGGTATGGGCATCGGATTCACCGCCGCGCTCTGCGCCATCGCCACCATCCGGGAGGTGCTGGGGGCTGCCAGCTTTGCCGGCATCGCCATCCCCTTCCTTGCGGACTATAAGATCGAATTTCTGGTAAAGGCTCCCGGCGGTATGGTCGTCTTTGGTCTGATGATCGCGCTGGTCAGCGCACTCACGGCAGGCAGGAGCCCGAAGAAAAAGGAGTTTTCCTGCGCAGGCTGTCCCGGTGCCGAGCTTTGCGGGTCTGCAACCTGCACCAAGGGAAAGGAGGAAGCGTAAATGGAAGGGTTCAAGAGCCTTGTCATCATCCTTTTGTCCTCCGTGCTGGTCAACAACTACGTACTGAGCCGTTTTCTGGGGATCTGTCCGTTCCTCGGCGTTTCCAAAAAGCTCAATCAGGCAGTCGGCATGGGTATTTCCGTCACCGTGATCATGCTGCTGGCGACGCTCGCCACCTGGCCGATCCAGCATCTGATTCTGGATCGCCTGAATCTTGCGTATTTGCAGACCATCGTATTCATCCTGATCATCGCCTCTCTCGTGCAGATCCTTGAGATCATCCTGAAACGGTTTTCCCCCGCCCTGCATCAGGGGTTGGGTGTTTATCTGCCGCTCATCACCACCAACTGCGCGGTGCTCGGTGTGGCGATCAACAATATCACCGATGGATATACGTTTATACAATCCACTGTCAGCGCGCTCGGTTGCGGACTCGGCTATCTGCTCGCCATGGTTCTGTTTTCGGGTCTGCGTTCCCGCATCGACGAAACACAGACCCCCAAGAGCTTCCGCGGCGTTGCCATTACCCTGATTGCCGCATCCTTTATCTCCCTTGCGTTCATGGGACTTGCGGGCATCGTGGACAATCTCTTTGCGTGAGGAGGTCTGTATGTTGATTGATGTATTGACCGCTCTGGCCGTCGTTGTATCGGTCGGCCTCGTTTTCGGCGTCCTTCTTGCGCTGTTCGTTTATTGGTTCGGCATCGAGGAGGACGAAAAGAC
>JAQXRJ010000165.1 GCA_029218465.1 bacterium | reverse complement strand
TACTATCACTAGTAATTAGAGTTGTATCTTCATAAACATCAAAACGAGGATTTGTCGTATCAACTTTAATATTTATATGACCATGTTTAGTTTCTTTATTACTACTTGAAATTCCATAATATTCATAGTTACCACTTTTATCAATATTAATACTACAAGTTTTAATACTAGTTCCTGTCATAGTACAATTAAAACTCGTTCCTAAAATATTATCTTTGACATAAACTGTTTCAACATTATTTAAAGTTTGAAAAGTTAATTTAACATACTGGTTAACCCAGTTATTAACTTGATATACTTTATTAGTATCATTAACTGTTGCTGTTACTTGTAAAGAATAACCAATATTTCCTGAACACTCCGGTTTACCTCCTGAATTATAATAATCATCATTAGAACACGTTAAACAGACATAATAATTAGTTTTATCGTAACTATCCTTATAAGCTCCAACATAACTAGTATCCAAGTTACATTGGTTTCCTTTGTGATCAACTATATCTGTTGAATATTTATTTTCAACTAAATCTTTTAAACTTACTCTTTTTTCATCGCCAAACATTACAGGTCTATCACTAGTATAAGCATAATATTCACCACCTGATACTAAAATTGATTCTTCTAATGTTCTATAATAAGATGCTTTTAAATGTTTAGTTATTCCTATATATGCAGCACTAACAATTCCTAAAACTATTGCTAAAATAGTTATAGTTGATAATAATTCCACTAATGTAAAACCTTTTCTATTATTAAACATCACTACAACCTCCTGGTACACTTATACCACTATCCTTAAAAACATTATTAGAGTCATTGCTACAAGTTAAATATGCTTTCATTTCACTAATATTAACATAACCATTACAAGTAAGCTTTTCATTAATCTTAGGCATACCTAAATCACTTAAGCAAATATAAGTTTTACTTTTATAATTAGGAATAGTTTTGGCATATTCAACCATCATATCTTTATAAGTTTCATATTGTTTATTCGTATTTGAACTATAAATCTTTCTAATACTTGGAAATATTAACATCATAACTAAAGAGATTAACACAATAACTGCTAGTAATTCTACTAAGGTAAATCCTCTTTTCACTTTATCACTCCTACTATTTAACTAAATTATAGCATATAATTAGAAATTTTTAATGTTTTTATTTTAAATTTTAAAAAAATATATAAAACTTTCATAGTTTTATATATTTACAAAGAATTAATATTTATTAATTATTCTTTTAAATTCTTCATTTAAATTGTTAACTAAAAGATAATCAGTAAAACCATCTTTTATATAGTGTTTACCCATTTTATCTTGATTACTATCTAACATGATAATAATAGGTGTTTTAATATTTAAACTTTTTATATTTTGA
>JAQXRJ010000164.1 GCA_029218465.1 bacterium | reverse complement strand
TTGCTGTCAAGTAGCATTTCGGATGTAGGTTGCTGGGAGTCTTCATACTCCAAGTTCAACGCTTGACCTTTGCTACTTTTTCTTTTATTCGTAGAGCTGTATTCACCCTCATCCCCCTCGACGGAGAACTGGATACTTTCTCCCGTGTTGGGATCAAAGACCTCAGCATACTGTCCCTGCGTAGGATCGATCCACGCCACATTGCGGATGTCTGCGTTTTTCGCGTAGACCTGACCATCTCCGGAATAGCTTTCCGCTTCCATGTACGAAGGAGAAACAAACACTCCGTTTTCTATGGGATAGGAGCTGTAGATTTTGATTTTCCCACTTTTAATAGCTTTTAAGATATCGTCTCTTGTCAGATCGGGATTGAACGTGTCGACATCAACCCAGTCGCTGTCCTCAAGGGTTTCGGCAAGGGTTTTGATATCCTCTGCGGTGCGGATCCACGTAGAATATGTATTCGGCGCAGGATTGGTACTTTCAATGATCTGAAGCTGTGCTTCCTTGTAGTTTTCATCTCCACTCACCGAAAATTGCCTGTTGACAGAATCGGAAGGCTGTGATATACTATCTGTAACGGATTCCTCATATATGGCGCCAATCGCATTTTGCGTAGTAGCGGCGGTTGAGGAATCCGCATTTTTTATTTCGAATGTGGTTGGTGTCAGGTCGACCACATCATAAAAAACTGCTTCGTCGTCATTTGTAATACCAACTACTACTTCTGCGGTATATTTTGCATCACCGGAAGCAATAAGAGTATCGCCATGATCAAAGTCAACAAAATTATCAGTTCTCGGGTGTGTTAAAGCCCCGTCACGACTCCGGTTAGTAGTAGCAATAACAATGTCATCAGCTATTTCGGCAGCTCTCATTTTGTCTGCAAAAACATTCGGCGTTTTTTTATAAAGTTTCTGAGTGTATTGTGAGCGGGTGTATTCATTTCTTGAAACTTTATTTACTTTTCGAGTAACTCCATCAACTACAATTCCATTTTTGAATTGCTTTAATGCATTAGAAGCAGCTTTCTTTGCGGCTTCTTTTTTTTCGTTGTTCCATAAACTTGTGTCTATATTGCTTAGAATATCATTGTCAACGATAGCAACGAATCGTCCATCGATGGTTTCTCCTATACTCCACTGCACACCATCCTCTCCAACGTCAAACCGCTTCTCCTGATTCACGGCACCCTCGGCAGCTGGATTGTCAGAAACCGAAAATTGACTGTTGACAGGATCGAAAGGCTGTGATATACTGTAACCAGTAGC
>JAQXRJ010000163.1 GCA_029218465.1 bacterium | reverse complement strand
TCGATTAGTTTTTTGGAAATTTCCATGATATCTTCATCGGAACTGGCCTGGATCTTTTCTGCTTGGCTGAATTCCACAATCAGATAACGAGGAACGTTGTTTTTTAATATCACTGCAGAGCCGTTTTCATCTACGAGTCGAGCAACCTTTGAAAAATTTTGATTTGCTTCTGTGATAGAAACAAGATTATTTGTGTTAACAGTCACTTGTAACACCTCCCATATCTATTATACGCAATATATAGGATAAATTCAACCTATTTTTAATTATTTTTGAAAGTTCAACCCAAAAAATTTGAAAGGAGATCCTATGTCAACGCAATATATTCATTTTACAAAAGAACAAAAACAAATAGCTCGACAGACGGATATTGCTGAGCTGCTTCGCAGTCAGGGCGAAGTATTAAAACGCTCCGGCTCAGAGTACGAATGGCGTGACGGTTCACAGAAAGTAACTGTTCGAGGAAATCTGTGGTACCACCAATACGAGCAGGTCGGCGGCGATGCCATTGACTTCGTCCGCAGGTATTACAACAAATCTTATGCAGAATCGGTGGAATATCTTCTCGACGGGCAGCTTGAAGCTGCACCCAATTCGCGCAATGAATTTGTGCAGAACAATAGTTATACGCCCGCGCATGGAACAGAGCGAAAAACAGAATTTAAATTGCCCAAAGCCGGCGACAATATGCGCAGAGTCTATGCCTATCTCGTCCATCATCGCGGAATCGATCGAGAGGTGCTTAATGTCTTTGTGCACAAGAACATGATTTATGAATCGGCTGATTATCACAATGCTGTGTTCGTGGGTTACGACATGGACGGAGTTCCGCGTCATGCCCACAAGCGAGGGACCGGCAGTGAAAGTACCTACAAAGGAAATGCGGACGGCAGCATGCCGGAGTATTCGTTCCATTGGCATGGTACAAGCGACAAAATGTTCTTGTTTGAAGCCCCGATAGATATGCTCTCCTTCATATCTATGAACAAGGAAAGCTGGCGTTTTCACAGCTATGCGGCATCCTGCTCCGTATCGGACAGGGTGCTTTTTCAATGCCTCAAGGATAATCCCAATATCCAAAAAGTATACCTTTGCTTGGACAACGACGAAGCCGGTCAGAAAGCAAACAAAAGAATATCCGACAAGTTGTTTACACAAGGTATACAGCACGAAATTCTCGTGCCGGCTCACAAGGATTGGAACGAGGATCGGCAAGCTGCCGGTGACAATGCTCCGTACCGAAGCACGGAGTTTTCTTTATCCAATGAATATGGGAAAGAAGGGGAG
>JAQXRJ010000162.1 GCA_029218465.1 bacterium | reverse complement strand
TTTTCCCTTTTAAAAGCGCAGCTGCCGCCTCTCCTACCTACATCCGCGTGTTACTTACAACCAGCGGAGCCAGCAACAATATCAAAATAGCCGGCGATTATTATATTGCCGAAACAAATGCAGACATTCCCTCGGGAAGCTATACTGTCACAGCGAACAGCGGCAAAGTTACAATCAAAGGCGGCAGCGTAAATGTCACCGCTGCATCTCTGACTATCGCACGCAAAGAGACAAACACACTCTCTAATTATATAACCGTAAATAACTCCAAATACGGCAACGTCAACTATCTGGGCGATATGACATTCTCCGTCTCCGGCAGCAATCTCCGCGTTATCAACAGATTGGATATAGAACAGTATCTATACGGTGTTGTCGCTTATGAGATGAGCAATTCCTGGCCGCTCGAAGCCCTAAAGGCTCAGGCAATATGCGCGCGCAGCTATGGCTACAAGGATATAAATCCTTCCGATAGCTACGATATCGGCGATACTTCTTCAGATCAGGTCTATCGCGGCTACAACCCTTCATACACCAACGTGATACAGGCTGTCGATTCCACGGCAGGCTGTGTGCTCACATATAACGGCAAGATAATATCTACCTACTACACCGCTTCAAACGGCGGTCAGACCGAGCTTCCCGGCAACGCCTGGGGCGGCGGTGCCAGCAAAAACGCGGCATACCCCTATCTTGCCCAGCATGACGATCCCTATGACGACGAAAACCCCGACAGCATGGAGCAGACGGTATCTATCCCCAAGGATCCTTCGGGCGAGCTATCTTCTATAAGTCAGCAGCAGGTAGTTCGCATAGTCAACTGCAACGTCGACTGCAACGTGCGCGCCGCAGCTTCCTCCTCTTCCACAAAGCTCGGCACGGCGCCTTTGGGCTCGGTGTATAAGTTTATATCTGTCAGCGATAACTGGTGCAAGGTTATATACGGCGATAAGGAAGCGTATATCTACGCTGACTATTGCGAAATACTTAATGGCGGCGTATATGTCTATGAAAATATCGTAATAGATGCCATACAGAAGCTTGCAGCAGAGAAAG
>JAQXRJ010000161.1 GCA_029218465.1 bacterium | reverse complement strand
GGCGTGGGAGATCGTGCTACTTATCCTCGGCTTTCCCCTGTGGTTTCCTTTGACCTTGACGGCGATCGTACTCGTCTTTACCCTGTACGCCCTGCTTTGGGTCGTGGTTGCCGTGCTCTGGACGGTGGATATCGCCGTCGGCGTTGCGTCAATCACAAGTATTCTCTCCGCATTTTCCGTTCTGCTCTCCTCGTTCCCCAACGCCCTTTTCAATTTCGGGCTCGGGATCCTGTGCGCAGGCGTTGCCGTGGTCGGATTCTTCGGTTGCCTTGCCCTCACCAAACTCTTTTATAAATTCAGTATACGTATACTCAAACAAATAAAATCCATGATCATCAGGAGGAACCAACGTGATGAATAAAACAACGAGAACTATTTTCAGCATTTGCGGCGGACTCATTCTGCTCGGCGGCGCCCTCGTCGGCGTTTCCTGCGCACTCGGCGCAGGCGAGACGGAGTCCCACGAAGTCACCTACACCGTGGACGAATCTTTCACGAATATCCTCGTCAACGTGACCGACGCGGAAGTCGTCGTCCGTCCTTCCAACGACGGAACCTGCTACGCCGTCTGCGACGAAACGGACAAAATCACCTATTCCGTGCAAGCCGCAAACGGGGCTCTGCACGTGCGCGTGCAGGACGAACGCTCGTGGCTGGACTATATCGGCATTCATTTCGACGTGCGGACGGTGGCGCTCTATCTGCCCGAAAGCGCCTACGAACTGCTCGACGTGACGAGCATGAGCGGCTCCATTGTCTGCGAGAGCGCCTTCACTTTTGACCGCGTCAAACTTGAATCGAAAAGCGGTTTGATCCGGTTCGGATCCGTGGTGACGGACAATCTGACCGCCAAGAGCGCAAGCGGCAGTATCACCCTTGAAAACTTCGGCACGGCGGCGGTGACGGCGGAATCGGCGAGCGGTCGAATCCTGTGCAAGAACGCGCAACCCACCACCCTCTCCGCAACGTCGGGCTCGGGCAGCGTGACGCTCGAAAACGTGGTGGTGGACTCTGCCGTCAAAGCGGAAACAACAAGCGGCGCGATCCTCTTCCAAGACGGGCGCGCGGAAAGCCTTTCCTTCTCTTCGGGCTCGGGGAGCGTGACGCTCGAAAACGTGGTGACGAG
>JAQXRJ010000160.1 GCA_029218465.1 bacterium | reverse complement strand
GAAGTGACCTACGACCAGTACAACAACCTCGCTTCCTTCCGGGAGGAAGTCGGCGCGAACCGTGCGGCGCACACCACCACCTTCACCTACGACGCGGAGAACAAGCCCACGCTGCTGAAGTACGACGAAACCAACCAGGTGGCGTATACCTACGACGCGCTGGGCCGCATGGCAAGCCAGATCGTGACCACAGGCAGCGCCGCCAACACCACCGCCTACACCTATGCAGCGGGCGGACATGGCGAAGGCAGCACCACAAATCTGGTGGAAACCATTGCCCAGACCGGCGGAAATTTCGCCTACACCTACGACGACAACGGCAACATTGTGCGCGTGGTGCAGGATGGTGTGACCACTGAGTACACCTACGACGCGCTGGGGCAGCTGATCCGGGTGGACGACGGGCAGGAGAACGCGACCTGGGTGTACGAATACGACCAGGGCGGCAACATCCTGAGCAAGAAGAGGTATGCGTTGGGCACGACCACTGGCGAACCGCTGGAGAGCAAGACCTTCACCTACGGCAACGCCAACTGGAAGGACCAGCTGACGGCGGTGAACGGCGTGGGGATCACCTACGACCAGATTGGCAACCCGCTGAACGACGGTACTTGGCAGTATACCTGGGAAAAGGGACGCCAGCTGGCACGCATGCAGAGTGTTGACACCGACGCGAGCTTCGTGTATAATGAGAATGGCCTGAGAGTACAGAAAGCTGTAAATGGGGAGGTGACAAATTATACCCTGCATGGCAAGAACATCGTGCACATGACAAAGGGCGATGATGAGTTGCACTTCTTCTATGACGCGCAGAGCAAGCCGGCGATTGTTTTGTACAACGGTGTGGCGTACAGCTATGTCAAGAACCTTCAGGGGGACGTTGTTGCCATTCTTGACCAGAGTGGTAATGTGGTCGTGCAGTACAAGTACGATGCTTGGGGCCGTCCCATCAGTAAGATGGGCAGCATGGCAAGTACACTCGGAACGGTGCAGCCGTTCAGGTATCGTAGCTACGTCTATGACGAAGAGACGGGGCTGTATTATCTCAGGAGTAGGTACTATACCCCATGTAAATCAAGGCTTCTCAACGCAGACAAGCACGCGCATACGCTGCTACCGACACCTGATGGCAACCTATTTAGCTATACGCGCAATTCACCAATTATCTATCATGATAGTGAGGGGGAGCGCCCTCAGGGGCACTTTCACGCTGCTGTGCTAAAGGATATTGTTGCTAAGGATTCATCGATTATTATGACGGGAACTCAGGTATATTTCGAAGGGGGACGATATGGGTTTGCAGACTTGATTGATACCCACACGAACGAGGCATGGGAACTAAAACGTGTGACAGCCAGTGCACCCGCAGCGCTGTTTCAAATCGAGAAATACTTAATGGGTACTTGGCATCCTAAAGACACCAGCATTCAAAACACAATCCTTGTTCGAGGAAATGATCGCTTTTCCCTTCATGGTAGTGTTGTAACAGATACCGCTGTAGGTGTATACTGCTATGCTGGCAACGGAATCATTTTGTACGACTATGTAGATCTCACAGCCCTTTCTTCAATAATGATGTTTGAAACCACAATATGGAACATTTGGGGCAACGCCCCCAGATTTCAGCCGCAGGAAGCATATGCTGCCAGCGCAAAAGGAAAGCCACACCTTTCCTCTGTCGGTTCAAAAACCTGTGCAGCCGGTATCATCTTTTTCGGAGTGGGAGGCCTCATGTTAATCTGCATTACTTTATCAGATCATGTGAACTTTCACAAGGGCTATGCGTATTAATATGGGAGGAAATATGGAGGACAATAAGAAACAGTATAGAAGAGAGTGGGAACGCCATCTTCGGGTGCTCAGGCGCTGTGGCATTTCACTATCTGCGGACGAAAGGCGCAGAAGGACGCAGGCTTTCTGTGATATGTTCGGGC
>JAQXRJ010000159.1 GCA_029218465.1 bacterium | reverse complement strand
TATCAAGCGCTCCGGCAGAAAAAGCGGCAAAGGGCGTTGCCGTGTGAGGGATAAACGGACCTATTCCGCACATGGCGGGGCGAAAGCCCTCGACAAATTTCAAATCCGCGGCGAGGGAGCTGTTGGTTTGATACGGAGCGCCGACCATAAAGCCGCAGCCGGTTTGATAGCCTATTTCCTTCAAATTTTCAAGGCACTGCATCCTATTCTCAAAAGACATCGTCTCGGGATGCAGTTTTTTATATAAATCGGCATCTGCCGTTTCGTGCCGAAGCAAATATCTGTCCGCTCCCGCGTCAAACAACGCCTGATAGCTTTCTCTGCTTCTCTCGCCGAGAGATAGGGTTACCGCGCAGTCGGGATATGATTTTTTGATTTTGGAAATTAACCTGCAAAGCCTCTCATCGGTAAAGAAAGGGTCTTCTCCGCCCTGCATGACAAAGGTGCGAAAGCCGAGCGCGTAGCCCTCCTCACAGCAAGAGAGAATTTCCTCCTCGCTAAGTCTGTACCTCGAACAGCCTTTATTGCTGTGTCTGATTCCGCAATACAGACAGTCGTTTTTGCAGATATTGCTTATTTCGATAAGTCCGCGCACATATACATCGTTGCCGTATATTTCCTGTCTTGCCGCCACAGCCTTTTCGGCCGCGTACTCAGCCAACTGCGGAGTGCGCCCGTCAAGCAACATATTGTATTCACAGGCTGACAGGCTGTGCTTTTCGGAAAGCCTGTCTATCAGCAGGTACAGCTCATTTGTCATGGGTAATCACATTTGAATAGGCGGTTTTTACGCCTACACCGCTCAAAGCTCCGATTTTTCCCGCAAGCGCCGCGATTGTGTCCTGCGGAGCGTCAATCGCAATCGAAACGATATTTATATTTTTCTCCCGGTAAGGAATTCCCATTCTGCCGATGATATACTGACCGTATTCATGTAAAAGCCCGTTGAGAGCCTCGACAGAGCCCAATTCTTCCACGATAATACCCATAACAGCTACTCGTGTATCCATTAATTTTATCTCCTTTAAAACA
>JAQXRJ010000158.1 GCA_029218465.1 bacterium | reverse complement strand
GCGTTTTTTTTCTCAATATGTTGTGGGCGGTCTTATATACCTGGACAATTCTGTGTATCAACGCTACATTCTCCCGATCTGTATCCTTTGGAGAGAATCTACCCTCCACAAGACCTACACAACCAAAAGAAGCGGTTCCTGCCAATTGCAAGAAACGTTGCGTATAGTTACTTTCAACCCCCTCACGAAAAGTGTTCTCAGTCAGCAACTGGAATTGTTTAAATCCTACCTGAGAGTACTGCATGACTGTAAATTGATGGACAAGGCTCTTGATCAATAGATAATGGTAAAAACAAGAGGCCATCCAATTATTACCGGTTTTTCGTAACTCGCTCATGGTAATCAGACAGAAAAGCAACTCTTCAATGATGGGGCTGAAACGGACTTGATGAAACAGATCTCCCCAAAGCATATCGGGTGAGGTAATGGCATCTTTACCAAATTCCTCTTTTCCCACCCACTGGCAAATACGAGACTTCAAATCCAATGCATGAAACAGCATCTCTCGCAATATCCTCGGGGAAAAACAGGGATAAATCTGTGATGATAGCTTTTGTACGCAAGGATTATGGTCATATACTTGCTGAAACTCTGATACTGTCCGTAAGGGATGAGATAGCATATATTCCCATATAAGATCTGTTTCCGTCGATCCATTCAAGTGAATGTGCAAATCATTCAGGCCATCTGAATGACAGACCCAGTAATGGAACTCCGGAACATATGGATGAACCAACGAGGAATAGGCGAACTGTGACAGATGGGCATTGACAAAACTTGAAATCGTCTTCAAGGAGCCAAGCATTCCTACGTGAAACTTATCCATCAGATGGGCAGCCAGTAACAAAGTCGGTGGCAGCCGCAGTATCACATCCATCCACTTATTGAACATATCGCCTTTCACATAGATTCTGTCATGGACATCCATAAGATACATGTCTGAAAGCTCCATTGGCATCTTCCAAAACAGTTCATGGTATGACATATATTTCCTTGTAATTTGCACCTCTCCTAAACCATCATAATAGGTATCCGGTTGATACAAATTGTTCTTCCGTTCCGCTGCAACTATTCTCATGCCCAGTTTTTTCAAATCTGGAGTGGGTAACATAGGCCAACACCTTTCATATTCCATCAGACTTTCACTATCTTGGAGCAATATAGTCAATATCTGGATCATAGCATGTAGGTATGTTTAATGGGATTTGCGCGAACAAGTAAAAAATGGAGTTCTTATCTATCAATCCGGAGATAAACTCGTATTCTTTCTTGACAAATTTCGCCGTCTTATCCATCTGGTCTGATATCGCCTTGATTTTCTGACTCAAATCACTTGCGTTTTTCTTGTTATCAGAAAGACTTTTAGCAATCCTCTGAATGATTTCATTGATTTTTTCAGTTTCCGTGAGAATAGTAACATACTCTTCGTGATCATCTATATCTATAGATATGGGTTGGATGGATTGCTCCATGAACAATAGTTGTCGTTTCTTCTCTTCCCAATTGTTTTTCATCGTATTGATTCTCTTTATATCATTCGCTTCTTTAGCGCTATCCATCAGGAAATCATTCAATTCAGCTTCCTTTTTTAAT
>JAQXRJ010000157.1 GCA_029218465.1 bacterium | reverse complement strand
CATTATTCATTATTCACTGCGAAGTTCTTACATTTATCCCAAACGGTACTTATTAAACGCCACGCCCTTCACGCCGACCTTCACTCTGAACACATTTCCTGCCTTCGGCTCGGCATCAAGGCCTCTGTTAAACGCCGCCGTGGTTATGACGAGGTCGGACAGGTCATCCCCTGCGAAGCAGCAGGAGCTCACCTGCTTTGCCGGTATGTCGATGACATCGAGGATTTTGCCGGTTGCCCCTTCGATGTGATAAACGCATGAGCCGCCCCAGATTGCCCACCACAGGTTGCCGTCGGCATCGATTGTCATGCCGTCCGGACTTCCCACCTCGGCGGGAATTTCGCACAGAGTGCGCCTGTCGGAAAGACTGTGGGAGCTGCCGTCAAAGGAGAACACCTCGATTTTGTGCATCCTTGAATCGCAATAGTACATGGTCTTGCCGTCGGATGTCCAGTCAAGACCGTTCGAGCAGGCACAGCCGCCGAAGAGCTCGGTGAGGACTCCGTCACCGTACCTGTAGAATGCGCCGGAGAAATCATCTCCCATCGTGCCGACATAGTAGTACCCGTCGGGGCCTACCTTTCCGTCATTGAATCTTGCGCCCTTGATTTCGGTGGGCTTGTGCGCCGGGCGAATATTACCGCTGCCGTCGGCGATATAAATGCCATCCTCCATGGCGAGAAGCAGACTCCCGTCATTACACATCGCAAGACAGCCGATTCTCTGAGGAACGTCAAACTTCTCGCAATGTCCGCTCTTGTAATCCATCGCATAATACGCCTGTCCTCTGATGTCCACAAAGTAAAGGCGACCTTTCTCACCGTCCCACACGGGGCTTTCCCCCAACGTGAGGTTGCGCTCGAAGATAATTTCGGGTTTTGTCATGCTTATGCCTCCCTGACCGTAGTCTTAATCGATTGTAGGTTTTATCGAAGTCCGTGGTGACGGGGATATTTTCTGCCCCTTGCGGCGCAGGCGGTCACCTTTTCAGTTGTAGGTTCTGTCAAAGCCGGTGATGACCATCACGGTGTCTGCATCATCGAAGTTCGCCGCAGGCTTCACGCTTATTTCGAGAGTGTATGTGAGGGCGTCGGGGACGATTCTGTCAACCTCGCCGATGAGCAAATCCTTCGGATAGACATCGCCGTAGCCCGAGGTGTACACAAGGTCACCGACTTGCACGTCTGCCGTGGTCGGAACGCCCGTGATTCTGCATCTGCCCCTTGCGGCGTAATCGTAGCTGCCGTCGAGGGTGGCTGTGAGTCCCGTGCGCTTAAAGACAACGCCTGCGGAGATATTCGCACCTATGACCGAAATGCCCTTCGAGTAGGTCGCACCTGCCTCTGTGATAACGCCGAGGACGCTGTCTTGGGTTATGACCGCCATATTCTTATCGATTCCGTGGAACGTACCTCTGTCAAGGGTGAAGGACGTCATGAAGTTGCCCTCGCTTCGGGCGACAATTTCGGCGTTTATGAAGTGAATATCGGTTCTCTCACGCTTTAAGTCCATAAACTCATACAGCTTCTCGTTCTCGGCGGAGATTTTCTTCGCCTCCTCGTTTTCGATGGCGAGTCTGCGGTTTTCGGCACGGAGAGCATCGTTCTCGGCTTTTAACTCCTTGATACTGCCGAAATAGTCGCCGATATCGGCGGCATAGTCGCACAGACCGTCAAACGCCGAGGTCATGGGCACGGTCACGAGGGCAATCACGTTCTGAAGTGCGCCCGCCGCACCGACTGCGTGTGAATACACCGCAAGTCCCGACAGGATTACCGATGCGGCAATACACGCTATGTAGTATTTTGAGCTTCTGCGTAAAATCATATAGCACCCCCCTTGGGTGAAGTAATAAGTAATAGTGAAAAGTGAAGAGGTGAGCACATTTTATTGTATTGGTGCGTAATTTTACGTTTCATCAAAATTCGCAACGCCCAAAGCACGCATCGCAC
>JAQXRJ010000156.1 GCA_029218465.1 bacterium | reverse complement strand
CTGCAAAGCACCACGACGGTTTCTGTCTGTGGCCCTCAAAATATACGGAGCACTGCGTAAAAAACTCAAAAAACTGGAAGAACGGTCAGGGAGACGTCGTAAAGGAATGTGCCGATGCATGCCGCAGAGGCGGTATCAAGTTCGGCGTATATCTCTCACCCTGGGACAGAAACTCCGAGTACTACGGCACACCGGAGTATAACGATTACTATTGCAACCAGCTTGAAGAGCTTCTTACAGGTTACGGGGAACTTTTCCTTGTGTGGTTTGACGGGGCATGCTTCGAAGGACCGAACGGAAAGAAGCAGGAATACGACTTCGACAGATATATTTCTCTGATAAGAAAGTATCAGCCGAACGCGTGTATCTTCAACGACCACGGGCCCGACGTTCGCTGGTGCGGTAACGAGGGAGGGCACGCAAGACGCGGCGAATGGGCGGTCGTTCCTCATGAGCTTTGCTACCGCTGTCCGATCCAGACCGACCACGGACCGATGGAGGGAGACATCTCGTCCATTCAGAACTACGATGACAACATCGGAGAGATACATAATATCATGTACTCCGAAGGCCTTGTTTTCGCGGGTGCCGAGATAGATATGTCAATCAGACCAAGCTGGTTCTACCACACGAACCAGGAGCCGCACTCCCTTGAGAGACTGTTTAATGTATATCTCAACTCCTGCGGCGCAAATACGTCGTTTAACCTCAATATTCCTCCGATGCCCTCCGGACGTTTTGACCCGCGCGACATTCAGCGGCTCAAGGAGCTTGGTGAGCTTATAAACACAACGTTCGCCGAGGAAAACAAGGCTGAATTCAGGGTTGAGAGAACCGACCTCAGCGACACTCAGGTCAGATTTGACCTTTACTTCGATAAGCGCACCCCCGTCAGATACTTCGTCCTGCGCGAAGATATCACAAAAGGGCAGAGGATCGAGAGCTTCGTAATTCTGCACAACGGCGAGGGAGAGCCCGTATTCCAGGGATTCACCGTAGGGCATAAGAAGATATGCCGCATTCCTTTCTGGTTCCATACGGAGCATGTCGCAATCATCGTAAATGCCGCCCGCGACAGAGTTGAAATGCGCGACATTACGGTTTATAAAGAAATAGGTCAGGAATAAATAAACAAGCCCATTGATTTATGTCAATGGGCTGTTCTTTCTTTATATCCGAGCCGATGCGAGAAGGAGTTATTTCAAAGACGGTTCTTTCGGCTCATTTTCCGAGAAAGCGCTTTAGTGCGGCGCGTTCACCGTTTTCGCTGATGTCGCGGAGGTATGATGCAACAAGTGCAATTGTTTCGTCTGTCGCAAGGTTCTGATCCCAAAGCTCGGACGCGGAAAGTGCTGTGCGTGCAATAACCTCAAAGTCGTCGCTCTTCCACAGATTCTTCCAGAAATCAAGGTATTCGGGCGCGTCGTTAAGAGCGATGTCGTCTTCTCCTCTCTTGCCGCGGTAGAATGTCACAAGTGAGGCAAAAGAGAAGAGTATATGCGTCGGAACCTTTGAAAAGCGCGCGATGTAGTCGTTGTATGTGGGGAGCAGACGTGTCTTGAACTTTGTCGTTGAGTTAAGCGCTATCGACATAAGCTCGTGGCGGATAAAGGGGTTTTTGAACCTCTCCAAAACACTCGAAGCAAAATCGTCCATCTGATCCTTCGGGAGATCGATTGTGGGCTTTATAACAGTATTGACGAGCCGGCGCACGAATTCTCCGACATCCTCATCTTCAACCGCCTCTCGCACGGTATCGATGCCGCAGAGGTACGCGACCGGAACCATAGCCGTGTGAGAGCCGTTCAGAATCTTGACTTTTCGCTGTTTATACGGTGTGATGTCGTCGGCAAAAATCACGTTAAGTCCGGTTGAGTCCGCAGGGAAGTACTTCTGAACCACGGGTTCTTTCTTGAGAACCCACAGATGGAATATTTCCGCCTTTAC
>JAQXRJ010000155.1 GCA_029218465.1 bacterium | reverse complement strand
TCCTCAAACAGCATCCGGTAGACGTTGCGGAAGGAGGACAGGGAGATACCCGCTTGGTGGGGGCACAGGATCAGCCTGTCGGGGTACTCATGAGCCAGCTTCACCAGCGGATGGTCCGCCGGGACGGGCTCCGGGGCATAGGCGTCCAGTCCCGCCCCCGCCAGGTGGCCGGAGCGGATGGCCTCGCACAGCGCCTCGTCGTCGATGATGGCGCCCCGGGCGGTGTTCACCAGAAACGCCCCCGGCTTCATCCGGGCTAGGAAATCCCTGTCCACCAGATGGGTGCTCTCGGCGGTGGCGGGCAGGTGGAGGCTCACGATATCGCACCGGGTGGTCAGTTCCTCCAAAGGCAGATAGGTCACGCCCAGCCGCTTCTCCGTCTCCTCGTCCTTGCGGTGGCGGGCATAGTAATAGACCTCGGTGCCGTTGGGCCGCAGCCGCGCCGCCGTCTCCTGGCCGATGGCACCGAAGCCCACCAGACCCACCTTGGCACTGCTGAGGTCCAGGGGCACGTTGCCCTCGATCTCCCGCACCGCTTCCCCCTGGTGGCCGGACAGCACCATGCGGTGGCCCCACAGGATGCGGTGGAGCAGCATGGTCATCAGCATCACGGCCTGCTCCGCCACGGGCCCGGCGTTGCAGCCGGCGTTGTTACAGACATAGATGCCCCGGCGCCGCGCTGCCTCCAGGTCGATGCGGTCAAAGCCCACGCCCTCACTGTGGATGAGCTTCAAATTGGGCATCCGCTCCATCAAACTCTCCCGGACCCAGGTCACCGGCGTCACAAAGATTGCCTCCGCGTCTCCCCCGGCCGCCAGCCATTCCTCCTCGGAAGCATCCCGGTCGCAGAAAATCAGCTCTGCCGCCTGGTACGCGGCAGAGTCCTTGGGCGCGAACCGGTCGTTCCGCTTTTTCATGGTCAAAACCATCACTTTCATGGGCAGTTCACTCCCGCATCAGATTCGTATGGGCCAGCGCCCGGAACAGGCACGCGGCCACCAGTCCCGTCAGGGCACCGGTAAACAGGGACACGCCCAGTAGAACAGGCA
>JAQXRJ010000154.1 GCA_029218465.1 bacterium | reverse complement strand
CTTTCAAGATACAATTGCTTTGCAAGAAGACTTTCACACACAGTTAAATCCTTCTCGTCACAAAAATTATCCTCAGTTTCACTTAAAAAATACAATACGTATCCGATAAAAATCCCGGCGTTAATTAAAACTCCGACACAAATCATATTATCCTTACTTTCAATTAGAAAATGGGTATCTTCACTTTCTTTTGAATGTTTTGTGATTTCAGCACAAGCTTCTATTGAAAGTTCACTGTGCATAATCGCCCTTTTAAACACATCATTTTTATATTCAAATGAAGAATAGGCTGAAACGATATGAAATGTGCTGTCAGTAACAATAATGGGACACTCAACCGCTTCGCTTATCTCTTCGGTGAGGACATTTAATGAATTTGTCAGAAAAAAAGAATTTAAGATTTTGCCTATGTTCATATTATCACTCCTTTTTGTGTTTACAACACAATTAAACACATTTAAATTATACTCACAAAACATTGAAAAGTCAATAATTCCGGGTATAATTATACTTGTAAATAAGAAATAGATAAACAAACATCTGGCTCACAACACAAAAGGAGATGGTTCTGATGTGCCAAACTAATAGCCGGTGACCAATCTGCCGACAAATAAATTTTATATAGATTGGATAAAATATTATATAAGATAATTTGGAGGTATTAATTATGTTTGAACTTAGCAGAAGAAATAATAACAGAGCATTATATAATCCATTCCGTGAAATGGATGAATTGGAAAAGAGATTCTTTGGTGAACCCTTTGGATTTTTCTCAAACTGTGCAATAGATGAATTCAAGACCGACATCAAAGATGAAGGGGACCATTACGAGCTTGAAGCAGATCTTCCGGGATTTGATAAAAAAGATATTCACATCGACATCAGCGGTGATACTTTGAAAATAAGCGCGGAGCGTCATTCAGAACACGAAGAAAATGATAAAAAAGGTAAATTTATCAGATGCGAGCGTACTTATGGCTCATATAGCAGAGCATTTGATCTCTCAAGCATTAAGTCTGACGAAATCAAGGCAAAATACGAAAATGGCGTTTTGAAACTTAATTTGCCTAAGAAAGAAACAACACTTCCTGAATCAAGGCATCTTGAAATTGAATAAGTGTGCAAGCCCTTTTGTACTGCGAAAGGGCTTGTATTTTGCAAACATTCACAAATAATATCTGTATGAAAGGAGCTTTAAAATGAACACAGAAACAAAAATAAATATGTTGGATACAAGATTGCACCGCCTTAATGCAAACGGACAGGAAAATGCCGGAATTCGGAGGAAAATCCAACGCCAAATCAGAAAACTGAAAGACAAATTATAAAAAACA
>JAQXRJ010000153.1 GCA_029218465.1 bacterium | reverse complement strand
GACTCGGCGATTTCGGGGCATACATGAACGTTGTTATCCTTGTGTACTGGTTCATTTGCTTCATTTTGAACCTTGCAGTGATATATACCTGCTTCGGAAAGCTCTATCCGGCTGATGAGGATCCCTCAAAGCCCAAGAGGTCGAAATTCAAACTGATCAATAAGCTGAACGATAAATTCGACGAGCTTGACGCGAAGAGTAACGAGTTCAGACGCGATTCCATCAGAATGGCGAACGAGGAAGCCGACCGCAGAATCCGCGAAAAGCAGGGCAAGAAGAAAAAGAAGAAGAAAAAATAAGGGAGGGAAGTACAGTGGGATTCGGTCTTGTTATCGCCGGCTTTGTGTTGCTTTTCAATCCTGTTATAAACGTTTTTGACGTGCTCCCCGACGCGATAGGCTTTGCCCTGATCGTTGCGGGTCTGACAAAGCTCTCGTATTTCGTAGACGATGTTGCGAGAGCGCGCAGTATGTTTTTCAAGCTCGCGCTCGTTCAGGCGGCAAAGATCGCGTCTATATTTTTTATCGTCGGCGACGTCAACTCCGGCTCGACCAAGGTTCTGCTTTCGTTTGTTTTCGGAATAGCTGAGGTTATAATGTTCGCTCCCGCGGTTGTTTGGCTGTTTGAGGGGCTTTCGTTCAGCGGAGTTCTTTATGGCGGCAAAAACGTTTCGAGAATAAAAGTAAACAGGCGCGGAAAGAAAATCGATGTGCCTGTAAGCACACGGAACTATATTATTTTTTTCTACGTTTTTCGCTGTGTCGCTACGCTTGTGCCCGAGCTTACCGAGCTTCAGATGTATGATAACATTGGCACCGTTGAGGCGCTGTCACGCCCGCTGAGTTACTACAAGCCCGCGCTGTACAGGCTGTTCGGCTTGCTGGTCGTTGTGTTCGGTGTGATTTTTATCATCAGGACGGCGAAATATTTCGGCTCTATTATCGCCGATAAAACATACTGTGAAACGTTCGGAAGCATGTTCAAAAATGCGCTGGAGACTCGGCGGAGCTTTTTTATGGCGCACAGGATGTCGACCGCTCTTATGATGTTCATTGCGGCGTCGTTCACGGCATATACGCTTGTTATCGATGAAGTCAATCTGCTTATCGGAGCAATCTCAGCGGCATTTTTTGCGGCGTCCGCGATCATGATGAGTAAATATGTTCCGAGGGCGAGCATTCTTATCCCTTTTTCTGCCGCAAGAGCAGGGACTGCAATCGCGTCGTTCATAATACAGGTAAGATATTTTGACGAGTATTCGATCGAAGCGATTGACTTTGTCGACAAAGCCGCGGCTCAGTACTACCGCATGGCGCTTGTTACCGCCGCCGATATGGTGCTTGCGGCGGCGCTCCTTATTATGTATTGCATCGTGATACTCGGAGCTGTCCGAGAACACCTCAAGGTCTGCGGCATAATGGACGATACGGCACAGTATAGAAAGGCAAGTCGAGATGCGGAGACATTCTCGTACCTCAGGATCAGAATTATCACAACGGCGGTCCTCGGAACGCTGTATTTTATCTCTGCAGGCATATACAGATTCGTTGAGCTTTACTTGCCCGCATATATCGTCGTTTTCGTTGTGCTGTCGATCGCGTTCATCGCGTACTCCGTGTATGCCGTGACGGCGATCAACAACAATCTCTACGGCAAAGAGATCGAATCGGCTTAGAAACGTCCGAGATGACTAAGGAACAATATATCGCGCCCTGATTGTAGCTCCGACTATCCGG
>JAQXRJ010000152.1 GCA_029218465.1 bacterium | reverse complement strand
CTGCATTCGAGGGAATCCTTCTCTGACGAAAGGCTCATACCATGGTTGACTTTACACCGAAAAAGGATTTTATCCCTCATTCAGCAGTAGTTCTCGGTTCCACCGGTTCCGTAGGCACACAGACGCTCGATGTTCTGCGCGAGCTCGGAATTCCCGTAAAAATGTTGACAGCAGGCTCAAACGTAGCTCTCCTGGCGGAGCAGATTCGGGAGTTTCGCCCCGCTCTCGCCGCCGTCTCATCATATGAAGCGGCAACAGAGCTGAGAGCGCTGCTCGGCGGCGCCGCTCCCGAGATCATTTGCAAAACAGACGAAATATACGACGCCATTGAAAAAACCGACGCCGACGTAATATTCCACTCAGTCAGCGGTCTCGCCGGCATAGGCTACGCGCTCGCCGCCGCACGCTCCGGCAAGAGGATCGGCATGGCAAACAAGGAAGCGATCATTGCGCTCGGAGACGCGATCTTCGACGAGGTGGCGCGCTCCGGCGGTCAAGTGATCCCCGTCGACAGCGAGCACAGCGGAATCTATCGCTGTCTTGAGGGGAGGAGCATAAACGACGTGTCGCAGATCGTTCTGACTGCCTCCGGCGGACCATTCTTCGGGATGAGCACGGAAGAGCTCAAAAAAGTAACGGTCGCAGATACGCTCAACCACCCGACGTGGAAAATGGGAAAGAAAATCACGGTTGATTCCGCGACCCTGATGAACAAAGGCTTTGAAATAATCGAGGCGGTGCGCCTCTTCGGCGTACCGGAGGACAAAGTCAGCGTCGTGATACACCGTCAGAGTATAATCCATTCCATGGTGGAATATAATGATAATACTTTGCTCGCTCAAATGGGGCGCCCGGACATGCGCAACTGCATAAAATACGCCGCCACGGCTCCGCATACGCATAAGGCAGGCGGAGAGAGACTCGACCTCACGCAGATAGGCAGTCTTACGTTTGACCGTCCCGACACGGAAGCCTTTCCCCTGCTTGACGCCGCAAGAGCGGCGATCCGAACAGGCGGAACATGTCCCGCATCGCTGATCGCGGCAGACGAGGAAGCGGTCGACGCGTTCCTTAAAGAAAAAATCGGATTCGACGAGATCTCATCGGTTGTTCTCGAGACTCTCGGAAAGATTCCCGTATCATACGAAATAAGCGCGGAAAGCGTCGCTGATGCAGTAAGAGTATCACGCGGAATATGCGCGTCTTTAATAGGCTGAACTCCAACGAAAGAGGGTGTTGACCATCAGCACATTTGTTACAATAATCATTGCGCTGTTCATATTCGGTTTTCTGATCTTCATTCATGAGGGCGGACACTATACGGCTGCCAGAATATTCAAGGTATCCATAAACGAATTCGCGATCGGCATGGGCCCGAAGATCCTGTCGAGAAAATCGAAGAAAACAGGCATAGCTTACTCTCTTCGGCTTTTCCCGATCGGCGGCTTTGTTTCAATGGTCGGCGAAGACGAGGAGTCGGAGGACGAAAACGCGTTTTATAAAAAACCTCTGTGGCAGCGGATAATCATAACAGCAGCCGGCGCCCTCACAAACATACTGGTGGGAGTGCTCGTCATGTGCATCCTTGTTATCGCGTCGAAAGAACCGCTCGCATCGAACACGGTTGCCGAGTTCATCTACAATGACGAAGGCGTCTGCTATGCCGAATCCGCAGGTCTGATGGTCGGAGACAAGATCGTAGCAGTCGACGGAGTGCGCGTCCACATCGGCAACGAGACCTTCTATGAAATAATGCGCAAGGGCATCGAGCCGCTCGACATTACAGTGGAGAGAAACGGTGAAAAAATCGTCCTTGAAGACGTCACGTTCCCGACGTTCACGGAACAGGGCACTGTTTTCGGAACTATCGACTTCAAGGTTTACTCGGAGGCGCGGTCATTCGCCACCGTGCTGAAGCACGGATTGTTCCGCTCCGTATCAACGATCAAAATGATCTGGGAATCCCTCATCGATCTCATCCGCGGACGCTACGGT
>JAQXRJ010000151.1 GCA_029218465.1 bacterium | reverse complement strand
TCCAAAACTTTCTCTTTAAATTCTGTTGAATATGAAGAAAACTTTTGCCCACTTGAAGCCATAATAAAACACCTCCTTTCGGAAGTGTATTATATCACTAATTGATTTTTTATTTATATCTACTCTATAGGGTGCATTTCATTTTGCTAGATTTTTATTTAAGTTAAAGAAACGAATTAAGTTTATATTTGATTTTTGTAATACTACTCCAAATTTTATTAATGGTAATATAGGCAACACAGACAAAACAAATATCTCATATTTTGAAATCCATAAAATAATTATCAAATAAGCCTCAAATAAAGGGTTTAAAGTCATTTATAAATAAATTAACTTAAAATATTGGACTTAATTATAGCAAAAATAAAAATTTTGAAAGAAAATACTTACAATAAATTAGAAACAAATATGCAAATCTACTATTAAATATTTTTTGCAACTATACATAATATTATTTCAATTTATATTTATTACTAATCATTTTTTATCAACTTTGTTTTTCATTCTTTTTACAAGTCTAGGTCCAGATTCATCATAAGATAACTCATCAGTTGTTATATTCGAATAATTAAATGTTTCATTATCAATTATAACTTCTTTTACTTTATTATAATCTTCTAAACAATTCATAGTTTTATTTTCTTCATTATTCTGTTCTTCAAGAAATAGTTGTTCTTTTTTTAATTCAAGTGTAGTGTTGCAAGCCAATTTAATTGCTTGATTTAAAGATTCATTAATAACTCTTTCTTCATCTAATGAATTATCAATTATTTCATCTAATGAATTTTCTTCTAACTCAGAATTTATTTTTCTAAAAACCTTTTCATATTTTTTATTTCTCATAGATGTATAAACATTTGAACATATTATACCAACCGTAAATGGAGCAATTATAGGCATTAAACTTGTCAAAGCGGAACTATATGTAACTGAATCACCAATCACAAAAGCTGGAAAATTTAAGTAAAGAATAAAAACTCCAACAACCATTGAATTTAATATTCTAATTGATAACTTTCTAAATTGTTCCCTAAAAGTCAAAAATCTTTTATTCAAAACTTTTTGACTAGATAATATATCTATTAAATTATTTTGTTCTTCTAAAGATAATAACAGTTTATTAATTCTTTTTTCCATTTCTTCATATATTATTTGATTATCAATAATATTTTCCTTAGAAGTAATTTCTAAATTGGATTTATCACGATCTATATCTATACATGAAATCAAATTATCAATTACCTTATTTTTATTTCTTAACTTTTCTTTTTCAATTTCATATCTTATTTCTTCTTCTAACTTTTCACATTCATTTTTAGATTTAGAAAAGGATTTAAATATCGATTTCACTTGATATTTTTTTTGAATTAAATGTGTAATCATAGATCCTATTCCTAAAGAACAACCAACTAACAATGATGGATAATAATAATTTAAGATTCCACTAGATAACATTAAATCGTTAAAATTTTTACCCAAAATTGCCGTAATAAAAAATACTGGTACATAAGCAACCATTGAGAATATTGCTGTTAAACCTGCTTTATGTTCAAATTTATTTACCTTAGATATTATAGATTTTTTATTATATAAATCTATTTGTAATTCATTTTGTTTTTTTTGTTCAAATAATTCATGCTTAAAATCATCAATTTTCATTTTTATTTCTCCTCATTTGAAAAAGTATATCATATTATAATATTGCTTTATAA
>JAQXRJ010000150.1 GCA_029218465.1 bacterium | reverse complement strand
AAGGGATGCGGCGTTGTGCAGTCATGGGTGAGCTGGATAAGCTCGCCGTTGGCACAGCGTATAAGCACTCCGGCGATATCGCCCTGAGCGACGCGCTGGCTGCACAGCTCCGGGCAGTCGGCCCTGTGGTTCAGGAACCACTCGTGCAGTCCGGCGGATTTGGATGTCATGGCCGTCAGGGTA
The DNA here is from genome assembly GCA_029218465.1 of bacterium. Classification (GTDB taxonomy): domain Bacteria; phylum Bacillota_I; class Bacilli_A; order RF39; family UBA660; genus CAG-710. Next base: position 988 of record JAQXRJ010000150.1, on the reverse strand, counting down.
AGCATACGGTTTCCGCGGTTGATATCCAGCGCCTTGGCAAGCAGTCCCAGCTCGTGGGTGGGGTAGATCTCGCCGTTGCGGTGGAAGAAGTTGCGCTGACGGTAGTGACGGTTGATATCCCCGTTGCCTATCTCGTCGCGCAGGTCGTGCTGATATCCGCCGGCGACATACACCAGCTCGCCGAACACGCCCTTGTGGATCATATTGAGGATGGTCAGGGTCTGATCCTCGTAGCATTCGTTCTCCAAAAACATGAAGGTACGGCCGGTGTCCTCAACGGTATGCACCAGATCCCAACACTCCTGTATCGAGGAGGCTGGCCCCACCTCGATGGCCGCGTCCCTGCCGCAGCGCATGGCGTCGATGGCGATGCGGACATGGGTGGACCAGTCGCTCATGACGACAACGGCGTCCAGTCCCTCCATCCGGTTCACCTCGCGGTAATCCACCGTTCCGAAGCACTCTTTCCCTCTGGCGTTCTTCACCATCTCAACGCCGTAAGCCACCCGATCGGGATAAACATCGCACACGGCGCCTATCTCCACATCGGGCATTCCCAGCAGCGTCGCCATCTGGCCGCAGCCGCGGCCGCCGAGGCCGATTATTCCGAGAGTTATGGTGCGTCCTGTCTCTCCAAATCTCATAATTATCCTCCTGTTCCGCAAAAATCAGACACGGTTTTCCGAACCGCATATCCGTATCAGCCGGACAGCCAGCTCCTTTACATATTCCCGTCCGGCCTTTCCGTAGGACTTGGGGTCCCGGACGTCGGACCGGGCGCTCATGACCTCCCGAACTCCCTTTGTGTACGCAATGCGGAGATCGGTGGCAAAATTCACTTTGCAGATCCCCTCGCCGATGCAGGCGCGGATCTGCTCCTCCGACAATCCTGAGGCGCCGTGAAGCACCAGCGGCACCGTGACAAGCTTCCTTATCTCACGCAGCCGCGCAACGTCCAGACATGGCTTTTCCTTGTATACGCCGTGGG
>JAQXRJ010000149.1 GCA_029218465.1 bacterium | reverse complement strand
AGCCCACCATGACCTTCAGGCCCGTTTCCCGTTCGAGATCGGCAACCTTCTGCGCCTCCACCACGGACATTCCCAGCGGCTTCTCCACAAACACATTCACGCCCGCCCGCAGGCAATCCATGGTGATGGATGCCTGGGAATACTGATCCGTAACCACAAAGATCGCATCCAGCTTCTCCTTTGCCAGCATATGATGGTAGTTGTCATAGGCATGTGGCGCACCGAAGCGCTCCGCGGCCACCTGCGCCCGATCCAGATGCCGCGCCGCGACCGCTGCTATGGGTTGCCCCAGATAGTGCAGGGTGGAATAAATGTTGGCAATGGCATGGACACCACAGCCAATCATACCAATCCGTAAAGCTTCCATCAATCAATACTTCCTTTCTGCTTTCGCATGTAAAATGGGCTGCCGAAGCAATGATACTACGGCAGCCCCAGGATGAAAAGGGTTTTTTTACTTGACAGTCACGGTGGTGTTGAGCATGCCGGCGATGTTGTCCACATAGGTGATGTTGGACTCGACGCCATGAATGACGACCTTGGTCTCCTGCGGGCCCTTCTTCAGGGTCGCGGTGAACTGGCCGTTCTCATCGGTGGTGAAGGTGCCCATGGACACCCACTCGATGCCCTCAGCCTTGCCGTAGTTGACAAACAGCTCGGCCTCAGCGCCGGCGTAGGCAGTCTCGTCCGCATGCAGCACGGTCACGATGGACTGGAAATCACGGCCGTCATAGTCAGAAATGCAGGTCACACGGCCAGAGGTCAGGGGATAGTAAACCTGGCCATAGGTTTCCTTCAGTTCCTTCATGTAGTTGATGGTGGCGTCCATGAAGGAGATATTGGCTACGCCGATGCGCTCCAGCTTGCCAGCCTCTTCAGCGCGCTGGAGGCAGAAGTAACCGTCGCCGCCGCCCAGCTCAAAGTCGTTGGTAGCGATAATCAGTTCCACATCGGAATCCTTGGTGATGACGGTACCGTCATCCAGGGTAATGCTCACCAGACGCTCACCCATCACGTACTTCTCAGCGTCGAAGTCCAGGGGCGTAGAGCCAGGCTTGCGGATGTCATAGGTGTAGGAAGCGCCGGACAGGTTGGGGTAGCGGCCATGATAGGAGCCGTCGCCAGCGATCGCGCCAGTCACGGGATCCTGGGAAATCATGCAGGACAGGCCCCATTCAACGGTTTCCCACAGCACTGCGCCGGTGGTCTTGACGTACACGCCAGAGGGATCCAGGCCTGCGTTCAGGCAAAGATTCATGATCTGGGAAACCTTCA
>JAQXRJ010000148.1 GCA_029218465.1 bacterium | reverse complement strand
AAAGCAAGATGGATTCCGTTTTGCTGTGCAGATTCATAAATTGCTTCAAAAACGATTTTTGCCACTTCGGGGCTGGAGTCCGTACCGATTTTTGAGCCAATGATCTCGCTTGTGGAGCATCCGATCACCACAAGATCGCCGGCCTTCAGTTTTGCCTTTTCATAAAGCTCTGCCATAACGGCCTTCGCTTGTATATTCAGTTGTTCTTTCATTTCACCAACTCCTATTGAATGATTTGCAGATATAGTATATAACAAAACCTGATATTATGAAATATCCAAAAAAGGAAAACTTTCTATTGCCAGATGAAAAGCATCATTGAAGAAAATAATAAAGCACCTGCATATCTCAAACTGTATATGCAAGTGCGAGATGATATGATAAAGAGATTTACCCGTTGAATGGCAAGCTGCCGCCCAAGCGGGTGGTTCCATAGAGGCTTTTGCCGTTGGAGCAATCCCGCCCCCTGAGGGGCTGTTTGGGAGAGCCATAGTGTGACAATCTCACTATTACTTATTACTTGCCAATAATCCCGAATGTGCGGACGAGTGAAGAGTGAATAGTGAAGATGTAAAAAGTAAAAATCCCGATTGCTTACGCATTCGGGATTTTTGGCGGAGAAGGAGAGATTTGAACTCTCGCGCCGCTTGCGCGACCTACACCCTTAGCAGGGGCGCCTCTTCACCACTTGAGTACTTCTCCGTGTGTGAACTGTTGGTCACTATGAAATTCACAAGCGTTATTATAGCATACGAGAGTACGTTTTGCAATAGGACGATTGTGAACTTTTTGTGAATTGCCAAAAACAGAGCACCAAAAAACGCGAAAAAATGCGCTGTATTCTTGACAAGTGTATATTGTGGTGCTATACTGAAACGAGTAAACTTCGGTGTGTTTTTCATCGAAAGAATCCCGATCCGCAGGATCGGGTGAAGGAATCAAGTGAGGAAAATGCTATGAAAAAGAATGTTGTTGTCGTTGGTTACGGCGGAATGGGCGGCTGGCATACCGAAAGCCTGCTCGAAAGTGATGTCTGCAATCTGCTTGGCGTTTACGATATCCTCGAAGAGCGCCGAGAGGCTGCACGCAGCAAAGGAATCTTTGCTTACGATTCACTTGAGGCTGTGCTGGAGGATCCCCGCGTAGATCTGATTACCATCGCCGTTCCGAATGACGCTCATAAAGAGATTGCAATCCGCGCGCTGAACGCGGGCAAGAACGTGATCAGCGAAAAGCCCGTTACCACGAGCTGCGCAGATTTGCAGGAAATGATCGACGCTGCCAATCGCGCAGGGAAGATCTTCAGTGTGCACCAGAACCGTCGTTGGGACGAGG
>JAQXRJ010000147.1 GCA_029218465.1 bacterium | reverse complement strand
ACTGCTCCAAAGTCTTGTAGTATTTCTTTTAAACTTATTCTAGATACCTTATCAATCCTTTCTTTTAATTGCTCGTTCATATAAAACCTCCATATAAAATTTTTATATGGTCTTTATATGTAATTCTCATTAAAAATTCATTGAAAATAAAAAAAGAGCTAATGCTATTAACATTAACTCTTTTACTTTTTTCTAAAATTCATCAAATTAGATAATGCATTTACTGCTGCTTCAGATGGTTCATCTATTTTATTATCCTGCCCTATATCGTCATTATCTATAGATATATTTTTAAAATTATTTTTTACTATCGTTAAAATAGCTTCCTCTTGTTCCTTTGTGAATGCAGGCGTTGAACCTACATTCTTTTCAAAGTCATCTCTTATAAGCTTCTTTATACGTTCATTAAAAGTTTTATCAAAATATCCAGCTTCACTTAACTTGTTGAAAAAATCTTCATCATCTTTATTAAAAACTATAGATTTAACCTTTCTAAAAGCTGTTTCTTTTGAAGAACCCATAAATACTCCTCCTATTATCTAAAAGACATTTCAGCAACTTTTTTATAAGACTTCGCATTAGCAAATCTTGCATCTGGAACTATTACAGTTTTTCTTGTTGGGAATTTTGCTAATATTTGTTTTTCAAACGGAGCTGCTAATCCACCAATAAAGTATATTCTATCTGCTTGAAGTAACTCAGCATAATTATTTGTAATCGTAGCATATATACTGTTTATATATTCTTCAATTACCTCATTAAATTCATCTATACTCTCTAGATAAATATCTTCACCATTAATATCTGATACTTTTCCTCTTATCATTGCAGCTTCAATTTCTTCTGGATAAAACATTTGATTTGTAACTTTAGTTAATACATTAGCCAATTCACCCTGAACATCTTTAGCACCTTTTGGGAATGATTTAGCACCTGCTCTTAAATTCATACCGTCGTACATAGAAAAATCAGCCGTAAAGTACCCTAAATCAACTACTGCGGAAATATCATTATTCTTAAACTCCACTTCCATTAAGAAAGGTAGCCCCGCACTTTGCGGAATTGCAGTTATATGTTTTATTTCTATTCTTTTAG
>JAQXRJ010000146.1 GCA_029218465.1 bacterium | reverse complement strand
AATGCCCCTCAAAGCCCGCCGGCAGAACAGCGGCGCAGTTGGTATGGTTGGACAGCAGATCCACCTTGTACATCAGGCCGTTGCAGGTACCGTCCAGGTGGATACGGGTGCGGGTATGTAAATACAGAGCGCTGTATTCTTTTCCGAACCAGCCGAACAGCCGCACACCGAAAAAGTCCAGATCCTTTTCCGGGCCGATGGAAGTCCACATGTGCAGATACCGGTATTTGCCGATATCCACATATCGCTCCTTTGAGACGGAAGTCATTTCATGGACGTGCGGGTCAAAGGGGATGCTGTCGGTAGATTCCCGTGCGTTCAGCTCGCCGGCCACCCGCACATCTATTGAACGGCCGACATCCTGTTTGGACAGAAGAGGGGCGATCTGCACGGCCTGTTTTCCTATCGTGGAATAGTGCGTTGTGACCGTGGTGATCGTGGGGGAGTATATTTCACTGATGGTAGAGCCGGCTCCGCAGCTTATCAGGAACAGGTCGTCCGGCACCCCGAACCCGTGCATTTTGCCATATTCAATCAGATATATGGCGACATCGTCGCTGCAGCACAGCACCGAATCATATTCATCTATATGAGTGGCAAATTCCTCGCAGCATTCCTCAATTGAGGAGTGAATGGGAAAGCACAGATACTCGGCCATTTCCACGCCCTGCCGATGCTGGAACCGCATGAAGCTCTCCTGCATCTGTATATCGGGAGAGCGCTTCTGATCGATGCCGAGCAGGGCTGTTCTGGTGCGTCCGTTTCCGGCGAGATAATTCAGGGCGGTTTTTATCATTTGGGGATAGTCCATCATGACGCTGCTTGTGCCGGTGTAATCAGGGCCCAGATATCCGCCGACAATGATGGTTTTGATCTGACAGCGGTCGAAAAAAGAAACCATCTCGGACAGGCGCTGTGTATACTGACCGACCAGCAGAATCTGCCGGGGCTCTTTTTCAAACAGTGTATCGTAAGGGAGGGTTTTGTACTGTAAGCCGTCAATGGTCTCAATCGCATACCGGCGCTTGGAGGCTTCGGTGCGGATCCCCCGCAAAATGCGTGAACAGGCGTGGGTGTTTTCAAACGTAGGGTCTATGCAGACAAACAGCTTCATCCAACTCTTCCTTTCTGACCCGGCCGGAGCCGAACAGGTCAAAATCAGCCGAAAATCGTGTGCTTAAACCAGTGAGACTCTGTTACCTCTTATTGTACATAAAAATTTATACTTTTCAAGTCATATTTTTTTGAACGAGTGAGCCGATACGGATGGTTTGAGATAAATAGTCGAAAAAAGCGACTTTATACGGAAAAATTATATAAAATGGAAACAAATCCCGCCTGCCGGAAGGGGGAACGTTTTTTGTACCAAAAAAAATGAATTCTATCCCATTTTTTTGGTCTTTCACTTTTGGCGCGATTTTGATAAACTACAATCAGCCTATTGAGCGTGAAGATAAAATGTAAAAAACGAAAGGAGATCACTATGAAAAAAGTAATC
>JAQXRJ010000145.1 GCA_029218465.1 bacterium | reverse complement strand
AAGCGGAGCTTGCGGAGAAGCGTCAGAACCATCCCACAAGGAGTCAGCTCAGAGAAGAAGAGTATCTTGAATATCTCAGGGAGAAAAAGAGACGTGAGAGAGAAGCCGATCCCGAGGGCGAAGACACCAGATATAACGTGGGTACCGCTCAGCTCAACACGTCCGAGCCGGAAGTATTCCATGTAAAAAAATGGGACAAGAAGAAAGCCGCCGCAGGAAAATCCGACGAAGAGCACATCCGTAATTCTCTCGGCGAGATGATGTCAGAGGAATTTGACTCGGATGAGGCTCGGCAGGCAAACGCCGACGGGCAGACCGCACAGGGCGGAGATCAGCTCACGCAGGACGAAGAGAACGAAAAACTCTTTGACGAGGTGATGCGCCGCACGAGAGAGCGGATAGAGAAAAATCATGCCGATGACGGAGCGACAGACGAGGTCTCGGCGACAGAAACGCTTGACGCCGTCGGCGTCGCAATGCAGCGCATGAACGGCGCGGGAGAAACGGATTCGTCGAAGATCGCCGGAGAAGCCGGAGACTTCAATGCGGCTGACCTGTTTGTCAACCCAGAGGACGCCGAGCTTATAGACAAGCTCTCGAAGGCATACGGTGCAAAGCTCGACGTGCAGCGCGAGACAGTCTCAAAACCGTCATCTCCTGCCCCGGCTCCCGCAAAGCGCGCGGCGCCCGAATATAAATTCCCGCCGATCGAAATACTTGCAAAGGATCCCGGTGTCAGCGACAACGGCGTAAAGGAAGAGCTTCAGGAAAACGCTGTGAAGCTCGTTGAGACGCTCAGGAGCTTCAATGTCAAGACGAAGATCGAAAATATATCCCGCGGTCCGACGATAACCCGTTACGAGCTCCTTCCCGAGCCAGGAACCCGCGTGCGGTCCATCGTTAACCTTGTGGACGATATCGCGCTCAACCTTGCAACGACGGGCGTGCGTATAGAAGCGCCTATCCCCGGCAAATCCGCGGTCGGAATCGAGGTTCCGAACAAGAAGCATGCGACGGTTCACCTCCGCACGCTCATTGAAAACCCGCAGTTTACGGAAGCAAAAAGCAAGCTGACGGTTTGTCTCGGTGAAAACGTCGGCGGCGAAGCCGTGTATTTCGACATCGCCAAGATGCCGCACATGCTTATAGCGGGCGCGACGGGCTCAGGTAAGTCCGTGTGTATCAACTCCATCATCACGAGCATCCTTTACAAAGCGTCGCCCGAGGACGTCAAGCTGATCCTAATCGACCCGAAGAAAGTCGAGCTCAACATCTATAACGGAATTCCGCACCTGCTCGTTCCCGTTGTGAGCGAGCCGAAGAAAGCGGCGGGCTCGCTTTCCTGGGCGGTAAGCGAAATGGAGCGCCGCTTCGGGCTTATTGAAGCCGTCGGTGTGCGCGATATCAAGAATTACAACAAAGCGGTCGAAAACGACCCCGAATACGAATACCTGCCGAGAATAGTTATTATTATTGACGAGCTTGCCGATCTGATGATGACGGCGCCGGACGACGTTGAAGAGTCCATCTGCCGTATCGCACAGAAGGCGCGCGCGGCAGGAATGCACCTTGTTATCGGTACTCAGAGACCGTCCGTCGACGTAATCACGGGTCTTATCAAGGCGAATATACCGTCGCGTATCGCGTTCCGCACGTCGTCGCAGATCGACTCGCGTACGATCATCGATATCGGAA
>JAQXRJ010000144.1 GCA_029218465.1 bacterium | reverse complement strand
CACGTCAATCTTTCCGACACGCGAAGTTCCGGCGCAGCCATGTTGTTGGTCGGCGGCTTCCGGAGTTTTTCGCCCGGCTCCGCCCCCTGCCAAACCGCCTTCTGTTCACATCTTTATTTGAGTATATCGCGTAATTGAAACTTTTACAACGCATTTCGGCAATAATCTTTCAAAAGTGCACTATATTTCACTGTCCCCGCATTTTTCGGCGCGCGGCCTGTACAGCTCCCCACAATTAATATTATACACTTTTTTTGCGCACAAATCAACACCATTAGAGTTGATTAAATTCCAATAGTTTGTGTATGCTTCCGCAGCTTTTACTTATACTATTGGTATAGGCAACCCGCTGACAGGAGGATAAAGTGTGAATCTCTCATCCATTGGAAAGAACATTCGTAAATTCCGGCTGATGAAGAAGCTGCGGCAGGAAGATCTTGCGGAAAAGGCCGGGCTGAGCACAAACTACATCGGCGCTGTCGAACGCGGCGAGAAGCTCCCTTCGCTTGAAACTTTTATTGTCATCGTAAACGCGCTTGGCGTGTCGGCGGACATGGTTCTGAGCGACGTCATTGAAACCGGCTATCTGGTAAGAAGCTCCATGCTCAACGAAAAAATTGAAAAGCTCTCTGAGGAAGACCGCGCCAGAGTTTACGATGTATTGGAGGCTCTGATGAGACACTCCGCTCAGACAACCCCCTGAAGTCAAGCTCTGGAAGGGCATAATACGGACAACACCCCTCAAGGGGCCGCGACATGGGTCGGCCAACTGCATCGCTGACTCATGGCGGCACCTTGGGGGGTGTTGCTTACCGGATGCGCAAAAACGACAATCAATAATTGGTACAACCGTGGGGAACTTAAATCTTTCCGAAAAGGACAGCTCTTTTACATACCGAAAATCTTCCTCATCGACTTTTCTGCTCGCTTGCCTTCCGTTCCATCACCCGCAAAAGCCTGAGGCTTATCCAAACGCTGAATGATTTTCAGTTGTATGCGCCCCGTTCTTATTCATCACCGTTCCGTCAATGCGGATCGCGGCAGGGTGTTACCCGTCTGCCCCTTTCAGGTCATCGCCAAATGATCCAAACAAAAAAGCCCGCTGC
>JAQXRJ010000143.1 GCA_029218465.1 bacterium | reverse complement strand
CAGCACCAGCTTCATCAGCTCTTTGGTGGGCGGAGACATATCTTTGAAGCCCTGACCGAAAGGTATGACAGTAAAGCCCATGCCCTCTAAGTTCTGGACCATCTGAACAGCTCCCCAACGGTCGAAGGCAATCTCGCGGATATTAAAGCGCTCACCGAGGTTTTCCATGAACTTCTCGATATATCCGTAATGGACCACGTTTCCTTCGGTCGTCTGCAGGAAGCCTTGTCGCTCCCAAAGGTCATACGGAACATGATCCCGGTTGACACGCTGGGCCATGTTTTCTTCCGGTATCCAGAAGTACGGAAGGATGATGTATTTGTCGTCCTCGTCCATTGGCGGGAACACCAGCACAAAGGCCGTAATATCCGTAGTGGAGGACAGGTCCAGACCGCCGTAGCAGACACGGCCTTTCAGATCATCTTCATCGGTGGCAAAGGCGCATTTATCCCATTTCTCCATTGGCATCCAACGGACGGCCTGTTTGACCCATTGATTGAGCCTGAGCTGCCGGAAGCTGTTCTCCTCGGCGGGATTCTGCTTGGCGCTTTCACAGGCAGCTTTCAACTTGTCAATGCCGACTGTAATGCCGAGGGACGGATTTGCTTTCTTCCAGACCTTCGGGTCCGTCCAGTCGTCGCTTTCGTCAGCGCCGTAGATCACCGGATAAAAGGTCGGGTCGATTTTCCTGCCAGCCAGAATATCCGTTGCTTTCTGGTGCGTTTCATAGCAGATGGATTTGGTATCCGTTCCGGCCGTTGTAATCAGAAAATACAGCGGCTGCATTCTGGCATCGCCGGAGCCCTTCGTCATAACATCAAAGAGTTTTCTGTTGGGCTGGGTGTGAAGCTCGTCGAATACGACGCCGTGGATATTGAAACCGTGCTTGGAATACGCCTCAGCGGACAGCACTTGGTAGAAGCTATTCGTCGGCAGGTACACGATGCGCTTGGTGGCCGACAGAATTTTGCAGCGCCGGTTGAGCGCCGGACACATACGAATCATGTCCGCAGCCACCTCAAAGACAATGGATGCCTGCTGCCGGTCGGCGGCACAGCCATAGACCTCGGCACGTTCTTCACCGTCACCACAGGTCAGGAGCAGGGCCACAGCCGCAGCCAGCTCCGATTTTCCCATTTTCTTCGGGATTTCCACATAGGCGGTATTGAACTGCCGGTATCCATTTGGCTTAAGCGTTCCGAAAATATCTCGAATAATCTGCTCTTGCCAGTCGATAAGCTCAAAGGGCTTACCGGCCCATGAGCCTTTGGTATGGCACAGGC
>JAQXRJ010000142.1 GCA_029218465.1 bacterium | reverse complement strand
GAGATAGCTGCAATTAATATGCCGTAAAAACAGGTACACATAAGTCCCCCTCTTGCAAAGAGACTTTCTCCCGCTCTTCTGGGAGGGTTCTGCATCAGACTTTTCCCGTCGTTCCTGTCTATTCCCAAAGCCAGTGCCGGCAGGGAATCTGTAATCAGATTAATCCACAGGATGTGACTTGATTTCAAAGGAGATGCCAGACCCACACACACTGCTACAAACATGGTCATGATTTCGCCCAGATTGGAGGATAGCAGGAAAATGACGGATTTTCTGATATTTTCATAGACTCCTCTTCCCTCCTCAATTGCTTTTTCAATGGTAGCAAAATTGTCATCGGTAAGTATCATATCTGCTGCCTGTTTTGCCACATCTGTTCCGTTCCTCCCCATGGCAATTCCAATGTCGGCAGCCTTCAGGGACGGTGCATCATTGACGCCGTCTCCCGTCATGGCCACAATCTGTCCTCTTCCCTGAAAGCCCTTGACAATGCGCACCTTCTGGGCAGGTGATACTCTGGCAAACACTCTGGTGTCTTCCAGACGTTTCCGGAAGGCTTCTTCTCCCAGATGCTCCAGTTCACTTCCTGTCATACATTGTTCTATACGCTTTACGATACCCAGCTGCTTTGCAATGGCAAAAGCCGTTTCCACATGGTCACCGGTAATCATCACAGTGTCTACCCCTGCATCCCGGAAGGTTGCCACCGCTTCTGCCGCCTCCGGTCTTACCGGGTCCTTCATTCCTACCATCCCCAGGAACACAAGCCCATCTTCCACCGGTTGCTGTACATTCTGACGCATAGCCACGGCAAGTGTCCGCAGCGCACCCGCCGACATCTCAGCCACGGTCTGGAGAATCTCCCTGCGCTCCCGTTCATTCATCCTTACCGTTTCCTTCCCCAGACGATAGTAGGTACATCTTTTCAGGACTTCGTCAGGTGCCCCCTTGGTGTAGCTTATCTTCTCTCCTGAAGCACTTCTGTGGCAGGTAGTCATCATCTTCCGCTCCGAATCAAAGGCTATCTCTCCGCACCTGGACAACTGCTTCTCCAGTTCTTCCTTCCGGATTCCCTGCTTGCTTCCCAAATCCAATAATGCAAGCTCAGTGGGGTCTCCCACACGATTGTCCTGAATACTTGCATCGTTACAAAGTATCAAGCCCTTTAAGAAATCCAGAATCTCTTCCCTCCCAGGCAGTTCGTCTGCCTGCAGGATACGCTTTCCCAGCCAGCACCTCTCCACTGTCATGCGGTTCTGGGTCAAGGTTCCTGTTTTGTCGGAACATACCACACTGACAGCCCCCAGAGTCTCTACGGAGGGCAGACGCCGCACAATAGTATTTACCTTGACCATTTTGGTC
>JAQXRJ010000141.1 GCA_029218465.1 bacterium | reverse complement strand
TTCGTTCTGTAGGGATTTCGTACGGTTCCGGGCGGAAGCTACCGTCGCCCGCGTGGACGTGCGGGCGGTGCGGCAACGATCTTTTGCCGCTCGGGGCGTGCGGACGAATAAGGCAATCACTTTTTGCGTCCGGTCAGGGTTTTTCCCCGCCCCGGTTGACGGCAAGCACCGCGCCGGTTTTACCGTCGATGAGAGCGGAAAGCGCCTCTTTTCCGTTTTCGGGGACGAAACAGACGAACCAGTACGCGGTATTTTTTACCGCGGTGAGCCGCACGTGGATTTCCCCTGCAAATTTTCCTTTGTTATGGTGAGGCGCAAGGTCGGATTGCAGCGCTTCTTCCGCGGCGGAAATCGCCGCTTTTTCGGTAACGGCGGAAGGAATCCGTCGCACTTCCACCGATTGCGATTCCCCGTTACGGTAGACCGAAACCAAAAAGCAATCAGCGGAAACCGTGCTGACCGAAAGGTCGGCGGACAGATAGGAAGCGGCGGGCGAAAAGCGGGCTTTTCCCGCATAGGTTTGCCCGTCCAGCGTAACCGAGACCGAAAAATCTTCCCCTTCCGAAAAGGCGAATTTAGGCGTAATCCGTACCGAAAAGAGGGGGTAGATTTCGCCGACCTTGCCGTCGGCAAGAAAGGGGACTTCCCGTTTCCCCGCGGAGACGGTCACCTCGTACGCGTCGTTTTCCCCCGTAAAGAGCAGGCAGACGAGATCGGACACTAGGCGAAGGTCGGGCCCCGTCTTCCCGCAGGCGGAAACCGAAAAGAGGGTGGAAGCGCACAAAAAAACAAGCAACATTTTTCGTAACATCGCATTCTCCTTTGCCGGCGGCAAAGCCGCCCGGGAAAAGGAAAGCGCCCTTTCCGGACGGGAGAGTAAACGCGGCCGCCGTTTTTTACAACGTATGACAAAAAATGCGGAAAAATGTCGCTTTCAACGCGAAAAGCAGTTGATTTTTTTGCGACGACTGTGTTATAATAACAGCTAATAAACCGAAGAGAAAAGAGGCAGCTTCGCTCCGCGCCGTCGGAAGCGGAAGGCGCCGCCCGGCGCCGTTCGGGAGGATTTATCCGCTCATGAATAAACTGATTCTGAAAACCGCCGCAATTACATTGACCGTCGCGATTTCCGCCAGTTTGCTGGCGGTCTGCGTGATGGCTCTTTTTTTTCCTGCGGTTGTGGCATCTTCTTCGGCAAAAATGGGGATGTACGGCGTCAGTTCCAATTTTCAACAGATTGCCTATAACCGCCGTCCGTCTACCGAACGGCTGGGAAAGTTGATCGATTACGCCGCCGCCGGCAAACGGTACGGCATGTTGATCAGATACTGCCCGGAAATGATGCAGGATTCGCATTTCAAACAGTACGCCGATTTCCGCGACCAAAACAAAGGCGACCTGGTCGCGGGCGATTACAAAAATTATCTGTACGGCACTTACGCCGTTGCGCTATTCAAGAAAAACCGGGAAGCGGAAGCAATCGACGCGGTCAAAGCGGCGGTCGACCGTTCCTACCCCAAAAACAACGCCGCACAGTATTTGCTCTACGTCGCGCTCGATAAAGAGGACGGAGCGTTTCTGATTTCCCTCGTCGAGTATCTGGAAGGGCTTTATTATTATCTGAAACTGGAAGGGGGCGCCAACGTGCAGACGCAGGAAATGTCCGACCTCAGCAAGGACGTCACCGCTTTGTATGAAGCGTTGGGGCCGTCTTATGCCGAAATCGCCGCAATGTGGCGCGACCGCATTTAGTAGGGGCTCTTTGGTACGGTTTTTCCTGACCGTACCATCCTTTCGGGGACCGAACGGAGCAAAAGCAACGGGCGGCAAGGCAGGCGCCTTACGTCCGGAAAGGAGGGGCGCGTTTTTCCGCATCGCAAGAAAAAGCGGCGTCTGTCGCCCGGAGTCCGGTCATTTTTTCCTGTTACCAAATATACAGTCAATGTTTTTACCGTTATAGAAAAAGGAGAGATCGCTATGAACAAAATCGTAAAA
>JAQXRJ010000140.1 GCA_029218465.1 bacterium | reverse complement strand
GTGACACCGGAGGGAATAGTTGCCGCAACCGGTCCTTATAAAGCAGTTAAGCTCGTTTCCGGGGAACGATTAGAGCTGGTTAAAAATGAAAATTACTGGAACGGCAAGCCGCAGGTTGATGAAATTACGGTCAGAACTATTTCTGACGGAGATACTCTGACTATGGCTCTTCAGTCAGGTGAGGTTGATGCGGCTTACGGTATGCCGTATGCCAGCTATCCTGTTTTTCAAAATGATAAATATACCTTCAGCAGTACACCGACCAGCCGTGCATTTTTTGCCTGGATGAATTTTAAAAGTCCGATAACTAAGGACCCGGCAGTCAGAAAGGCTATTGCTATGGGAATTGACAAAGAGGGATTCGTGAAAACTCTTCTTTCCGGCAATGGTTATCCGGCTGTGGGAGCTTTTCCGGACAGCTTCAGCTTCGGCGGCAATGCTGTTAAAACCGTAGGCTATGACCCTGCCGGAGCTAAGCAAATTTTAGAGGCTGCCGGCTGGGTTGATTCAGACGGAGACGGCATTCGTGAGAAAAACGGTCAAAAGCTGGTGATTCGCTGGCTGACTTATCCAAGCCGTCAGGAGCTGCCATTGCTGGCTGAGTCTGTTCAGTCAACCTTAAAGGATATAGGTATTTCTGTTGTGATTAATTCGACAGCTGACCATAACAGTATTCGTGTTGATCCAAGCAAGTGGGACGTATATGCCAGTGCTATGGTTACTGCTCCGACAGGTGATCCGGAGTATTTCTTTACCAGTTGTTCTCTTGACAGCTCGTCTGTAAATAATGGACATTATCACAGCGCTGTGCTGGAAAAGCTGGCTCAGCAGATGAAGGGAACCTTTGGAGCTGAAGAACGCGGTAAGATTGCGGTTAAGATGCAGCAGACTATTCTTGATGATAATGCCTATGTTTTCTGTTCTCACCTCTGTATGAGCCTGATTGCCAAATCAAATATTACCGGACTGGTGGCTCATCCTTGTGACTATTATGAGCTTACAGCAGATTTAAAGGTTAATTAATGGCAGATAAATCCTGCCTGAAGGGAGAAAAAGAATGGAAACCTTGCTGAGCTTTAATTCTGTGGATATTTGTTTTGACGATAAATTGGTAGTGCATGATGTCAGCTTTTCCCTTCAGCCGGGAGAAATATTGGGTATTGTCGGGGAATCAGGCAGCGGGAAAAGTACGATAATCAAAGCTGCGATGGGGCTTTTGGGCAGCAATGGCAGAGTAAGCCGGGGAGAGATTTTCTTTAAGG
>JAQXRJ010000139.1 GCA_029218465.1 bacterium | reverse complement strand
CAATTTCAAATCACAAGTATGACCCTCTCCGGCTTCAAGTGCTACCCGGAGACCACGGAGCTGACCTTTGGCTGCCCCACGGTGATCACCGGCGGCAACGGCCAGGGGAAAACCAGCGTTGCCGACGCCATCGCCTTCGCCGTGACCGGGCTTCCGTTTTTCGGAGAGCGCGGCATCGACCGGCTGCACAGCGAGCAGAATCCCGATCTGTCCGTGACCATGCGCATTCTCGATGAGGCAAACCGGCCCCATACGCTGACCCGGACCCGCCAGAAAGGCCGCATGACCATCACCTACGACGGGATGGAGGTGCGTCAGCACGAGCTGACCGGCCTGTTTGGGGAAAAGGACGTATTTCTCTCCATCTTCAATCCGCTCTATTTCATTGAGGAGCTTGGAGAGGATGGAAAATCCCTGCTGGAACGCTATCTGCCCCGGATCTCCCATGAGCAGGTGTTATCCCAGCTGAATGAGAACGCGCGGGCCAATCTGCAGTCAGAGGACATTCTTTCCCCGGAAGCCTATTTGAAAAAGCGCCGGGAGGAGATCCGGGAGCTGGAGCAGCGTCTTGTTTATTTACAGGGACAAAAGGACCAGGCCGGCCGGCAGCGGCGAAGCAGCGCCGTGCGGCTGACCGATCTGAAGCGATCCCTTGCCGAACTTCAGGAGGAACTTGCCGCCTTGGAGCAGAAACGCTTTGAAGGCGTGGATCTCGCCGGTCTGCAGGAGCAGCTGGTGGAGCTGAGCGAACGCTACCAGTCCCTGGCCGGAGAAACCCTCGAAACCGCCGACACCTCCGAATTCGATATGCAGCTCAGATCGCTGCATCAGAAGCTCGGCGCGAGAACCGCAGAAGCATATCTGCCAAAATACACCCAGCCCCTTGCCGACTGCACCGCCAGAGTCAAGGAGCTTGCCGCCAAATACCGCCGGGAGACGTCTTTGTACAAGGCGTTTCGCCCTGGGGTCCAGTGCCCGACCTGCCTCCGCAGCGTCACGGAGCAGGACGTCCCCATGATTCAGAACGCCCTGAAAAAGACCATCTCGGAAACCGTGGCCGCAGGCAAAGAAGCCAAAGCACAGCTGGAGGAACT
>JAQXRJ010000138.1 GCA_029218465.1 bacterium | reverse complement strand
CGCGACCGGCAGCACATTCTGTTCACGCTGTCCTCTTTCGACAATCTGGTTCGGAACGGCCGCATGCCCAAGCTGGTCGGCGTTCTGGCCAAGACCATGAAGATGCGCATCATCGGCACAGCCAACGAAGGCCAGATTCAGGTCATCCACAAATGCCGCGGCGAGCAGAACACCCTGATGACCCTGATCCGCGACATGAAGGCCTGCGGGGATCTTCCCCAGCGTCACGTCGTCATCACCCATTGTTTCAATCTCAAACTGGCAAAGACCCTTGAAAACCTGTTATATGCAGAAGCGCCCGGTGTGCAGGTGACCATCCTGCCCTGCCACGCGCTCACCAGCTACTATGCTGAAGACAGCGGTCTGATCATCGCGTACTGATTTTCCCGTACCGACCTGATCTCCCGGACAAGACCGCTCCATCACCGATCATTCGAAGGATGTGATTATTTCTTGGGCACAAAACAGGAGTCCCAATTCCTCCGGATCTCGATCCACCGCGAGCCGATCTCGATCGCGGCGCAGGATATTGTTTTCATCGAGGTATTCAACTGGAAGTGCATCATTCACCTGACTTCCGGTTCTCAGCTCGAGGTCAGCGCGCCGCTCAAGACGCTGGCCGAGCAGCTCGTATCCCCCTCGTTTCTCCGCTGCGGACGCAGCTTTCTCGTCAATCTCGAGCATTTGACCGGACTTTCAAATGACAGCCTGCATCTGCGCGGCGGTACGGTCATCCCGGTTCCCCGCAGAGGGCGCGCCGAAATCATTCCGTACTGCTCCCGTTTTCTCGCCGAACGCGGCGAAGAACACTCCGCAACAACCCATTCCGTGTAAAAAGGCAGCTTTAGCTGCTTTTTTCTTGCCGTTTTTTCCCTGTGGGAGTATACTGTTTTTGACTCAAAGAGCAGGAGGCGCTGTGATGCAGCCCAATCAGAATCTGAAAGAAAATGTGACGCACGGCACACCGGCGCTCCGCTGCGCCTTTTACCACAGTGTAGTCGACGGCGTGAGCACCTTCGTCCCCCACCACTGGCACGAGGAGCTCGAGCTGATCTACTTCCGCGGCGGCCGCTTCCGGCTGGAGGCCGGGATGCAGGCGATCCCGATCGAGGGGGAGACCCTGGTCTTTCTCAACGCAGGCGAGC
>JAQXRJ010000137.1 GCA_029218465.1 bacterium | reverse complement strand
AAAACAAAAACTAAAAATTCCTATCCTGCTATCCGCCAATAAGTGTGGTTTTCTATTTAATCTTTATATACCTATGGTTTCATACAATTAGACAGATGAGTATTTTATGAAATAGAACTGAATATTAGTATGATTAATTCAAATACTAAATATGTTGGCTTTGTACCAAATTACCTTTATTGTATGCTATGAATTTTAGGATATAACACCAATTATGTCCCTTATTATAAAGGTCAAATCAGATAATAACAACATAGTTTTTCATTCTATTTATTCCTTTTCTTTTCTATTCCTTTTATCTAGCCATTTCTTTTGTAAAACAGAAATAATACGAACATGAGTGAAAAAGAAATCAAAAGTAATTCATCAAATGTAGATGATGGAGCTACAAAAAAGAAATATGCTATTTTGTATGGATATTGCGGTACAGGCTATCAAGGCTCTCAGACGTATTTCTATATTGTAAATATATTCATTATGTAGAAATATTGGTGCTAAAACAATTGATGATGATTTGATTGATGGACTCCATAACGCTGGCTGTATTTCTGATCAGAACTACAATGATGAAAGACACTTTATTAAAGTATGAATTTTGATGAAAGAAATTTAATGAATATAGATTGGATGGAATCGTGCAGCTAGAACTGATAAAGGTGTACATGCAGCTGGAAATGTGGTTAGTTGTAAATTAGAAGTTGTTCCTGGAAAGGAGAAAGAAGCTGTTGAACGAATTAATAATTGTCTTCCTGAAGCAATTCGTGTTTTTAAGATTATGAGGTATGATTGATGATTATCAATTCATTTTAGAACAACCAAGAGTTTTTGTGCAAAGAACTTTTGTGATCGTAGACAATATGAATATCTTCTTCCTGTATATACCTTAGAACCTTTTGATGCTGAACATCCTCCATGTAAAGTGAGTGAAGATATTCGTGAGAATTGGAAGAATTATAAAGAATATGAATCATCAAATGATCCAAGTAAGGAATGTAAAGCTATAGATGTTGCTAAGAAATTAATAGCAATGGAAGATAGTTTATTGACTTATACTCCTGATGAACAAGATCATAGTTTTGGTGGTAGTCTTCCTCAGAGTGAATGGCCTACTTATTTACCAATTGCTTTACAACGTCTCCGTGCTTGTATGTCTCTCTTTATTGGTACACATAACTTCCATAATTATACTACTGGTAAATCCGCTATGGACAGTTCTGCTTATCGTCATCTCCTCTCTATTATTATTAGTGACCCTATCCGTATTCATAATGAACTTTATCTTCGTATTCGTCTTGATGGTCAATCTTTCATGATTCATCAAATTCGAAAAATGATTGGTATTTCTATTGAGACTGCTAGAGGTAGCTGTACTCTCTATAAAGTCTTCTGTAGTCTGAGTGTTGGCAATGTAATTACACCTCTTGCTCCAAGTACTGGTCTTTTCTTAGATAAGGTATGATATGGATTATTCGATTAAGTGAATAGACAATCTTTAGTGGTTATAATAAGAAAGTGCAGGGTGAACCTTCAAAGATTATTGATTTAGATGATTCTGAGATTATTGAGACACGTTGTGCTTTTAAAAGAAAGCAGATTTATGAACATATTGATGATAATATCCAAAGTGAGAATTCATTCCGTGCTTGGATTGCTTCAAATGATAGCTTTCATTTAGATTACTCGGTAAGTGATAGAATGAGAAATAATAAGTAGGT
>JAQXRJ010000136.1 GCA_029218465.1 bacterium | reverse complement strand
GTCTGGGTCATAGTGGTCGACGAGCGTGCGGAAGCCTCGGTAAAGGTGTGCATCGGTGTCGGCATCTCAAGCTCGACCCCCGTCTTTGTGTTGATCAGCGACATATCTATCGCCGCTCCCCTGTCGTGTACGCCGCCCATGCCGATCGACGGGTCTGCAACCCATTTATGTACTCTTACAACGTCAAACCATCTCTGCTGAACGCTCGTCGGGCGGTATGCGTCGTATATCACGACCGTGTAACCGTCTTTTTTGAAAATCTCTATTGCCTTCATCAGCTTCAGAAGCACATCATACTGGAGCATGCACAGGTTGCTGCTATAAAACGGTTCTTTTATCGTAGTATCGCTTGTCGAGAGCTTCATTGATACCTTCACATCATACTGAGAAAGATCGACGCCTTCATTGGAGTATTCCGTCGACTCGTATACCTTGAGATACTTTCTGATATCAACAAGGTGCGAGTACGCGTCGACAAAAGTGTTTGAGTTGGTTCTCGCCTTGCCGTACTCGATAGGCAGCTCGGCGAAGACTGCGCAGTCCGAATCGATAGCGTGAAGAAATCCGTCCTTCGCATACCCGAGCAGCTCGCCGTCGGTTGATGTGACCTTCATCCATTCCTCGCTGTTCGTCTCCGCCATATCAACAACCGTTCCCTCGGGAAGAGTGGCAACGGATTTTTTGTCACCGATGCTTTCGTATACGTCCATCGCGTCGTACACGCGCATACGAAAAACGCACGAGTCCGTTGAGTTCGGCTTTTTTTCTCCTGCGTCCCCGTATTCCCCGCACGGATTCCCTATCTGCGTATTGTCGTCGAAAGTAATTCCAAGTTCACTCGCCATGTCATAGTCCCTGTATTTTTCACTTTTCACGAGATTTGCCGCCTCCGCGGACGTGCATCCCGTCAAAAGAGCGCAGAGAAGAATGACTGAAACGATCCTGATCTTTTTATTCATCAGTTGCCCTCCGTATAAGCAAGTCCTTTTTCCCTCAGTTCTGCACACGTGCGTCCGAGCCGATAAGATCGCGTATATTCCGCTCGGCGATCAGCACGATCA
>JAQXRJ010000135.1 GCA_029218465.1 bacterium | reverse complement strand
AAACATGGTTTTATTAATTCTGATATTAAATTACCTGAAGTCTCTGGTTATAAAACTATTTTAAGATTACATAAGCAAAGATATCTTTGTAAACATTGTGGTAAAGCTTTTACTCTTTCAACTTCTATTGCTAATTATGGTTGTTTTATTTCTAATAATACTAAACATAAAATTGCTAAAGATTTGATTAAAAAACGTTCTGAAAAAGATATTGCTTTAGATAATAATGTTTCTCCTAATACTGTCGAAAGAATTATGGATTCTTATTATGAAACTCAAAAACTTTATAACATTATTTACTTGAAGTTCTATCTTTTGATGAATTTAAATCTGTTAAAACTGCAGATGGAACTATGAGCTTTCATATGTGTGATGGCATTACCGGTCAAACCATTGATATTATCGAAGATAGGCGCTTAGATAATCTTATTAAATACTTCTATTATTACGATTATAAAGCTAGAAGCCGCGTTAGATTTATCATTATCGATATGTATTCTCCATACATTTCTTTAATTAAAAAAATGTTTCCTAATGCTAATATTATCATTGATAAATTTCATTTTACTCAATTAATTTCTAGATCACTTAATAAAACCAGAATTATGGTTATGAAAAAAAAATAAACAACATCATAGAAAGTTTAAAAGATATTGGAAATTAATTCTTAAATCACGTGAAGACTTAGATACATCTAAATGGAAAAGATACACTTGTTTTAAACATTTAATGACTACTACTGATGTTGTTGATTTCCTAATTAATTTAGATAATGAGCTAAAAGAAACTTATTGGCTATATCAAGATTTATTATATGCTTTTAAGAAAAATGATTATGACTTATTAAGGAAAGCTTTACATAAATCTAATACTAATATCTCATCTTATATGAAAACATCTATCAAAACATTATTAGAATTCCTACCATATATTAAAAATACTTTTAATAATAATTATCATAATGGATACATTGAAGGTAATAATAACTTTATTAAAGTAATTAAAAGAATAGCTTTTGGATTTAGATCATTCAGAAGATTTAAAGCTAGAATAATGATATGCAAAGGTCTTATTAAAATCAATCGAGTAGAGAAAAGTAAATAAATTTTTACTTTGTCCCTCTCACACCACCTAGCATACCGTTCGGTACTAGGCGGTTCAATCTATATTACAGTATGTACTTTTAAGTAATGGCTTAATGGTGTAACTAGTCCTTTTTG
>JAQXRJ010000134.1 GCA_029218465.1 bacterium | reverse complement strand
GTCAGAATAAGAGAGTAGGTTTCATTACCGATTAAGATATCCGTACTGCGGTCTGTATATAAATCCATTTTAGCCCTCCAGAGAATAAGTCGGTTCGTAAACCTCATCGTACCAACCCGCAATAATTTCCGCTTGACTTATGGTATCTTCGTTGGCTTCCGCTTTCCAAGGATGATTACCCTTGCCGTCAAGCTTATTTCGGCGTAAGACAGTGCCCTCGATGGTAGGGGTGGAGAAAGTAATGGAATCTCCTTTAGTTGCCAAATTGGTGGCAGGGATACCGAATTTTACCCGATAGAGCCAATAGTAACGATATTTCTTGTTTGCTTTTCTGGCACGAAAGCCGATGGCCACAGGATTGCCGCCATCTTCGGCAGTCGAGATAATGATGTGATTCTTATCAATGGTAACACCCGTTAAGTCGCAAGCCACTTCTTCGCCGATATCGTCAACACCTAAAGATAAAGTGCCGCTTTTAAACTCCCGTACAATCTCAACAGCACCATCGTCGGCATATAAGGTTGCCTCGTTCATTTCCACAGACAGATCCGCAGATATGGCTTTGGCCAGTTGTTTCGGTTTTCCGTAGGTTTCGTTGCCGTTTTCATCTTCGGTAATGGTTGCATAGTATAACTTATCCAAGCCTATGGTTGCCATATTCATTCCTCCCATTCGTAGTGTTTTTGGACATCAATCACATAATGATGATAGCCGCTTTCCGCTTCGTATTCGACATAGCGTTTGTCGGTTATGGTAAAATCTGCGTCAAGCAAAGCGTTCAGAATGCGATTTCTTAGTGTTAAATAATTCGTTTTGGAATAAAGGGAAATCCGCACTTCTTCGATATTACAGTCAGGCTTGTTATCCGAGTAGAGAGAAAATGTATCGCTTAAGGGAATCAGTATCGCATATTGTCGAGGAGCATTTCCGTGATAAGTTCCGCTTTCCACAGGAAGAGAAAGGGATTCCAAGATAGATTTGCATTCGCTTAAAATACTCATAAC
>JAQXRJ010000133.1 GCA_029218465.1 bacterium | reverse complement strand
GTTTACCGGAATGAGACTTTTCCATCACTGATTTATATTGAGCGGAGGAGAAAAGGTGAAAATAATGGTGGTCGGCGGTGGCGGACGTGAACATGCCATCATCAAGAAAATCAAAGAGAACAAATCCGTTGAGGAGATATTCGCGCTCCCCGGGAACGGAGGAATTGCAAAGGACGCGACATGCGTCGATATAAAGGCGACCGATATCCCCGCGATCGTTGATTTCGCAGTAAGCAATTCAATCGACTACGCGGTGGTGGCACCGGACGATCCGCTCGTGCTCGGATGTGTCGACGCGCTTGAGGAGAAGAACATCCCGTGCTTCGGGCCGCGCGCAAACGCCGCGATCATCGAAGGCAGTAAGGTGTTCTCGAAGAACCTTATGAAAAAATACGGCATCCCGACCGCTGAATACGAGGTATTCACAAACGCGGGAGACGCCCTCTCATACGTCGAGACCTGCAGGATCCCGACCGTGATCAAGGCGGACGGGCTTGCGCTCGGCAAAGGCGTTATTATCGCAGAGACGCGCGAGGCTGCACGGGACGCCGTGGTTTCGATCATGCAGGACAAGCAGTTCGGCAAGAGCGGAGACAATATTGTTATCGAAGAGTTCCTGACAGGACCCGAGGTTTCCGTCCTCTCATTCACCGACGGGGACACCGTTGTGCCGATGGTTTCGTCCATGGACCATAAGAGAGCGGGGGATAACGATACCGGGCTGAACACCGGCGGAATGGGCACAGTCGCTCCGAATCCGTTCTATACGAAGGAAGTCGCGGCTGAGTGCATGGAGAAGATCTTTAAGCCGACGATACGCGCAATGAAGGCCGAGGGGCGCACCTTCAGGGGCTGCCTCTATTTCGGACTGATGCTCACACCCGACGGGCCGAAGGTCATTGAATACAACTGCCGCTTCGGGGATCCCGAAACCCAGGTCGTTCTTCCGCTTATGGAAAGCGATCTTCTCACGGTAATGATGGCAACTTCAGCGTCAAAGCTCGCGGAGGTTGAGGTAAAGTTCTCCGAGAAGAAGGCTTGTTGCGTAATAATGGCGTCGGACGGATACCCGACCGCTTACGAAAAAGGGTATGAGATAAAAATCCCTGAGGAGATCGACGATAAGGTATACGTGGCAGGCGCACGGCTTGACAACGGAAAGCTCGTGACGAGCGGGGGCAGAGTGCTCGGCGCAACGGCGGTTGAAAATACGCTCGCGGGTGCAGTAAAGACGGCGTATGAATACGTCGGCAAAATCAGCTTCGGCAACGCCTACTACCGCCATGATATCGGAAAGAGAGCGCTTGACGCGACGGAGGATAAATAATGGTATACAGAGTTTTTGTTGAAAAACGCCCTGAGCTTGCGAATGAGGCAAATGCGCTTCTCTCGGATGCACGGGGACTTCTCGGGATAGAATCGCTCGAGAAGGTACGCGTTATAAACAGATATGACGCCGAGAACATCACAAAGGAGCTGTTTGACTATTCCGTAAAGACAGTGTTCTCCGAACCGCAGCTTGACCTTGTTTCCTCTGAGCCGGAGCTCGGCGGCGCGGTCGTTTTTGCCGTTGAATATCTTCCCGGTCAGTTCGATCAGCGAGCGGACAGCGCCGCACAGTGCATACAGATAATCTCACAGGGCGAGCGCCCGCT
>JAQXRJ010000132.1 GCA_029218465.1 bacterium | reverse complement strand
CGTTATGGATAAGCGTTTTCAAGGTTTCGATTTGCATAGATTTATCCGCTAAATCTAAAACAAATTGAATATTCTCATCCGAGTTTGGGTGTGCTTTTAAGTTCTCAATAAATTCGTTTAATTTTTGTAACTCTCTATAATTCAAATCTCCTTTTAATATTTATCTAGGTATTGTAAACGTACTTTTAACGGAAAGATAAGTACGCTTACCCTATTACATAATTTTCTCCTTGCGAATTCCCGAAAATTACGGGTGTGTTAAGCGCGTAATGCGTTCCGCTGTTGTTTTCGTCTATACGGTTTTCCCCGTCATAGCGAATTGGATTCAATTGTGTATTCAGTTGTAATTTAGAATGTTAATACGATATTATACGCAATCGTAAACATTTGTCAAGCGTTTGGACGGTATTTTTTAGTAAGGGTCGTCATCAACGAAAAAATGTTTATCGTCGTTGTCATCATCGATATCGTCGCCTTCGTATCTACGATAACGCCTTGCTTGTTCGTCGCAAGTGTTATAAAAATACGAAGAACTTTCTCCACGTTTAGCGCCGTGCTTTTTAGAGACTTTTTGCCAGAACGATTCTTGTAGCCAAGAAAACGAAACAAGCCCGCCGTGCTGTGCCCAAAATTCCGAACGCGAGAGTAGGGGGGAATACTTGCTTTCTTTTACCCCGTACTTGGGTTTACCGCACTCGTCGCGAAGCAACGTTTTCTTTCCTGGCTGAGACGGGTCTTCCACGTAATAACGGATACTCCATTTGTTGGTAAGTGGAACAAACCAAACCCAAAGAATGCGACGATTACCCTCGTAGATAACGTACGCACATACGATATTTCTATCCGTTTGTTTGTAGCCCACTAAGTCAAGCGCGAATTGATAGCATTCTTGGAAATATTCGTCAATGCCTTTTTCGTTTGGAAAACTTTCAAAGAATTCTAAATTTCCGCCGAATTGCAAACAACACATAATTTTGTTTTTACCGCGATTATTATAAATAGCGAAGTTGTTAT
>JAQXRJ010000131.1 GCA_029218465.1 bacterium | reverse complement strand
ATTTATTTTTGGTTTAATTTTTAATATAGGAATAATATTTTATTATAAATATTTTAACTTTTTTATGGAAAATTTAGTTAAAGTATTTAAATTAGATTTTAACTTTAAAAATATTATTTTGCCTCTTGGAATTAGTTTTTTCACTTTTCAACAATTGTCATATCTTATTGATTCTTATAAAAAAGAAGTACCAAAATATTCTTTATTAGATTATAGTTTATTTGTTTGTTTTTTTCCTCAATTGATAGCTGGACCTATTGTTTTACATTCTGAGATTATTCCTCAATTTGCTGATATTGAAAATAAAAAAATAAATTATTTAAATCTTTCGAAAGGTTTAAAAGCTTTTGTTCTAGGATTAGCTAAAAAAGTATTAATTGCTGATGTTTTTGGCATAGTAGTTGATTATGTTTATGGTATTAATTTAGCTACTAATTCAACTAATTTAATCATAGCTATGTTTGCTTATACTATTCAAATATACTTTGATTTTAGTGGTTATTGTGATATGGCTACAGGTTTAGGATTATTATTTAATATCGAAATACCAATTAATTTTAATTCGCCTTATAAAGCTTTAAATATAGGTGATTTTTGGAAAAGATGGCATATGACTTTAACTAGATTTTTTACAACTTATATTTATATTCCTCTTGGAGGAAATAGAAAAGGTAAATTTCGAATGTATTTAAATACTTTAATTGTTTTCTTAGTTAGTGGTCTTTGGCATGGGGCTAGTTGGGGCTTTATTTTTTGGGGTTTTCTCCATGGGATAGCTGTTATATTAAATAAAATATTTAAAGAAAAAATCGAACAAGTTAATCCTGTCTTTATGTGGATTATTACTTTTCTATTTATAAATTTAACTTGGATCTTTTTTAGAGCAGGATCATTTAGTTATGGATTACAATTTATTAAACAAATTTTATCATTCGATTTTGGATCTATTGATACAGAAATACTAAGAGCATTTAATACACCAATTTTAGGTTTGATTATTTCCAAATTAAATCTAATTAGGTATAATAATATACCTTTTATATTATATTTTTCTTTTGTTTTATATGCTATATTAAATATGAAAAATACTAATGAAAGATTAAAAGATTTTAAACCTTCCATTACTGATGCAATATTAACAGGTTTTCTATTTTTCATTTGTATTATATCTTTATCGGGTATTAGTAAGTTTTTATACTTTAATTTCTAGGAGGTTTTATGGAGAAAAAATATGCAATAATTTTATTAAGTACAACTATCTTTCTTCTTATTTTTATAAGTATTTTTATGTTGATCGTTGATCCATTTTACATTTATCATCAGCCCTATACTAATATAATCGATGTTGTTATGGAAGAAGAAGCTTATCAAAATATTGGAGCAGTTAAAAATTTTACATATGATACTATTATAACCGGTTCTTCAATGACTGAAAATTTTGTTTCCAGTGATTTTGATGAAACATTT
>JAQXRJ010000130.1 GCA_029218465.1 bacterium | reverse complement strand
CGCCGACGATGCCGCCGATAAGAGAATACGTCTTATTCTTCCGCTTTCTCGTCATGAAATATCCGGCAACGCCAAACCCTGCTACGGTACCAAAAAACAACAAAATGCCTACGATAAAACCAATCATTTTAATACTCCTTTTTTATTCAACGCATACATGGTATGCTCGAATTTGCGATTTTCATCAGTTGAGCGTAAAGCTTACGCCGTATCTTTGCGCCAACGCTTCCACGTCGTCTTTCGTGATATACCCCATCAGTTCGGTCACCTTTTTTCCGCGCGGATTGATATAGGTAACGTAAACGCATTCGGGCACGACGCAATTCGTGACGAGGTTGCGCCAAGCCTCCTTGGACTTCATGGGGAAGAACTCGAACCCGACGAGCACCTTGTACGGCATCTTGATGAAGCCGTGGTCGGAATTGATTTTGGGAAAACGGATTTCCAGTCCCCCTTCGATCTCCTGCAAATAGTACTTTTCCGATTTGGAAAACAGGTACGCGAGCAAGACCGTTACCCCGTACGCGACCGCGATTGCGAGCAACACGATCAGCAAAAAGACGTGATAACACGCGATCGTCAGGATCAGAAAGAGCAGGAACGCGAAGCCGAAGAGGATACTCGATACGACGAGCGCCGGTTTGAAAAACGTTCTGCTTAAATATACTTTCAATTTCACGATACTCCTTTTTTGCGAATATACGAAAATTATAGCACAGCGCAGTCCCTTTGTCAAGTATTCCTGAAAAAATAATCGCTTTTGCCAACCAACTGTATTTATTATAGCATAATTCCCGCAAAAGAAAAATTACTTTTTTGTCATATTCAGCGTACCGATTTTGACAAAAATCGCAAAAATTCAGCCCGCGCGCAATATCGACATTTACAACAACGGATACACGGAAGGTACCAACAATGTAATGAAAGTCATTAAGCGAAACGCTTACGGGTATCATAAATTTGAAAACTTACGAAAACGGATTTTCCTCGTTTCGAGCGAAAATTCCCATCAGGTTGCCACCTGATGGGAACTATTCGGTAAGAATTTATTCAACTTTTTTATT
>JAQXRJ010000129.1 GCA_029218465.1 bacterium | reverse complement strand
AATTATAGAAGTGTTTGCTCCGAAATTCGCAGAAAATGCAGAATGCTTATATGTGGGAGATACAATTGAGAAGGATATGGTGAAGAATATAGCTAAGCTTAAAGAGCTTGGCTTTGAAATTACACTGCATGATAAAATGCCAGATATAGTGTTATATCGTGAGGATAGAAAGTGGATTTATTTTATTGAATCAGTTACATCGGTAGGACCGATGGATCCTAAACGTATATTGGAAATCAAAGATATGACAAAAGACGTAACTGCTGGAAAAATATTTGTAACAGCATTTCTCGATTTTAAAACATATAAAAAGTTTGCAGAAGGACTTGCATGGGACACAGAAGTGTGGATAGCGGAAATGCCGGACCATATGATACATTTGAATGGCGATAAGTTTATGGGACCGAGATAAAACGAAGAGAGGGGATATAATTGAATAAATATAGTCTTGAAATTCCTTTATATTTAAATCAGAAAATTGTATTTGATTTATTGGCATCGATAAATGACGGATTTACTCAAGTGACTAAGTTAAAAACAGCGTCTGCTACAGAAGGGAGTTTTGGCGGAACAGTGGAAGCTGATTTGGGGAATAAAAATATTTTTGCATTGTTAGGGGTTAAACTAAAAGGAAAAGTTGACGCAGAACATAACAAAGAACATAGTAAGGAGCAAGAACAAGAAAAAATTCATACACCGTCATCGCTGTTTAATAATCTTAAGGCACAGTTGTTTAAAGAAAAGATGGTAAAACGTATTAATGGAAAAATAGATGATATATATCCAGGCGAGTTTGTTGAAATATCAGGAATATTAAAAATAAATCCCCTAATTACAATGATGGAAAATATGACTCGTGTATTAGAACTTGCCACCGTAATGCAAAACGATGGAACTGGAAAAAGGGCAAAGCAAAAGAATTTGGAAGACAAAAAAACTATTATGCAAATGGAAGCATTTACGAATAGCCTCAAGGCTAATGGAATGGTGGACATGATTTGTGAGATGGAAGGGGCGGGAAGTTGTAAGGCGGTTTTGCCCGTATATATGGATTATTTTTTTAATGGGAATAGTAGTGAGATCGTAGATGGCAAGTTTAAGGTACTCGGAAAGGTTGCTAAAGTATGTAATCAAAACGAAAAAATTGATTTGCTTAGGAATACAAGTTTAAGCATTTTCAAAGAAAGCTTGCTTGAAGAAATGTTATCAGGGTTTAATGCTGATAGCAATCAAGAAATGAATATAGGAGAATTAGAAACTATTGTACAGGGGCCAGCACTATTAATCATTCCTATTGCAATATATTTATAGAGGAAAACGTTAAGAGTGGATTTGTTATTGATATGTCGGATTAATGTCAGAAGAAAAGTCTATTGCTGTAGGCTGAGATGTTATATATTTTTATTAGGAAACCCAAAGGGAA
>JAQXRJ010000128.1 GCA_029218465.1 bacterium | reverse complement strand
TTAAAAATAATTAATAAATAATATGATAAAAGTATTAAGTATTTGTTATTAGTATAATTATTATAAGAAAATATATACTAAATACGCCTATTTTTTAACAAATATCTAACTTTATATAATATATATTATGTTAAGTTCTATCAAATAAAACAAATTCATCTAATATATCTTTCATTATTAGTAACTTTAATATTAAACTCAACTTCTTTATTTTAATATTATTCATTGATATTATATATTTATTACATAGAGCACTTCTCTACTCTATTTATATTTTTCTATTAATTTTATTACTACTCATCAAACGTCATTTGTATTGTTAGTTTTTAATACCATTTAAGATGTC
Source organism: bacterium (assembly GCA_029218465.1). Lineage (GTDB taxonomy): Bacteria > Bacillota_I > Bacilli_A > RF39 > UBA660 > CAG-710. The sequence continues at coordinate 723 of JAQXRJ010000128.1, read as the reverse complement.
ATAGAGAGTTAAAATAAAGGCTTAGCCCTAAATATTTAACACTTGTGTGGGAACTGGTTAGCCAGTTTTTTTATTATCTAAATAATAAAATAAATTGTATGACTACATCATTAGTATAACATATTTTGCTAGTTAAAAATATTTTTAAACTATGAATTGTCATTTTTTGGCATATTTTGGTAATTTTTTCTTTTAAAATTTAATTTTCTATACGAAAAAACATCAAATATTAAAATTTGATGTTTTTAACTTTATTATTAGTTTTACAAGATTCTTCAATTACATCTTCTGAATTATCATAGATAATACTTTCTTTTATTATCATCTTTTTTTTCTTTTTTGATTTAATAAATACTTGATAATAAGTCCAAAAAGCCCCTATTAAGAAAGCTAATGTAGCTACATAATAAAATGTCATTTCCCAACTGGTATCATTGTAAACAGCAGTTGTTGCTTCAATTATATTAAACATATCTATTACCTACCCTTTTTATTATTCTCTTTTTTTTATTTTTTATACTGCACGAGATTGAATCTCGGCTATTTTTTCAAATACTTCTCTAGCATTATCTTCTGTAATATTAGCAAATCCTAATTCTTTTAAGGCTTGTTCTTTAACAGCATTTAATTCTTGAGTTCTTGATAATTTTTCTTCATGTTTTTTATCAATTTCTTGAACAAATCGTTTATGACAATCAGATATTTTACTCTTAGAAGCTCCCC
>JAQXRJ010000127.1 GCA_029218465.1 bacterium | reverse complement strand
AAAGTACAACTACATACCCGATACGGGTGACATTCCGCTCGTCGCCGACATGTCCTCCTGTATCCTATCCGAACCTGTTGATGTAACGAAGTTCGGCGTAATCTATGCAGGTGCTCAGAAAAACATGGCTCCGGCAGGGCTTACGGTTGTAGTCGTCCGTGAGGACCTTCTCGGGAACGCGCGCGACATAACTCCCTCTATGCTTGACTGGAATCTTATGGCGGAAAACGGCTCGATGTACAACACGCCGCCGTGCTACTCTATCTACATGGCAGGGCTTGTTTACGAATGGATACTTTCCATCGGCGGTCTTGAGGAGATGAAGAAGCTCAACGAAAAGAAGGCTGCTCTTCTCTATGATTATCTCGATTCTCAGGACTACTACATTGCCCCTGTTGAAAAAGCAAGCCGTTCAATGATGAACGTTACCTTTGTTACGGGCAACGAAGACCTTGATAAAAAGTTTGCGAAGGAAGCCGCTGAAAACGGTCTCAAAAACCTCAAGGGTCACCGCTCGGTCGGCGGTATGAGAGCTTCCATATACAACGCTATGCCGTATGAGGGCGTAGAAAAGCTCGTCGCATTCATGAAAGATTTCGCCGAAAAAAATCCTAAATAAGCCGGAGAAAATGATGAAACAGATTAAACTTTTAAATAAAATCGCGCCTGTCGGTACGAACAGATTTGATAAAAACCTTTACGAGATTTCAACAGCATCCGAAAACCCCGATGCTATCCTCGTCCGCTCTGCGGCGATGCACGACCTTGAGCTTCCCTCTTCGCTGAAAGCCATTGCAAGATGCGGAGCGGGAGTCAACAACATTCCGCTTGACAAATGCGCTGAGAAAGGTATCGTGGTATTCAACACCCCCGGCGCCAACGCAAATGGTGTAAAAGAGCTTACGGTAGCCGCACTTCTTCTCGCTTCGCGCAATATCGTCGGCGGCATTGAATGGGCAAACACTCTCACAACTGATGTTGCAAAGAGCGTTGAAGCAGGAAAAAGCGCTTACGCGGGCTGTGAGCTGAAAGGCAAGACTCTCGGGGTAATCGGTCTCGGCGCAATCGGCGGTCTTGTGGCAAACGCCGCACAGGCGCTCGGAATGAACGTTATCGGATGCGACCCGTTCATCACCGTTGACGCTGCATGGCACCTTTCCAGAGCAATCAAAAAAGCTGCAAACTACGAGGAGATCTACGCCGTAGCTGATTACATCACTCTGCACGTTCCCGCAACAAAAGATACAAAGAATATGATCAATGCCGGCACAATCGCAATGATGAAGGAAAGCGTAAAGATCGTTAACCTCGCCCGCGCCGATCTCGTCTGCGCGGCAGACCTTAAGGCGGCTATTGCCGACGGCCATGTGTCAGCTTATGTCACCGACTTCCCCACCGAGGAAACGGTCGGAGTGCCCG
>JAQXRJ010000126.1 GCA_029218465.1 bacterium | reverse complement strand
GCCGTCTGGTGTACTGTGGCACGCCGGAAGCGGTATACAAAAGCGGTGTGCTGGACAGCACCTTCGGCGTGAATGTCCACAGCATACAGACGCCTCACGGCACCCAGTATTACTGCACAGAGAAGGAGGAAGGTTAATGCCCCATTTTCCAATGTTTGTGGATCTGCAGAATCGGCCCGTTCTGATCGTGGGCGGCGGAAATGTTGCCCTGCGGAAGCTGCAAAAGCTGCTGCCCTACGGCGTCCTGCCCACGGTGGCGGCGCCGGAAATTCTGCCGGAGTTTGAAACCGTTCCCGGCGTGAAATTGCTGCGCCGGAAATTCCGGGTTTTTGACCTGTGGAAGCAGGCGCTGGTGATCGCTGCCACCGACGACCGGAAATTGAACCGAAAAATCGCGGAAATCTGCCGAAAGCGCCGGATTCCGGTGAATGTGGCCGACGATCCGGCGCTGTGCAGCTTCCTTTTCCCGGCACTGGTGCAGCGGGGGCGCTTCTCAGCAGGCATCTCCACCGGCGGCGCCAGCCCCACGGCGGCGATATACTATAAGGAACAGCTGCAGGCCCTGCTGCCCCAGCGGCTGGACGAGATTCTTCTCTGGCTGGAAGGGCAGCGCAGAGAACTCAAGGCAGCCGTCCCCGATCAGGCTAAGCGGGCCGGGCTTCTCCGGGCAATGTTCGACGCCTGCACGGCAAAGGGCGCGCCCCTGACCGAGACGGAAGCGGAGGCGGTTCTGCGGGGGGAAGCCTCCGGCAGTGTTGCTCTGGTGGGCGCTGGCTGCGGCAAGGCCGATCTGATTACGGTGCGGGGTCTGCGGCTGCTGCAGCGGTGTCAGGCAGTGGTATATGACGATCTCATCGACCCGGCGCTGCTGGAGGCCGCTCCGGAAACCGCCCGGCGGATCTATATGGGCAAGCGTTCCGGCGCTCACGCCGCATCCCAGTCGGAAATCAACGACAAGCTGATTGCGCTGGCCCGCTCCGGGCTGCGGGTGGTGCGGCTGAAGGGCGGCGATCCCTATCTGTTCGGACGGGGCGGCGAGGAAATGCTGGCTCTGAAAGCGGCGGGCATTCCCTGTCAGGAGGTACCGGGTATCACCTCCGCCATCGGCATTCCGGCGGAGGCGGGCATCCCGGTGACCCACCGGGGTCTGAGCCGGAGCCTCCACATCCTCACCGCCCATACCGCCGACACCCCGGACGGTCTCCCGGCGAATTTTGACGCACTGGCCCGTCTGGACGGCACACTGGTGTTCCTCATGGG
>JAQXRJ010000125.1 GCA_029218465.1 bacterium | reverse complement strand
GGCGACAGCTTGCTGATCGCACGGGAAAATCTCCTGTTCTCATTCATCGATTACTATGTTGATCGTTTTACAGTATATCCGATAAACGAATACCTGATAAAGATTGCGAAGATTCTTTCATGGAATATTTGGCAGATGGATGGACTAAAATATGTGATTCCAAACTCTTGCAAACCTGTTGAAAACCTTCAACTCACGCTTTTCGATGATGAAGTTGATCCCGAACCCTGTCCGGGATGCCTGAAAAATAATAACTCACTACATACCGGCATATATTGCAGGATTATGGATTGGAGTCATGAGCATTCCATCAGATTTATTGACCTGATTGAGAGGAGCAAAAAACATGGAAAAGTTTGATTGTACCTATAAATACAAACTCATATATGTTTTTAGTATGCCATATGACACGCACAAAGGGCTTCTGAAGATTGGTGAGGCGACGCTGACAACAGACACAAAACCGGAATATCTGACACCGAATTGCCGTGAACTCAATCAAGCCGCTATTGCGCGTATCAAAGGCTACACGGCAACCGCCAGTGTAAACTTCAAACTGGAATACACTGAGCTTGCTGTTTTGCAAAAGGACGGTTACACCTTCACCTTTAAGGACAAAGATGTGCATAAAGTTTTGATGAACTCCCGTGTCCATAAGGTTCAACCAAACGGTGCAACGGGAGAAGAATGGTTTGAAACCACGCTGGACGTGGCAGTTAACGCTATCAAAGCAGTAAAAGCAGGCAAATCAACTCTTTCTGCCACCGAAAAAACAAGTTCTGAGAAAACGACTGCCAAGATAGACTTCCGCGAGGAGCAAGAAGCGGCAATCGAGCAGACCATCAAGGCATTCAAAAAAGACAACGAGATGCTATTGCGAACTATTGTTGCAAAAGTGATAAATCGCAATGATTTTGAAACTTTTGCAAATCTTGTGTATCCCAGAGACCTATACAGACTTACAGAAACGCTTTATGAAGAAAACAACTGGGCGATTACCCGCCCCAGTGAAGGTCACAAGTATGATTTATAACCACAATATTTTCAGAAACTATCCCGATTCCATGACGCTGAAAGATGTTGCAGGCGCGCTCGGAATCAGTACAAAACTTGCCTCCCGCTTGGTACGGGAGGGAGAGATTTTCGGTGTGAAGGTAGGCAGA
>JAQXRJ010000124.1 GCA_029218465.1 bacterium | reverse complement strand
CTCAATTCCGGAGAATGAGCCCGGTAGCTCCATCATGCCCGGCAAAGTCAACCCGACTCAGTGCGAATCCGTCACAATGGTAGCAGTGCAGGTCATCTCAAACGACGTCGCCGTCGGAATGGCGGCATCACAGGGGAACTTTGAGCTAAACGTTTTCATGCCCGTTTGCGCTTACAACTTCCTGCAGTCAGTCACGCTTCTCGCGGATTCCATGATCTCATTTGAGAAAAACTGCGTTCGAGGAATACGCGCAAACAAAGAAAAAATGGCGGACTATCTCAACAAGTCCCTCATGCTCGTCACCTGCCTGACACCCAAGATCGGCTACGAAAAAGCGGCAGAAGCCGCAAAATATGCGAGCCGAAACGGTTGCCTTCTCAAGGACGCGGTGCTCGAGCTGAACCTCATGTCCGCAGAAGAATTCGACAAAACAGTTGATCCGTCACTGATGGTATAAAAGGAGATTTAACATGGATTACGCAAAAGAATCGCTCCGCCTCCACGGAGAATGGAAAGGTAAAATAGAAGTCGTCTCAAAGGTCCCGGTCGGCACAAAGGAAGACCTTTCACTGGCTTATACGCCCGGCGTTGCACAGCCCTGCCTTGAAATACAGAAAGACGTAAACAAAAGCTATGAGCTTACGAGACGTCACAATCTGTGCGCGGTCATTACCGACGGGAGCGCGGTGCTCGGTCTCGGTGACATCGGTCCGGAAGCGGGTATGCCGGTCATGGAGGGAAAATGCGTTCTGTTCAAGGAGTTCGGAAACGTCGACGCCTTTCCGCTGTGCGTAAAGACAAAGGACGTGGATGAATTCGTTCAGACCGTGTACAACATCTCGGGCAGCTTCGGCGGAATAAACCTTGAGGATATCTCCGCGCCGCGTTGCTTTGAAATTGAAAAAAAGCTCAGAGCAAAGTGCGATATTCCCGTATTTCACGACGACCAGCACGGCACTGCCGTAATAGTCCTCGCCGGACTGACAAACGCCTTAAAGCTCGTCGGAAAGGATCGCGCAGAGGTGCGCGTTGTGATAAACGGGATCGGCGCCGCGGGCTCGTCCGTGTGCCGTCTGCTCATGGCGGCAGGATTCAAAAACATTACCCTTTGTGATAAGATCGGCATACTCGCCGAAGGCAGCCCCGATATCCCGAACGCCCACATGGCATCCCTTGCGGCTTTAACTAACCGCGAACACCGCATCGGCACACTTCGGGACGCTCTCGCAGGTGCTGACGTTTTCCTCGGATTCTCTGCTCCCGGTCTTGTTACGACGGAAATGGTGAAAACCATGAACCGCGACGCGATCATTTTCGCCTGCGCAAATCCCACCCCCGAGATCTTCCCCGAGGACGCGAAGGCCGGCGGCGCCGCAGTGGTGTCCACGGGGCGCAGCGACTATCCCAACCAGATCAACAACGTTCTCGCCTTCCCCGGCATCTTCCGCGGCGCATTCGATGTGCGTGCAAGCGACATCAATGAGGAAATGAAGATGGCGGCGGCAGAAGCGCTCGCGTCCCTTATCGCAGATGATGAGCTCTCCGCCGAGAACATTATTCCTCAGCCTTTTGACCCCCGCGTCGGCCCTGCCGTAGCCTCAGCGGTTGCAGACGCCGCGAGAAAAAC
>JAQXRJ010000123.1 GCA_029218465.1 bacterium | reverse complement strand
CACGGCTTTGAGACGGACTCTCCCACCGCCTTCAGCCCCGCAAAGTGGATGACGGATTCGATCTTTTCGTTCTCGAAAATGTTCTCCATCGCTTCCCTGTCGCCGATATCGGCAAGGTAGAACTTTACGCTTTTTCCGGTGATCTCTTCAACTCTTTCGAGAGACTTGCGGCTGGAATTTGAGAGGTTGTCGCATACGACGACATCGTATCCCGCATTCTGAAGCTCGACGACTGTATGGGATCCGATATATCCCGCGCCGCCTGTTACAAGAATAGACATAGTAATCTCCTTTTTAGGATCAGTTATTTTGATTATTTCCAGAGCCCGTCCGGGTATTCCCCGCTCGCTATGAGTGCCTTGAGGTTTGCGATAACGTCGGGTTTGTCATCGGCGTATGTAACACCGAACCATCTTGCGGATGTTTCGAGAACCTTTACGTCACACTCGCCTCTCTTTATCATATGACCGACGCAGTTCGGAAGAAGACATTCGCCCTTCATTTTATCAAAGTTCGGGTCGTGTATGTATTCATCGAATTCTCTGGTCAGTCCATCGAAAATCTTCGGCGTAAAGCCCCAGAAGTTCATGGAAACAACCGTGTCGTTAGGAAGATGTACTCTCTCCCCGTTTTCGTCATCGAAATATGCGCCGCCATCCTCCTTGAAGAGCTTCGTTCTTTCGTTTATCATATCGAGCATGCCGTTTTCGTCCTTATGGCACTGACCGCGGGCTACGCTGCCGTTGTCTGTGAGCGTGTTGCCGAGATAGTAGCCCACCATGCAGTAGTGGCTGTCGCTGTCGTCAGCGTTTCTGATGAATTCAGCAGCCTTGAAGAATGCGTCTCTTCCGTAGAAGTCGTCAGAGTTAATTACGGCGAAGCCTTCCTTGAGCACATCCTGTGCCGCCAGCAGAGCGTGCGTTGTACCGAGCGGTTTTACACGGTCAGCGGGAACAAGACCTGCTTTGATTGCGGGTTCAAGCTCCTGGAAAGCATATTCGACCTTAACCTTGCCCTCGATTCTGTTGCCGACCGTTTCCTTGAATACTTCGTAATTTTCTTTCTTGATTACGAAAACAACTTTATCAAAACCGGCGCGGATGGCGTCGTAGATCGAGAAGTCGATTATAAATTCACCGTGCTCGGTAAAAGGATCGATCTGCTTGAGTCCGCCGTAGCGGGAACCCATGCCTGCCGCAAGAATAAATAATGTCATGTTTTGCCTCCGAAAAAAAACAAAATTTTTGATTGGTATCATTTTATACCAAACGGGAACGCTTTTCAAGCCTTGCGGCAAAAATAATACCGCAATAAATTAAAAAAGGGAGAAAATCCATCGGAAATCTCCCTTTTCTTTTTTATTCCGGATCTGAAACCGCGTCGGCGAAAAACCGTCAGTTGTCTTTCTGACAGCCGCATTTACGCTCGCCCTCGCCGCCGCTGTAACAGCCCGCATGCTGGGACGAAAACTCCGCCGTCGGGAACGCCATCTGTTTGAACAGGCTGCACGGATCCTCCACAGGCGGCATCAGGCACTCTTTTTCGGGAACACAGTATTCTATACCGCTGACAAGATACTGTGCCGGTCTTT
>JAQXRJ010000122.1 GCA_029218465.1 bacterium | reverse complement strand
ATGCCCCCATTCTTCAGGTTCAGTATCTGGACAAGCCGATGAAGGATCACACGCTCCTTCAGGCGATTTGCCGTACCAACCGTGTCTACGGAGACAAGCCGAACGGACTTATCGTTGACTATATCGGTATCTTTGATAAATTTGCACGCGCACTGAACTTTGACGAAGAAAGCATGCGCAACGTCATCAAGAATATTGAAGGCGTTAAGGAACAGATTCCTCAGCTGGCGGACAAGTGCTTGGCATATTTCCCCGGAGTGGACAGAACCAATTCTTCTTGGGAAGGACTCGCTGCCGCACAACAGTGTTTGCCCAATGACGAAATCCGTGATAAGTTTGGTGCCGATTTCCGAGTGTTGAATAGGATTTGGAATATCGTTTCGCCCGATCCTTGTCTGCAGGCATACAAGTTTAATTATAAATGGCTTTCGATGGTTTATGAATCCGTGCGCCCCTCCGACGATACCGGTCACTTGATTTGGAGCACGCTCGGTCCCAAAACTATGGAGCTTGTGCGCGAGAATATTACTGCGATCGGTATCAAGGGCGACGTTGCCGTTCTTGAGGCAGATGCCGATATTATTGAGCAGTTTATCAACGATAAGGAAAAAAGCAAAAAGGCTGCCCAGCGTATCGAAATCAACCTCGCGGCTATTATCAAAGGTCATATTGACAATCCCGAATTCATTTCTCTCGGAGAGCGCCTTGAGAGATTGAGAAAGCAACACGAGCAGGGATTACTCAACGGAGCTGAATTCTTGAAGCAGTTGCTTGATTTGGCAAAGGATACTGCTGCGGCAGTTCGCAAAGCGCAAGCCGAAGCTCCGGAACCTCCCAAGGAGGAAAAAGGCAAAGCAGCCCTCACCGAATTGTTCAATAGTGTTAAGAACCGTAGCACTCCTATCATCGTTGAGCGTATGGTCAACGAGATTGACGAGATTGTAAAAATCGTTCGTTTCCCCGGGTGGAAGGATACACCTCAAGGGAGAAACGATGTTGAAAAGGCTTTGAGATCTGTTTTCGTCAGAAAGAAACTGTTCGATAACGAATTGTTTGAGAAA
>JAQXRJ010000121.1 GCA_029218465.1 bacterium | reverse complement strand
AGCCAAGAAAGTCTTTCACTGCACGAAAAACAAAGGGGATTTTCAAGGGGGAATAGGATGCCTCGGCATCCCTTCCCCCTTGAACGGCGGGTGATTTACAAGAGGCTTCGCCGCGGAAGCCTCTTGTACGCCGTCCGCGTAGGACAATAAATTGAAAGTGCCACGGAAAGCGTTGATTTTCGCAGCGAATGTCGGTTGTGTAGCTCCACGCGTAGTGGAGAATAAAAACGGAACCGTCGCAACGGTTCCTACAAAAATCCCCGTACCGCATACCGGATAAAAAAGAAGCATCCTCTGGATACGATTGAGAAAAACCACCGCCTAAACAATGCGGTTTTCCACAGGAAAACAATGAAAAAATCGTAAAAACTCCCAAGTACGGCGAAAAAATTTTGTTCCTTGTCTTGACAAAAGAAGAACCATTGTTATATAATTACGTTGTCTATCTGTGCGGGAGAAATCCCGCAACCGAAGAGGTAATTTTTTTGAATCATATAAAGGAGGTGTGATTATGCTCAGAACATATCAGCCTAAGAAGAGACAGAGAAGCAAGGTTCACGGCTTCAGAAAGAGAATGGCAACAGCTGACGGACGCAAGGTCCTCAAGAGAAGACGCGCTAAAGGTCGCGCCAGACTCACCCACTGATCGGCAAGCTTGTGCAGGAATTGACCCGAAAGGGACATGCAGTACAGATCAGGTTTGTTCCAAAAATAAGTATGAATAGCCTCCGTCTCTGTTCATGTTGCCGGAGGTTATACTTTTATGAAGTCTTTTTATTCCGAAAGACGGGTCAAAACCCGACGAAATCAAAATGAAATTTTACGCGATCTCCCAGAACCATCTGTATCAGAAGGTCTATAAATCAGGCGCGCGGAAATCGTCACGTACGATAACGGTATTTGTGATGAAGGACAGAGCCGCCGCACTGCTGGAGAAACAGAATCCGCAGAAAGAAAAACTGAACAGAGTCGGCATTTCAGTCTCAAAAAAAGTCGGAGACGCCGTCCACCGCAACCGTGCAAAACGACTCATACGCGAAGCTTACCGACAGATAGACAAACTTTACGGTATAAAGAGAGGCTTCCTCGTCGTGATATGCCCGAAAATTGAGTGTACGGTCCGCAAAGAAGGCGATGTATATGAAGATATGCTCTACTGCCTCACTTCCCTCAATATGCTGTGCGGGAATAAGAGCTGCGAGACGCATGGAAATCATCAGCCGCCGAAAAATAACGTGCCGACAGATTATCTTGATTCAGATTCGGATGTAAAATGAAAAGTCTGAAAAATGTGCTCCGTAAAATCACGGGAGCCGTACGGGAATTCTGGCTTCTTCCCGTTAAACTGTACAGGAGAATTGTTTCTCCTCTGAAAAGAAGCCCGTCATGCCGATTTTATCCCACCTGCTCTGCCTACGCGGTCGAAGCGGTAAGGGAGTGGGGGATATTTGCCGGCACAGCCCTCGCCGTCTGGCGCGTTCTGAGGTGCAACCCTTTCTGTAAGGGTGGATTTGATCCGGTACCGACGCCGCCGTGGAAGAAGGACGGGGAAAATAAAGCACAGCAGTAAACTTCTCACGGAGAAAACAAATGGAAAGTATTTTTGATATCCTGTATATCCCGATGGGATATATCCTTCGTTTTGCGTACTCCTTTACGCACAACTACCTGTTTGCGATCTTCCTGTTCACGCTGGTGATGGAAATTCTGCTCTCGCCTATTGCGATCAAACAGCAGAAGAACCAGATCAAGCAGGCGCGTCTTGCTCCGAAAGTAGCGGCGATCCGCAAGAAATATGCGGGGCGCAATGACCAGGCAACTCAGCAGAGAATGCAGCAGGAAACCATGGAAATGTACCAGTCGGAGAACTTCAACCCCATGGGTGGATGCCTCCCGCTACTTA
>JAQXRJ010000120.1 GCA_029218465.1 bacterium | reverse complement strand
CGAACACCATCTCGACCGTCTCGCTCCCGCCCGATTCGAGCAAAGTTGTTTTTCCGTGAGCGGAGAGCTCTTTTGCGGGCTTGTCGAATCGTCCCCAGGGGCACGACAGGTACACCTGCACGACTTCCCTACCCGCGCGCTTACCCGTGTTCTTTACTTCAGCCTTAACGGTTATCTTTCCGCCGTCGTTTGAAATACCCGCGAACTTCACGTCAAATTCCGTATAAGAAAGGCCGTACCCGAACGGGAAAAGCGGCGTCTTTCCCACCGTGTCAAAGTATCTGTACCCGACGTAAATTCCCTCGTTATACCTTGTGTCGTCCCGTTCGCCGAACTGTCCGATCGTCTGGTAGTCGGAATACGTAGTCCAAGTGGTCGTAAGTCTGCCTGACGGCTCAGACTTTCCGAGAATTATGTCGGCAAGAACATCGCCGGTCGGAATACCGAGCTGAGACAGGAGGAGAATATTTCCAACGTCCTTCACGGGAGTGAGATCGACCACTCCGCTTACGTTAAGGACGAGAATGAATTTTTTGAATTTTTTGTTCAGTTTGAGAATATCGCGAATCTCCCCGTCGGTCAGGAAAAGGTCGCCTTTTTTCGGCTCGCGGTCCCAGCCTTCGCCGGACAGACGCGCGAGGACATACACGCAGATGTCGCCGTCATGGTCAGTCGGGAACTCGTATTCGGTCTCAGAGTCGATCGCACCTGTTCCGTAAAGCTGCATTCCCTCTTTTCCGGCTCTTTTGATCTTCAGGCGCAGCTTGCGTGCAAATTCTCTGTGCCTTGCGTCGGCGAAAGCGTCGTACTTGTCAAGCCAGTCTTTTGTCGTTACGGTAAATCCCGCGCTTTCAAGCCCTGCCTCCGCAGTCGTATAAAACCGTGAATACACATCTCCCGACCCTGTGCCGCCCTTGAGCGTTCGTCTTGCGCCGCTTCCGTACAGCGCTACCCTGCACGGATTTGCGATCGGGAACTCACCGTTCTTCTTCAAAAGGACCGTACATTCGGGGCAGTATTTTCTCAGCGTCTCTATGTGTTCTTTTTCGTACTGTTGCAGTTCCATTTTTTCTCTCCGTTCGCTTTACTGTTCCTCTGCGGACTCTGTTGTATTATACCATATACGGCAATGTTTTGCAAAAGAAAACCGAACTTTCCGAAAAAACACAGCATCTCCGACGAGACGGGACAGCTCTGTTGTTACTCTATTGTTGCTCGGCATAGAGAAAACATTCCGCTTTTTAATAAACCAAAAACCCGTCAGACCTATTGGTTGACGGGTTTTTCGGTTCTGCTCCACCGGAGACTCGAACTCCGGACACCTTGATTAAAAGTCAAGTGCTCTACCATCTGAGCTAGTGGGGCGTCTGCCGCTTAGACAGCTTTGTAATTATATCACAAGCGGCAAATAAAGTCAATATATTTTTCGAGATT
>JAQXRJ010000119.1 GCA_029218465.1 bacterium | reverse complement strand
AACGGCCTCGGGCTCGCGCAGAACGATGGCCTTGTCGGGCCATTTGGTCCACATGTTGTTGCCGAAGGAACGCTTCACGGCGGTGAACAGGGCGAAATCCTCCACCCAGTCATTCTCCTGCACAAAGGCAGACAGCTCCTTAGCCAGCTTTCCTTCGCTCTGCTCAAAGGCGCGGTGCAGCAAGCCTTCCTTGTTCCTGCGGACAGCCTCAAACTCGACCCGCTCCTCCTGGGAAGGGGTGTACAGGTCACCATCGTGCAGCGTCAACAGGCCTTCCTCCGCCAGGGCTTCGATGGAAATCAGCATGGGGTTGCCCGCGAACACGCTGGAGGATTGGTAGGGGCTCTCGCCGAAGCCGGTGGGACCCATGGGCAGCACCTGCCAGATCCGCATGCCGCTCTTTTGCAGGAAATCCGCAAAGGCATAGGCTTCCTTGCCGAGGGTGCCGATACCGCCGGCGCCGGGAAGGGAAGAAATATGCAGCAACAAACCGCTCTTACGCATTTGTATCCGTCCTTTCAGTGATTTGACCATGGATCCCGGGAATTATGAAAACGATTCCGAAATGCCTTCAAAGAAAGGCGGGCATGAACCACCCGCTTCTTCAACATATTCTGCATCGGCGGGAAAATTCCTGCTGTACAAATGAGAAAAATCCCGAAAAAGTCGGCGCTTATCCCTTCACGGACCCGCTGGTCACTCCTTCCACATAGAATCGCTGCATGATGATGAAGAGCACCGAAATCGGGATGGAAACAAGCACGCCGCCGGCGCAGAACTGGGCAAAATATCGGTTCCGGTTGACCTTGTCCACCATGGAGAAGAGGCCGAGGGCGACGGTCTTGTCCGTCGTGATGCCGGAGGACATGATGATGGACGCATACACGAAATCCATCCAGGGGTAGAGGAAGGAGCTGATCACTGTGTACACCACAATGGGCTTGGACAGGGGCAGGATGATCCGGCGGAACACCGTCCATTCATTGGCGCCCTCCAGATACGCCGCCTCCCGCAGAGAGCGGCTCACCGTGTCGAAGAAGCCCTTGGCGATCAGGTAGTCCACGCCTGCACCGGCGCTGTATACCAGGATCAGCCCCGGGAGGGAGTTGGTCAGCCCGATCTGCCGCAGGATAAAGTACACCGCGATCATCCCTAAAAAGCCGGGAAACAGGTTCAGGATGATCGCGGTTTTCATCATTGCCCTGCGCCCGGTGAAGCGAAGGAAGCTCATCGCATAGGCGGTCATCAGCACAAAGGCGGTGGAAATCGCGCAG
>JAQXRJ010000118.1 GCA_029218465.1 bacterium | reverse complement strand
AAAAATACGCAGAAACTATTATGAAAAGTATCTTTGCGAACTCGCTGGGCTGCAGGGATACTCCTCCAAGAGATATCCAGTTTCTCGCGCCGCCTATGGAACGCCCGAGCACAAGGCTTGAAAGCAGCAAAAGAAGCGTCGCGCCCATAAGCACCCAGTTCCATTTGCCGAGATCTCCCGTATGGCGTATAAAAATCATTGCGATTATTAAAGCTATCGAGCCCACGAGCAGCCATAAAAACTGGCGTATGGCTATGTTCTGATCCATGCGAAAGAGTATTACCAGCCCCATAGACCACAAGAACTGTGCCGCAAGCAGAGCAAAACGGTCCAAATGCTTGAAAACACGGCGAAGCGCGGTATAAAAGAATACGTTAAAGAACACCAACACCACACCTGCCACTATAGCAAGGGGATTGAATTCACCGTCCTGTATTGAAAGCAGCATGAACGCAGATGCAACAAAAAGCGCCAGCAGAAAGACCACCAGCACGGCGCTCTGCCTTTTAATCTTCATCTTCATCGCTGTCGTCCTTTATATATACCTTGCAGCTCACATCTCCAAAGCCCACACAGTCGCCAGAAACTATCTCAAAAGTATGAGACTTAACACGCCTGCCGTTGATATACGTTCTTCCGCCGCCTATGGATGTGAGCATGAGCTTTTTGCCCTTCTGCGCTATCACGGCATGGCTTTTTGCGACAGACGGATGCCTTATGATTATATCCGACATCTCTGAGCTTCCGATGCTGTTTTCTTTTGTGAGCCCGACTCTCTCGCCCACTCCGAGTTCTTCGGGAGCTATTATCTCAAGATACCCTATATACCGCTGTATCTCGCTCATAACGCTTTTGCGTTCCCGAAGCTGTGCCACGGATACGGAAATCAGCGCAATAAGCATAAGCGCTATTACGGCAATAAACCAATAGCGCATTCCAAGCGATAATGTATCAAAAAGCGATTTTGCCATTACGCCTCCTTATTTCCCGCGCACCAGCTTTGAACGTATGTAATCCACATAAAACCGAACGGTTTTGGAATAAATATAATCGAATACAACAAACGCAGCCTGAACTATGAGTATAAGCGCCCACAGCGGCAGCTTTGCCATAAAGCCCGTGAATATGAATGTTGATGCCAAGAAGAATATTGCCGTCATGCACACGTTAAAATATAAGAGCTTCAAAACATAGGCAATGGGCTTATCCTTGATCTTTTTCTCTATATAGAATTTTCCGAGACCGTAATGACCGAAAAGCAGCACATAAGGCAGCACCGCCGCAAGGGACGGAACAATAAGAAGCCCCAAAAGCGACACGAATATATACATCAGAAAAGCCATGAGCGGCTGATCTTCAACGATAAGCGCCGCCGCGAATACAGATGTTATAAAATAAAGTGTCATATTGGCATAGGGCATTATGGCAGCCAAATAAAGTACGATGAGCGTCGACACGCCCATCATAGCCGTAAGACTTATGTTATAAGACGTTATACGCCTGTTTATATCGTTCTTTTTCTTTTTCATACCCACGGTTTCACTTCCTTAACAACCGCGGCCGCAGCCACAGCATAGGTCTGCGCACATGAGCGCCGAGCATACATCGCACATTGAACAACCGGAGGAAACCGTTTGCCTATCTCCGTAGAAAT
>JAQXRJ010000117.1 GCA_029218465.1 bacterium | reverse complement strand
TTGATAATGTCCTCTTAAAGGCAGACAGAACGGTTGTATATAAGCCGCTGCCTAAATATCCTTCAACTTCAAGAGATATTGCGCTTCTTGTTGATGAAGAAGTTGCAGTAGGAGATATCAGCAGCATAATCAGAGCTAACGGAGGAGAAATCCTTGAAACTGTAGAACTGTTTGATATCTACAGAGGAAAGCAGGTTGAAGAGGGCAAAAAGAGTGTGGCATTCACTTTAACATACAGATCGGAGAAAAGTACTTTAACTGATGAAGATGTGGCTAAGGTACACAATAAAGTTCTGGATGAACTGAAGGATAAACTTTCTGCGGTACTTCGTGAAATGTAAATGCGTCGGCATGGGAGGAAACTTAAATGGAAAACAATAAAGTAACTGTAAAAATCTTTGGCCAGGAATACACTATTATGGGAAGTAAGTCAAGAGAACATATTATTAAGGTTGCTGACTATGTGGACCAGAAGATGAAGGAAATTTCGCAGGCTTTAAATTCAGGTCCATTATCCTCCATAGCGGTTCTGGCTGCTGTGAACATTTCAGATGATTATTTCAGTGCATTGGACAGATTTGAGTATTTGGAGACTGCAAATGCCCAGGCTGCAAAAGATACAGAGCATTATGTTGAGCTTTGGGAAGAAGCAAAGAAAAGCCATCTGCAGCAGCAGGAAGAAATGAAAGAACTGAGCGTGCAAAGAGAAGAAATCAGGAAAAACTTTGAAGAGCAGCTCAGCGAAATGCAGAAAATCATAGAAGAAAAAGATGCGGAAATAAAAAAGCTGAAGGAAGATTCTGCGAAGATTGAAGGTCAGATTATGGAATCCTCAAGCGATATAGTAAATGAGCTTGAGGCAAAGTACAAGGACCTTGAGAGCAGCTTCTTTGACATTCAGATGGAAAACATCCAGTTAAAGGGAGAAATCGATCGCTATAAAAAGAAGATGGAATAGAAAGCGATGAATGAAAAGACATATAGAGTATTGGAATATAATAAAATAATCGACTTGCTTAAGGCAGAGGCGGCATCAAATATGGCTAAAAAAGTCATAGGAGAAATGAAGCCTTTAGTTGATGTGCATTTGATTAGAGAACTACTGACGGAAACCTCGGAAGCGGTTTCCGTTATTGTGCATAAAGGAGCTTTGCCTTTAGGAGCCTTTTATGACATAGAACCAAATCTGAATCTGGCAAAAAAAGGCGGCACTTTAACCATGAAACAGCTGCTGGAGGTTTTATACAATCTTCATGTTGCAAGAGAGGCCTCGGATTTTTTGAGAAATGATGTGCCGGAAATCCCGGTTATAAGGGAAATGTCGGACCTGCTTTCCGTACAGCGGCGGCTTGAAGAAAATATTGACAGGTGCATCATATCCGAAGATGAGATGTCAGATAACGCAAGCTCCGAACTGAGAAGCATACGGCGGAGCATAGTGCGTCAGAATGAGGCTGTAAAGGCAAAACTGAACCATATACTGGGCTCATCAGACAATAAAACGCTTCTGCAGGACGCTATAGTCACCATGAGACAGGGAAGATATGTAATACCTGTAAAACAGGAGCATCGCAGCAGATTCCCGGGAATCGTACATGACCAGTCTGCTACAGGAGCGACTCTGTTCATAGAACCCCAGGCTGTTGTAAACCTTAACAATGAGTTAAGGGAGCTGGAACTTGCCGAGCAGAAGGAAATCCAGAGGATACTGCTTGAGCTTTCGGGAAATGTTGCGGAGCACTATCACAACCTGATGAACAATCAGAAGCTGCTTTTGAAGCTTGATGTTATTTTCGCAAGAGGCAGGCTCAGTGCCAAATATAAGGGTACCGATGTTGAAATAAATGAAGAAGGTATCCTTGATATCAAAAAAGGCAGACACCCTCTGCTTGATGCAGAGAAGGTTGTTCCTATCAATGTC
>JAQXRJ010000116.1 GCA_029218465.1 bacterium | reverse complement strand
GCTTGCCGTGACGGAAGGAGAGATACCCCCCCACTTTGCCTCCCTCTGACAAGTGGAGCCGGAAACAGGTTTGTCGACAGATTGATATTTTTTATAAAATTATCGGTGCGCTCTTGTACTATAAATAAGGATTGAATGATAAGTCTTGTCAATGCGCTTTGAAGAGCGTATTCTGAGGCTCACCAGGACGCTTTTTACGCGTTTTTTGAATATCGGTTGTATTCGACTCCGTCAATATCCTTCCAAAGAAATACGCCGTTCTTGACGGTCATATAACTGTGCGGACTGTTTTCCTTAGGTATGGAAACAGAGCCGGGATTCATATATATATAGCTTTCGTGACTGACGCATTTCGGAATATGTGTGTGCCCGTTAAGCAGAATATCACCTTGCTTTATCGGCGGAAGGCAGGACTCATTGTAGTGATGGCCGTGCGTTGCAAAAATTACATTCTCACCGATATCAATAACCGCGTAATCGGCAAGAATCGGAAAAACAAGCACCATTTGGTCAACCTCGCCGTCGCAGTTGCCGCGAACGCATATTATGTCGTCTTTCATTTCATTGAGCATAGATATGACCTTTTTCGGAGCGTAATCCCTCGGCAAATCGTTTCTCGGCCCGTGGTACAGAATATCTCCAAGCAGTAAAAGGCGGTTTGCTTTTTCTTCTTTATATCGTTCAATTAATTTTTCACAGTAGTAAGCGCTGCCGTGAATATCAGACGCAATAAGCCATTTCATATCAGTTGTTACCTCCGAATACCTTGCGCTTTGAAATAACAAGTTCTTCAATAAACATTTTGTCAAGCTCGGAAAGCCTGTAGTCGTTTCTGTGTATCAAAACGTCCTTGTAAACTCGTTTGTATGCTTTGATACGTCTCTCGGTTAATCCGTATCGGTCCAAAAGCTCCTTTGGAATGGGGGAGACCCACATGTAAGTGTCGGGGTTTTTTGAAAGCAGCTCAAACTGACTGCCGCGTTCAAAAATGAAAATGCGGCAATGCCCCGTGTCTGGAAGCTCAACCTTTTTCACCTCGGACACCGGAAGCGACGGAACATACGGGTCTGCATGCGCTATTTCAATATAGTCGGTAAGATCATCAAAAGTAATATCCGCTTTTTTGTTAAGAGGACTGTCCTTGCTCACGGCTATTACGTATTGAAAATCGGT
Organism: bacterium; assembly: GCA_029218465.1. GTDB lineage: Bacteria > Bacillota_I > Bacilli_A > RF39 > UBA660 > CAG-710. The sequence continues at coordinate 406 of JAQXRJ010000116.1, read as the reverse complement.
AATCAATTCCGAGGTAATCCCTTTTTCCTTCATCATGGATTTATAATAACTCTCGTATTGCTCGCTGTAACGCAAAATCCCTAACTTGTAATCTTCATGCAGCAGATTTTTTATGACCCGTGAAGCATTTGTTTCTTTATAATAAATTTCTGTTTCGGACAGTCTGTCAATCTTTTTCGTAAAGCTTGCAAAGGCATCGGCGACATAGCTTGCTCTCGGAACGGAAATTGAAAACTGCTTTTTTGCTGTGCTTCCGTTCTTGAATTTCTCTTCAATGTCATCGATTTGCTTCAGCACCTGTTTTGCATATCTGACAAACACCTCTCCGTCGGGAGTCAGAAACATTCCTTTTGCGCTTCGCTCAAACAGAGTAACTCCGAGCCCTGCTTCAAGCTCCTTAACGGCG
>JAQXRJ010000115.1 GCA_029218465.1 bacterium | reverse complement strand
TTGTTCCAATATTTAAGAGCAGTGTTATCAGTTTCTAATGTATACTTTGTCATAAATTGCATACTATTAGAATCTTTTTCAATATAGTTGATGTGGTTATAAGCATGATCATCTTTTTCTTTTAATGTAGGATTGTGGTTTAAGAATTTAGCACCAGAAATAACGCCTCTGTTTTTTCCAGCATTTGGGAAGAAAGCACCATGTTGAATTTCGTTATATGGAACTAATCCAGCTAAGAAATACACAGGAGCAACATAAACTTCAGAATTTCCTGTTCTAGAATAAATATCTTCTGTAGTTAAGTATTGATCGAAATAAACGACTCTACTTAATTCATAGCTAGCTGAATTTAAATCTGTAAGTGGTTCAACAAGGAATGGAATTAAATTGTTTTTATAGTCTAATACATAAGAATCCATTAAGAAAATAATATCATCTCTGTATAGACCATTTCCAAGATTACCTTTGCTGTATAATTTTTTAATAATTCCTTGTTTTGTTTCTTTTTTATATCCAGCATCAAGAATATAGTCACATTTAATTTGTAATCTATCTTCTAATTGATCTAAACAATCAACGACTAATGAATCATCAAACTCAACATCGAATTTATTGAATTCATCTTCAGTATCATTTTGAATAGCACTCTTATTTGCAGCATAAGCTAATGTTACTTCATAAGAACCATCTTCAGCTCTATTATAGTCTGCATTTAATTTTTCAAGGAAGTCTTCACCTAAGTAAATAACACCGATATAATCTGAAGATACTACAACTGATTTATAATTTCCTTCTGTTCTTCTTGTGAAGCGTTCTAATTCTCTTCCTTCTTTATTTTTAACAATAACATTAAATAGACCTGTTCCAGTTTTTTCTACTTTAACTTTGATACCATAATAGAATGAGCCTGCATATTTTGCTCTTACAACAATAGTGTATTTACCTGGAGTATAAACATATTTTCCAGCTACATTAGCGCCAACTTCAAGTCCTTCTACTGCTTTATAACATAAATCATCAACGATTTTATCGTAAGAAACAGTTGATTCAACAAGAGAATAATAAGTAACGCCTTCTTGAGCTACTTCTGCTTCTCTACATTCTGTCATTTTTTCACGAATGACTTGTCCTTGATAATATGAACAGTAATAAATAGAATCTTTTTCAGTAGGTCTGCTTTCTACATTACTAACATTACCATTATAAGCAAATAATTTTCCAGGAACTAGTTCAAGAGTTTGAATCTTTAAATCTGCTGTAGGAGCTTTCCATAAACGACAAGGTAATACTCCTCCACCGTTTTCTAACCAGTTTCCGATATTTAATACTTGTTGTCCTTGTTCTTTAAATTCTAAATCTCCATAGTATGAAATAAATTCACCATTATTATAGCATTTAAGTACCCCACCATTAGTTTTATATGAAATACCAACTGGACCTTTATTTGAAACAAAAGGTGCGAATAAAATAGGTACTTTTGGTTCTTCTGCTACAACAGCTTTTCTTTTAGCAGCGTTAATTTGAACGCCAACATGAGGATGTATATTTGTAATT
>JAQXRJ010000114.1 GCA_029218465.1 bacterium | reverse complement strand
TGTTGACATTTTTTCTACATTATTTGTCATTTTATTTATACTATATTTTTGACTTAAATTGTTTGTTTGTTGGGTACTTGTTGTTCCAAATGTAACTGATGATAATTCTGAATTATTTGAAAATGCATTACTTCCAATTTCTTCTACACTGTCAGGTATTACCACACTTTCTAGATTAGTTCCACTAAATGCATTATCTTCGATAGTTATTAACTCTTCTGGTAATACAACACTCTCTAGTGGTGAATCCTCAAATGTTCCTTCTTCTATTGTTTGTAAGCCAGTCGCACCAGATAAATCTATACTAGTTATCTTGACACCACCTTCTTGCATTGAATTTTCTAATGATGTATTTGGATCTGGGTCTATCAACAATGTTTGCTGAATTTCTAGATGAGCATTACCTAGTTCACTTGCTCTATATATAGTATAAGTTGATTGAGCTTGTGTTACGCATTCTTGATAGTTTTCAGCATCAGGATTACATTCTGCAGCCATCATTGCTAACAATTTCTCTTTTATTGCATCAAAGTTTTCTTCATCTGTTATTTCCATTCCTTCATAACTAACCATATATACATTAGCTGGTTCACTATCTACAAAATTAACTGTATCATTTTCTAAATCTACATTAATTACTACTTGACTACCATCTGGTATATCTACTCCATATTCTCTAAATGCACTTATCATTGATTCCATTTGTGATAAACAATCAGAATCATAAGTATCACTTCCTGAATCATAACACATATCTCTCATCGCAGATGATGCTTTTGTTTTTATTTGATTATACTCTTCTTCTGATGATGCTTTTATTCTTAAATCTGATGCATTAAAAAGCGCTACATTATAGTCCTGAAAAGCTGTTTTTGATATTGATGTTACTGTACTTGGTAGTTCTACAACTAAAGTATTATCTACCATTTGTGATTTGTAATTATAGTCTGTTAATACTCCATTGCTATCTACTTTAAATAGCCAGTCTTCTTCTCCTGGTTCATATATTTCTGTATCTCCAAGTTGTGTATATATTGGTGTTATTGTTAAAGTAAAGGTTCTATCATCTCCTTCTGGAAGAGATGTTACATCTTTAAACTTTACCTTTACATCAAATGTTATTTCTTCTTCTGGATTTATTTCAAGACCTTCATTTATTGTATC
>JAQXRJ010000113.1 GCA_029218465.1 bacterium | reverse complement strand
TAGATAATAAAGAGAAAGAATAATCGTACCATGATGCAGTAAACCCGTTCGCCGATATATTTCAGCGAACGGGTTTATCTTTGCCTGTATGATATTAATATTCCGCAGAACCGGTCGTGCGAGGGAACGGAATGGCGTCTCGAATATTGGAGATACCGGTGATATACATGATAAGCCGTTCGAAGCCTAAACCATAGCCTGCATGTTTGGTGCCGCCGTAACGGCGTAAATCCAGATACCAGGAATAATCCTCCTCTTTTAAGCCCAACTCCTGCATCCGAGCCATGAGCACATCCAGACGTTCTTCACGCTGACTGCCGCCGATGATCTCGCCAACACCGGGAACCAACAGATCCATAGCGGCAACGGTTTTGTTGTCATCGTTTAGGCGCATATAAAACGCCTTGATTTCTTTCGGATAGTCGATGACAAACAACGGCTTTTTAAAGATCTGCTCGGTGAGAAAGCGTTCATGCTCGGTTTGCAGATCGCACCCCCAAGATACCGGATAGCTAAACTGCTCCTGATGCTTTTCCAAAATCTCGATTGCCTCCGTGTAAGTAATTTTACCGAAGTCCGCGTTGACCAACGCTGTCAGACGCGCGATCAAATCCTTATCATAGAAGTTGTTAAAGAACTGCATGTCGTCCGGACAGGTTTCCAATACATAAGAAATGACATATTTGATCATATGCATGGCAAGCTCCATGTCATCCTGTAAATCGGCAAAGGCAATTTCAGGCTCGATCATCCAAAATTCGGCAGCATGTCTTGCTGTGTTGGAATTTTCAGCACGGAAGGTTGGCCCGAAAGTGTAAATTTTCCCGAAAGCCATTGCCATACATTCGCCCTCGAGCTGACCGGATACGGTAAGGCTGGCAGGTTTTCCGAAAAAGTCTTGCGTGTAATCCACTTCACCATTTTCGGTGCGCGGGGGATTCGCGGGATCTAAGGTGGTTACCCGGAACATTTCTCCTGCGCCCTCGCAGTCGCTGGCAGTGATGATCGGGGTATGCGCATATACAAATCCGTTTTCCTGAAAGAATTTGTGAATTGCATAAGCCGCCGCGGAACGTACCCGAAAAGCGGCGCTGAACGTATTGGTACGGGGACGCAGATGAGCGATGGAACGCAAAAATTCCAGAGAAT
>JAQXRJ010000112.1 GCA_029218465.1 bacterium | reverse complement strand
CGTAATCGAGCAAGATTTTCCCGTACCCCTGTCCCTGATATTCGGGCAAAATACAGATGGGTCCGAGCGTCAGCGTGGGCAGGCTCTTGCCGTTGTCGAGCGATATTTTCGAGCGCACGAACACCGCTTGCCCGATGCGTTTGCCCTCTTTTTCCATGACGAAATTGAGCTCGGGCACGAAGCTCCCGTCCTTTCTCAACTCGTGCAGCACGAAATGTTCCAAACAACCGGGGCGGTATACGTTCCAAAACGACTCGCGGACGAGCGTTTCCACCTCGCGTTGTTCCTCTGCTTTTTCTAATCGAATTGTCAAACCGTTTGTATTCATTATTTATTTCCTCCTGAAAAATTGTCGGTTACAATCGCGTATACGCGAGGGAGGGTCCGATTGTATTTTAGCCTCCCTCGGTTAAAATACAATATCCGTTGCGTTGAACTTTTTCAAAAAGCACACTCCTAAAATTTATCGTACTATCATTATACCATACTCTTTCCCGTTTGTCAAGCACTTGACGAAAAAAATCCGCGGAATTTTCATTCCGCGGACCTCTTATTTATTGTCAAATTATACAAGCTCGGGTTTGCCGCAAGCCTTTCTAAGCTCGTTAAATTCTGCGAGCGTCTTTGCTTCCGCTTCGGCTTCTCTTTGCGCTTTTTCTTCTGCTTTCGCGCGAATTGCCTGCTTTTCCGCGTCGGACAGGGCGTTGAACTTCGCCTCTTCTTCCGCTTTCTTCGCTGCCGCTTTGGATTCCGCCTCCGCTTTCTTCTTCGCAGCCGCCTCCGCTTTCGCCTTTTCAGCCGCCTCGTATTTCGCTTCTTCTGCTTCGTAGTTCAAGCCTTGCTTTTCGCATTTTGCTTTGAGCTCTGCCTTTCTCGCCTCTTCGGACGCAGCTTCCGCCTCCGCTTCTTCCTGCGCAAGACGAACGGCAGGGTCTACGTATTCCACGCCTTCCGCCTCTGCCTTCGCCCTTTGGTCCATGACGATGGCTTTGTGGTCGAACTTGGAGAATTTCTCCACGCCCATGAAGATGAAGATGATGGCGATGACGCCGTAGCAAATGGTTTCGCCGCCGATGAAGATCCAAGGCAGGACGGAACGAATCAAAGGAGAAGAAACGATACCGTTTACGCCGTCGTAGCCGACTGCGCTGAGAACGCCGTTCAAAATACCCGTTGCAATCCCCGTCATACCGACCATGATCGCGCCATAGATGGACATAGACAAGCCGTCCGTACGCACGCCGTGCATCGCCTCCTGGTGATCCATGATATCGGCAAGAAGTGCCAAGGAAAGGTACATAGCAGGGGTGGAGCCGAGTGCCTTAATCACGAAAGAAATCACAACGATGATATAATTGTCAGGGAAAATCAAACCGAGCGCACCGCCTGCAACTGCCAAAAGCGCGCCGAAGAAAATGGCTTTGCCTTTGCCGATTTTGTTTGCCAAAGGCCATGCGATGACCATGCCGAGTGCGGTAGGAATCGCGCC
>JAQXRJ010000111.1 GCA_029218465.1 bacterium | reverse complement strand
GGCTACATTTTCGGCTTCATCGCAAGCGGACTTGTATTTATCCTGACAGAGAAAATCAAATCAAGCAAGGAGATTATAGCGATTCTTCTGATGGTAATATCCCTCATCCCCTGCTACCTGATCGGTACACTGTGGTTTTACTTCAGGTACGGGATCGAAAAGTCCATGAGCATATGGGCGGTGCTGATGGCGTGCGTAATTCCGTTCATTATTTCGGACCTGTTAAAAATAATTCTCGCGTGGTTTGTATCGAAAAAAATTAAGTCGGTAACAAAAAAATAAAGGGCAGAAAAACTGCCCTTTATTTTTTGCAATAGTTGCAGTGGAAACAAACCCCCGGTTCTACCGGGGGAGCGAAAATAGCTTTAGTAAAAAAAGAAAGGGCGAGCTGGAAGCAAGCCCGAGGATTGAAAAAGATTAAACCTCCGAGTAAAATGGTAAAGGTTTGGCGACCGCATTACCAAAGAACAAGGAGGTAGAATCGGTGAAGAATGATAAGAGAAATGAGATCAAAAGCACAGCACACTCAAAGTACAGATGTCAATACCACATCGTTTTTGCTCCGAAATACAGGAGAAAAGAGATATACGGGAAGTTGCGTAAAGACATTGGGGAAATATTGAGGAAACTGTGTGAACAGAAAGGAGCAGAGATCATCGAAGCGGAAGCATGTCCGGACCATATTCACATGTTGGTCAGTGTGCCACCGTACATCAGTATAGCACAATTTATGGGATATCTCAAGGGAAAAAGCAGCCTGATGATCTTTGATCGACATGCAAATCTAAAATACAAATATGGAAGCAGGAATTTCTGGTGCAGAGGATACTATGTGGATACAGTAGGACAAAATCGCAAAATGATTACGGAGTATATACGAAATCAACTTGAGGAAGATTATGCTCAGGACCAGGTAAGTATCAAGGAATACACTGACCCGTTCACGGGTAGCAAGGATAAGTAGGCAAAAAAGACAGCCGCACGTGAGCGGCTGCCTGTGATGGTAATGCGGTGTCAAACTTTCAGTGCCCCTTTCAGGGGCTGCGCCTGTATTTGCCCCTTATAGGGGCTGTGCAAGCCACCGGTTTACCGGTGGTCTTGACTATTCGTAATCATCAGGCGACCATTCGTCGACCCAGTGAAGCTCGGGCATGTCGCCGTTCCATGTGATCGGTAGCCAGACATAGTCTGCGATCGACGTGTTGCGCGCGACAGACATATCAAGTCCCTCGGACAGCTTCGCGGCCTCGGCGTGCCTGCCCTCGGAGTTGAGCGCAAAGATGTCGCGGATGCGCTCGTACGGCACGTCCATGTCCTCAACGAGCCAACGGTCGGCACACGCAATATAGAGATCCTTTTTGCCCTCTACTTTGAACACGCTTGAAATCTGACTGTGGAACGACGTGTGGCTGTTGTCGCCGACATGTGGGTCACCGAGCACCGTAAACGGGCCGTGGAACGTCCCCGCAACCGCAACTTCGGACGGATTCGGGAAGTACGCCGTTGTGCCGCTTGTAAAAAGATAGTGCTTGTGATTCCGCACAAAGTGGGCGGGAGCCTCTCTTACAAACGGGGGACCTTCGTGATGCGGGAAGTGCGTTGAATAATATCCCGTTACATCGGTGTAGTCGTCTGTAAGATCGGCACAGATAAGCTCGCTGTGTACCCGCTCAAAGTACCAGTAAGCCTTGCCATCAACATCGACCGCAAGGTCAAAGTCGCCGGCTCCGAACCCGAAGCCAAAAGGCTTAAGTCCCTCGCGGACCTTTTCATACCCGCCG
>JAQXRJ010000110.1 GCA_029218465.1 bacterium | reverse complement strand
ATTTGCTTCCGACAGCGGCTATCTTTGCGGCAAGGACGGCATATTGACGCTGTCCGGCGGAGCCGGTGAGAGTCAGTGGGTGCTGGAACGCCGCGACGACGGCTTCTATCTGAAAAACAACGGCCGGTATCTGCGCTATGCCGACGGCGGCTTCTGTATGGGAAGCGAGCCAAGCACCGTTACGTTCTATGCGGTGCGTCCCCACACCCATGTATATCGGGCGGAAGAAATCGTTGATGCCACTTGTTTTGCAGACGGTTATGTGACCTATCGCTGCACGCTTTGCGATGACAGCTACACCGAGACGATTCCCGCCAATTCGGACAACTGTCCGTCCAAGGCGCTCATCGATGTTGACAGAAGTCAGTGGTATCATGAGGCGATTGACTTTGTGGTGACCCACGGATATATGAAGGGAATGCAGCAAACAGCGTTTGAGCCGAATGCCACCATGACCCGCGCTATGCTTGTGACCGCGCTCTACCGCGCTGCCGGAATGCCGGATACTACAGCAAAGCATCCATTCACCGATCTGCGGGATGACTGGTATCTCGACGCGGTGACGTGGGCTTACGAAAATGGCATTGTTAACGGCACAACGCGCACGACCTTCAGCCCGGAAAAACCGGTGACCAGAGAGCAGCTTGCAGCGATTCTCTACCGCTATGCCGAAGCTGCCCCTGCCGAACAGGAAAAGCTGTCTGCTTTCCCGGACAGCGGCCTGATTTCGGATTATGCAAAGGAAGCTATGAACTGGGCGGTCAATGAGGGCGTTATCAACGGCAGTCCGGATGACGGAGCGCTCTGCCTCCGACCGCAAGGAAACGCAACCCGCGCCGAAATTGCACAGATGCTGATGAATTATTTGGAAAAGTAAGAGTGCTTGCATGAGATTGCATCCGCAATATCCGCAAGGGGTACCGCATCCGTAAGTCTTTTTCGTTGCCAACCGCTGTGCTGGGTATGAGACCATCCCAAACTTTGTGTAAACCTCCAATGTGGTGTAGAATAGAAGCAACACATTGGAGGTAATTATTATGGGCTCTATGTCAATAGTTGGGGTAGAGGCAAAAAACAAAAAATCGCAAGTCGTGTCGGAGCGAAAGCTCCGGCACGATTTTATGTATGGCAGAAGAGAATTCTGTTTCTGAAATTGCGGAAGTTACGCATCCCGAAGCAG
>JAQXRJ010000109.1 GCA_029218465.1 bacterium | reverse complement strand
ATGCAGGAGGATGGCCAGACAGTGGCGTCGCTCTCCGGCGGCGCAGTGATTCCGTATGCCAGAGAATATGATCTGCGCGTGACCGATGATGGCGTGCTGGAACGGCTGACCGAAGAGACCCACGGGCAAATGGTGCCAACGGCCGATGCACTGCTTTCCTTCCCGGAAGCGGCAGCGCAGACGCGGCATGACCTGACGGCGTGGCTGATGATGGCCGCCCTGCTGACGCTGCTGCTGGATATAGCGCAGCGCCGCCTGAGCTGGGAAAAGGCCCTGCCCAAGCACTCGGATGAACCCAAGTCCCCGCGGACGCGAGCCGCCAAACGGCCGCGCGTGAAGCCCAAAGCGAAGACAGAGGCTGACCGTACGCAAACCTCCCAGCAGCTTTGGGAAAACATGCAGAACCGAAAGCGCCTATAACGCGATTCCTGAAGTAAAAATACGCCAGACTGTGGCTTTCGCGCCCAGTCTGGCGTATTGATTTGGCACAGTATCCCCAATCCCACCCTCGCAGCCGGTCTATACGTGGTTGTGCTGTGTCACAGGAACGATGCGGATGTAAGCGATGCTGGGCGTAACAGTGAATGTGAGCCTAGCTCACCTTCAGCGGCCCTGCGCTTACCGTCATACGGATGCGGACTCGTTCTCAGCCGCAGAGATGTATTCGCCCCGGCTGCTACGCACTGTTGTCTTAGACTTCCATCAGCTCGTTGGTCCAGTTGGCAGCCTGAATGGCGTTATCCGTCTCCCGAAGCTGCCGGGAAAGCTGATCGATCTCCTTTTGCAGATCACGAACACGGAGGGTTGGGAGAATCTTGATTTCCGTATGGGTGGCACGCTGAGCGGCCTGGCTCGCAGCATAGGCGGTATCGCGCAGGATGGATATTCTCGCCTTGAGCATATCCCGCCGGGCCAGCAGCGCTGTCAGCGTTTGGGAACCGATGAGGATGCGGTCGTTGGTACGGTTGATCTGTACCACCAGCTGCTCCAGCCGTGCAAAGCAGCTATCCAGCTGCGCCAGCAACTGATAGGGGTCCTCCG
>JAQXRJ010000108.1 GCA_029218465.1 bacterium | reverse complement strand
TGGCGTGCCTTCTCGTCAGCCTCGGCTCTCGCCTTAGCCGCCGCTTCCGCTCTCGCTTTTTCCTCGGCCTCTGCTCTTGCCTTTGCCTCGGCTTTTGCCTTCGCTTCTGCTTCTGCCTTTGCCTCAGCCTCTGCCTTTGCTTTAGCCTCGGCTTCCGCTTTAGCCGCCGCTTCCGCTCTTGCTTTCTCCTCTGCTTCTGCCTTTGCTTTAGCCTCTGCCTCAGCTCTCGCTCTCGCCTCGGCTTCGGCTTTCTCTCTTTCAGCCGCCTTTTCGGGGGCTTCGGGAAGAGTGATCTTCGTCTTTCCCCTCATGTATCCGTCAATATCCTTGATACGGGCGGTGTCCGTAAGATGCGCAAAGAGGAGGTTCGCCTCTTCGTCCTCAAGTGTAGCGGAGTTGCTCTTAACGGAAATGCCGAGTCCTTCAAGAGCCGCAATAAGCTCCTTCGGTTTAAGGCTCAGATCCTTAGCAAGCTGGTTTACTTTGAACATCGAATTTGCTTTTGTTGCCATCAATGATCATCCTTTCTGTCTTCTGTCGTCGCGGGTACATCGGTTTGACCCTTTCGGAGTGCTTCTTTTACGCTCTCCCACGGACCTTTACCGATGAAAGCAACTGCCGCGCAGGAAGATTTCTTTCCGAGCATCCGCGCGATGTCGTCTCCGGTATATCCGCCGGAAAATAATTTTACGTTATAGTATGTGCATTTATCTGTGACTTGTTTTTTTGTTCGATCCGACGCGTCGGACGCCAGCAGTACGAGCTTTGCACGATGCGCGCGGACTTCGCCGAGTACGGTGTCAACGCCTGTTCTCACGCCGCCCGCCGCCATGCACAGACCGATATATCTTTCTGTCATTTCGGGCTATACCTCTCCTGTGCCCTGCCGGGCTAAACTACGCTGCAGAGCGGACCGCGATGCGAACAGTTCCGCGTCCGGCAAGCCTTTGATTTGTGAAAGACGCAGTCTCAATTCGGTCAGTCCTCCTGCGCAAGTTTTTCGTCAAGCTCGATCTCCTTTGTGAGCTCGGCGTATATTTCCTCGGAAATCTCGCAGTTGAGCTGCCGCGCGAGTATTCCGGACTTCTTTGCTTTTTTCAGGCACGCCGAGTTTCTGCAAATGTATGCGCCCCTGCCGGATTTCTTTCCCGTAAAGTCGATTGAGATTTCCCCCTCAGGCGAGCGGACGATGCGCAGAAGCTCGCGCTTTTCGTGAGTTTCGCGGCAGCCGACGCACTGTCTTTCGGGAATCTTCTTTTTCCGCACGGGATTTTTAGGTGTCTGTGCCATCCGGGACAAGCCTCCCTTCGCTTTTGATATACAATACTGCCGGTTACTGTTCGCGCACGCCCTTGATATCGATCTTGCAGCCCGTCAGCTTTGCGGCGAGACGAACGTTCTGCCCCTCCTTGCCTATCGCAAGGGAGAGCTGGTCGCCCGCAACATGGACTACCGCGCTTCTTTCGCCGTCGAATTCAACATCAATGATGGAAGCGGGGGAAAGAGCGGACGCGATATATTCCTCC
>JAQXRJ010000107.1 GCA_029218465.1 bacterium | reverse complement strand
ATATCTCTAAAAAGATCATCAGTGGGAAAGAACGGTTTTATCTGCAATGGCTTGAGAACGGAAAACTGAAAAGCAATTATATCAAGGCGGCGGAATTTGGCGAGATATCGGCACAAATGGAAAAGAAAAAACAATTTCAGGATGAATTAAAGGCGCTAAAAGAAACTACCGAAGGTATGCGGGAACTCAAATTGAAACGAAAGGCGATGAGAAATATGCAGAACATTACCGGCACGCTGATGTCTGAAGACCGGGTAATCGCAACCGTAAAAAACGGTGAGATGATAGATTATGATGAAGCCCTTATTCCGCTTTATCTGAAACGGACAAAATATATGGAAGGCTGGCTTGCCTCTCGCGCTATCGATACGCACAGAACGAATTCAAGGCTTCTGAAACGTGCTTTGCGCCTTCACACTGCGGATAATGCGCAGACGGCGCTGGCAGTGAATGCGGCAACGGTAACAGATCGGTATTGGTTTAAGCCGGAGGGCTCCAACGCCTGTTATGAAGAGATTCGCTTTAAGGAAAATTATTTTGACAACCTTGCACTGTTCGGCGATCCAAACGGATTTTCTCACAAGCCGTCCCGGACGCCGGAGCTGACAAACACCGGAAGTTTTGAAAAATGCTGGCGGTTGATTGACGGCACATGGTGGATCTATAAAAGCGGAACAAAAAACGAATATTTCTCCGAACTGTTTATCTGTAAAATCGGTGAAAAGCTCGGACTGGATATGGCTCACTATGAAATGGACGGAGAATATATCCGTTCCAAGAATTTTACGGACGGCACTGATTGGAACTTTGAGCCGATTTCATCATTGATGGGAGATAACGAAGATTACAGTGATTGTTTTAACACCGTTTATGCACTTTCTCCCGCGCTGGCCGAACAGTATCTGCGGCTGATATGGCTTGATACTATCTGCTATAATATGGATCGGCATACCGAAAACTTCGGTTTCCTGCGCGATGTTAAAAGCGGAAGGATCATCTCGATGGCGCCGAACTATGACAACAACATTGCATTGATTGCCAGAGGCTATCCTGCCAAAGTCAGCCGGGAGAGTGACGGTCTCATCCGATTTTTCCGCGAGTTTCTTTCCGAAAATGTGGACGCACGGCAGATGTACCGGAAAATGTCTATGCCGGTGATTACAGAGAAAATGATAGACGAATGTCTGGCTGAGATTCCGATAGAGGTGGATCAGGATTTCATAAAGGAGTTTATTTTAAACGGGCAGCAGATTGTACAGCAGCTTATCTTATCCGAAGACCTTGCTGAGAATATGGACGAAGATCAAACGATGAACATGATGCTGTAATGAAAGAGAAATACAGAACGGGACACTGCAAAAAGCGGTGTCCTGAGCGTGTCGACAAAGTCGACAACGCTCTCGAAGGACAAACGCAATCACTGCGGCAAAGCCTTGTTCTGCGTTTTTCCCCCGATACCCCCTTTTCGACGAAAACCAGCTCCGCAAACGGCTTTGCCGTTGCTCACCGC
>JAQXRJ010000106.1 GCA_029218465.1 bacterium | reverse complement strand
ATTGAGTTTTCGTTTTATCCGGAATATGATTGAGGCACAGCAGAAGAACGTACACTTTTGCAGCACGAAACATTTTTATTTTGGAGGGATGATATGTCAGAGATTATTAACGGAACGCCATTTGCGCGCAGTTGTTCGATTTCCTCCTGAGAATACCCCAGTTCGCTGAGGATCTCCTCATTGTGCTGGCCAAGAAGAGGCGGCGGTAAACGAATGCTGCTCGGTGTACCGCTGAAATCGATCGGACAGCCAATGACCTTTATTTTTCCTGCTTTTGGGTGTTCGATCTCCTGAATAATATTGTTGTAAACGACCTGAGGATCAGTCTCTACGTCAGCGTAATCGTTGACTTTTGCGCACCAGATCCCATACCTGCGGAATCTTTCGAGCCAGTACTCCGTTGTCTGTTTTTTCAGCTCAGGTGCCAGCAGCGCATACAATTCGTCACGATCGTTGAAGGCAGTTTCTATATCCGGTATCTTCTCTGCCATGCCTTCAATTCCCAAAGCCTTTTCATATGCCTCCGGGCTGTCGGAAACGTTGGTGGACAGGGCCAGATAACCGTCCTTTGTCTCATGGATCCCATATGGGAATTGCTGCCAAACGTGCCCCGAGTACGTCTTTGGGCGCTGCGGAAGCTTCCCTGTATTCAGATAGTATCCGAGTTCCTGCGACTGAAGATGGAGCGCCGAGTTCAGGAGCCGGAACCAATCTCAGACAACCGGTAAACCATAGGAAGATTGCCGTATCCTCTGTCTGCTACAATGATTGTTTTTTCCGGATCCGGCAGTCGTTTGGCCATTTCCTCCAACGCAGCTGCTTCATGTACCGCCATGCCGGGATCAACCGAATAATCCACGTATACCTTATTCAGCAGGTCAAATAATGCGTTCAGATGCAGAATATTATAACTTTCGGCTCTTGGAGAGGCATGTACAGACGTAGACACATCTGCGGGATTTCTGGGAAGATTTAGCGACGTGCCGTCGCAAGCCAAAAGGCGATACCCCCTGAATGACTTTTTTACATCAATTGACCCGGTAAACATGTCAAATATTGTACGGAATGCCTCCGGAGCTATTTTATGACGTTGCTGGACAAATGCTGACTTCGTCGGCATCTTACTACTGTGTTTGAAGTATTGCCTAAGTTCTCCCGGGATAGAGTGTACCGTCATCGACAGAATAAAATTAACCGTTTCCGTAAAACTCAACTTGCGATTGCGGCTGAAGTCCTTTTCAGAGTTACTGCAAAATCGATTCTTTTGCGAATCAACGTCAGAAATACATGATTTCAATAGCTTGCGGATACTTTTTGCAGATTTCATTGTACGAATTCTCCTTATAAGTTAGGCCTCGCTCCGCAACCCCACAAAAAATCAGGCAGCCATAAGCGCAA
>JAQXRJ010000105.1 GCA_029218465.1 bacterium | reverse complement strand
AAGGTGACTACTCTGAACTATTCCGATGCCGACGGCACTTCCAAGACTGCCACCTTCCCGGTTCCCGGCGTCAAAGTAAAGCTCCCCGCTCCTACCACCGGCAGCCTGATCATTACCAAGGCTTTTATCGGTCTCCCCGATGGGACTACTCCCGACTCTGTAAGTTTCACCGTTACCGGAATTAATTACAGTGAAACTGTCACTCTGTCCGCCAATGATCAATGGTCGAAAAAGATCGATAACCTGACTCCCGGCACTTACACGGTGACGGAAACCAGCGCTACTGTGCCGGGCTACACGTACACCACCACCGGCACTGGTAATGCCACTGTCGAGGCTGGCAAGGACACTCCTGTCACCGTCACCAACACCTATGTTCCGGCAACCATTTCTGTTACCGTGACCAAGGAATGGAATCATAACGGCGTTCCCGCAGATATGCAGCCCAAATCCGTCGAAGTGAATCTGATGAACGGCGATACCGTTGCTGCCACGGAAAAATTGAACGCCGGCAACAGCTGGACGCACACTTTTGAAAATCTGCCTGTAAAAGATGCTGATGGCAATGATATCACCTATACCGTGCAGGAAAAAGATGTTCCCGACGGCTATTCTGCCGCTGTGACCGGTTCCGCGGCTAATGGCTTCACCATCACCAACACCGCCGCTTGGGCGGACGATGACAAGGTGAATCCCGCTTCCCTGACCATCACCAAGGTGGACGGCGAGGATGACACCAAACTGTCCGGCGCGGAATTTACCCTGACCAAGCAGGATGATCCCACTGCTGACGCTGCTGACACATCTTTGACCGAGACCACCGGCGAAGATGGCACCTGCACCTTCACCGGCCTGACCGAGGGCGTTTATACACTGGAAGAAACCACAGCTCCCGATGGCTACAAGCAGACCAGTAAGACCTGGACGATCGTGGTTGAGAAAAATGCTGAGCCCACAGAAATCGTTCTGACCACTGATAAAACCAAGTTCCAGAAGGTCTATGACTGCACGGTTTCTGAGTTGGTTGAGAACGAGGATAAGGGCGAGGACGAGTATGCTCCT
>JAQXRJ010000104.1 GCA_029218465.1 bacterium | reverse complement strand
TACCCTCGCGGTGGTCTTTTTCTCTATCTCCGTTATCAACAACGTATTCCTATATATTGAGTCGATGATCCTGCAAAAAGCGGGTCAGAATACCGTCTATGCGCTGCGCAGGGACGTCTTCGCCCATATCGAGAGCATGAGTCAGAACCAGTTCACCGAGATGCCCGTCGGCTCTCTCGTTACGCGGGTCACGTCGTATACGCAGTCGATGAGCGACCTTTTCACGAATGTTATCGTAAGCGTGATCCGCAACATAATCACCGTTGTGGGCGTTTACGCGATAATGTACTTTATCGACGTCAAGCTCTCGCTTATAATGCTGATTCCCGTGAGCGTGATCTTTGTCTCGTCCCTCATCTTCTCGAAGGTGGTCGGAAAGAGATTCCGCAATGAGAAAATCTCGGAGCTGAACGCCTTTTTGAACGAAAACATCTCCGGAATGAAAATCACCCAGATCTTCAACCGCGAGAAGAAAAAGCTGGCGGAATTTGACGAGAAAAACGAAAACCTCCGCCGCTCGCACTTCAACGTAATTCTGGCGTTCGGCGTATACCGACCGTTCGTCACGTTCGTTAATATCGCGTCAGTCGCGCTTGTTTTCCTGTTCGGAGTAAACGCCGGTCTTACCTCGGGCGCAATCGTTGCGTTCTACCTTTTTATCGGCAAGTTTTTCAATCCGATCCAGCAGCTCGCCGACCAGCTCAACAACGTACAAAAAGCGCTTACTGCGTCAGAGCGTCTGTTTAATCTGATGGATGTCTCACCCGAGGTGCGCGACAGGGACGGCGCTGTCGATGTTGAACACTTCGAGGGCAGGATAGAATTCCGAAACGTATGGTTTGCGTACGAAAAAGAGGACTGGATTCTAAAGGACGTTTCATTCGTCATCGAGCCTCGGCAGACCTGTGCGTTCGTCGGCGCGACAGGCGCAGGAAAAACGACGATTCTCGGGCTCATCGTGCGCAACTATGAGATACAGAAGGGTCAGATTCTGATCGACGGGATCGATATAAAGGATATCCGGATAAAATCACTGCGCCGCGCCGTCGGTCAGATGCTCCAGGACGTATTCCTCTTTAGCGGAACGGTCAAGTCAAACATCTCTCTCCATGACGAGAGCATTACCGATGATGAAGTAAAGGAGGCGTGCCGATACATCGGAGCCGACACTTTTATCGAAAAGATGCCGAAGGGCTACGACGAAGAGGTCATCGAACGCGGCGAAAACTTCTCGCAGGGACAGCGCCAGCTTCTCTCATTTGCGAGAACGGTTCTCCATAAGCCGCAGATCCTCATCCTCGACGAAGCCACGGCAAACATCGACACCGAGACGGAGGTGCTTATTCAGCAATCCCTCGAAAAAATCCGCAACATCGGAACGATGCTCGTTGTCGCGCACAGGCTTTCAACGATCCAGCACGCCGATCAGATTATCGTCCTGCAAAACGGCGAGATCATCGAGCGCGGCAATCATCAGGAGCTGCTCTCGAAGCACGGCTACTACTGGAAGCTGTATAAGCTGCAATTTGAACAGTAAAAGCATAAAAATCCGCAGAATCTGACGGTTCTGCGGATTTTATCTCGCTCGGGACTGCCGCGCCCCGGCCCAACGCGGCGAGAGAACAAAGGCAGGAATAAACAGAAAAAAGAAAAGAGACTTATGCAGTCTCTTTTTTCGGTTTATTGGTGATTTTTCAGCGGAAATGACGGAGCCGCGATAGATCGCTCTGTATCTCCGATGGGCATAAATAACGCAATATCCTTAATGCTAAGAATGACGCTCCCTCGGCATGGCGGAGGTGGGCAGTCTGCAAGAGAAAAAACATCACCCCCTCGAAAAAGCAAATAACACTATCTGTTATGATGTTTTCTGTATTCGTTCGGGGACTTGCCGGTATATTTTCGGAACACGTTGGTGAAGTGGCTCTGTGATGAGAATCCGAGATACGCGCTTATGGCGGTCAGATGCTTGTCCGTGTAACGGAGCAGCCGCTGTGCCTCTTCCGTTTTTTCTTTCAGTATAAAATCCGTGAGTGTTACGCCTGTCTCTTTTTTGAATTTTGCGGCGAGATGCGTCCTGCTGAAAAACATTGCCTTTGCAAGAGCCTCAATATTGACGGGCTCCGATAAGTGGTGACGGACATAATTGCTTATGTCGGTGACGAGCTTGGACGGAGATTTGCCCTGTCTGAGCTTCTCAACCTGCTCCGTGTAATCGAGTACCATGCGATATTGCAGATTGGTTATCCTGTCGACATCGAACAGAAGCTCGCATTTCTGAATATAGTCGTCGGAAAGGGACAGCGCGTCGTTTGCATCCATGCCGCCGCGTATGGCGGCACGCGCCACAAGCGTAGCCGATACGATAAATGTGTTTTTCATTTGTCTCAGTCCGTCGGATGCGAGCACTCCGCCGCGGATAGCGGGAGCGTTCCTGATCCATTCGCGGAGCGCGGCGGTGTCGCCCTTTCGGACAATATCGACAAGCGTTTGCTCAAGCTCGAATGTGTTGTACACAACTTGTCTCGACTGAATTTTTGCGGGATCGGAATCATAGATCTGGTCGGTGCGGGCAGACTCTATCCAATCCTTTATGTCCTGCTGCGCCGTGTCGTAGATCGCGATGTCTTCAAGCGTCAGCTTCTCTCCGTTCAGAACGTAGTTGATCATGCATAGGATCTGCATGATGCTTGAGAGCGGCATCTGGATGATGCTTTTCATTGACGAAACGAACTCATCCACATCATCGGGGTCAACATCGCACTTGAACGCCAGCTCTTTTATGTCATGCTCGCTCATATCGGACTGTCTTGACGGTCCGATAACAATCTTAAATGGTCCGCAGTTTACAACCCCGTAATAGTTGAAGTACGGCGTGATAAAATACCCGATATGTTCCTCGATTGCGAGAACCGAAGATAAATAAGGAGCAATCGGGTCCTTCGGCAGGCTCACCAGCGAGCGGTAGAAAACCCGGCTGTCGTTTTTATACACCCTGACCGGGATTCCCGAAAGATTTCCGATAATCGTGCAGAAATAGTTAAAATCTATGTTTTCCATTACGCGCCTCCAAAATCCAGTTCAATTATAACACAAAACATACAATTCTGCAAGAGCTGACGTATTATATATGTTATAATCACCATGATAGAAAAGGTAGGGAGACTGTTTTTTATGAATATTGAAAAATTGCTGACCGAATTGACGGTGGAAGAAAAGGCGGCGCTGCTCGCGGGTACGGATTTCATGTACACCAACCCCGTGCCGCGTCTCGGAATCGAATCGGTTCGGATGTCCGACGGTCCTCACGGGCTCCGAGTCCAAAAAGAGGGCGGAGATAACGGCGTTACCGGCAGCGAGCCCGCCACGGCGTTCCCGACGGCGGCAACTACGGCGTCCGGCTGGAATCCCGACAATACCTATAAAA
>JAQXRJ010000103.1 GCA_029218465.1 bacterium | reverse complement strand
GACGCAGAAGCCCAGTTCGTCAAGCTGCGCGATTATCTCGGACGACGGTGTCTTTGTGTTTCCGCTTATGCGAATGTCCCAGACCATCCGCTCGGATATAAAAAGCCATACAAACATCGCAACCAGCCCCACGGCTATCATCGGACGGCGGCGGAGGTATTCGACGACGACGGGCAAGCCGTGCGGCGGCGACATTTTGTACGGAAGATCCCGCGCGTCCGCCAGACGCGCAAACGAGCGTGAGTCTCGCTCGTCCATTGTGATACGAACTCCGCCGTCGGCAGTTCGCTGTTCGCCGTGAAACCTGAGTCCGCTTCGGTATATCAGATCGAAGGCGGCGCAGAGGTCTCCCTTTGCTATCGTGACGGTGCGCCTGCCTTTAAAAAATTCTTTTATTTTTCCGAGCATTTTATTCCTCCGTGAGATTGACGGAGCCGATGTTTCCCCTGATGAACAGCACATTGTCCGAGAAGTCCGACAGGGTGAGCATCGTGCCGTCGACCGTTATCCGTCGATTCTTGCCGAGCGGTCCGAACGTGCAGGAGAGCACTACTTTGGTATCGGTGTATTCGAGAATACCGCCGCAGCCGTCGATTTCCATCTCATGCAGTCCGCGTATGACGAGCGTCGGTACGGATGACACTGCATCCGCCGGTATTTCCGTCACTTGTGAGATCACCTCATATAGCTTGCGCCGTCTGTTTATTTTATCTCGCAAATTTTCACCCTCTTACGCATATAGTTTATGGGATTTTTGTATCCGATGCTTTTGTATTCCGTTCTTTATCTGAATTTTATGCCGGTTTGCCGTTCGCAATTCGGCGGAAAGGGAAGAAATCGCCGTGATAAAGAGAAAAATCATATATTCGTCTGCCTCTCTTGCAGTATGCGCCCTGCTCATTCTGCTTCTGGCTTATTCCGACGCGGCGTCGGGCGCCGCACGGGATGCGCTTTTGTTTTCCGCGTCCTCCGTGATCCCGGCGCTGTTTGCTTTCTCGGTCCTTTCGTGCGTTCTCTCGTCCGTCGGCGTACCGCGGCTGCTTACCCGCGCTCTCCCTCTGCACAGGCTTCTCGGGCTTCCCGAGTGCGCCGTGCCCGCCCTGCTGTGCGGACTTGTGGGCGGACTGCCCGTCGGGGCGATGCTGACATGCTCGCTTTACGGCGACGGGCGCATTACCAAATGGGAAGCGGCACGCCTGTGTGCCGTCTCATCGAACGTAAGCGGCGCCTTCCTTGTCGGTGTGGTCGGACGGCTGTTCGGCTCACATCTGTTCGGAGCGATACTGTGGGCGGCGCAGACCGCCGCGGCGATCGGCGCGGGTTTGATAATGCGGCTCTTCGGCGGGGACGGTGCGCGGCACGAGAGTAGCGTGGAAGCAAAAGAGCCGCGGCTTTCGGAGGTTTTTTGCGACGCCGTTGCGAAGTCTTCGTTTGCATGCGTGACGGTGACGGGATATATCGTGTTTTTCCGTGTGATAGCGGCGATCTTTTCCGAACTTGTGCCGCTGTCGGAAGGCGTGCTTCTTTTGACGTTCGAGTTCTCCTCCGGGACCGCTTATTCCGCGGGGATCGGAAGCGCGGCGGCGTGCGGCTTTTCTGTGGGGCTTGGCGGAATATCGGCGCTGATGCAGGTATACAACTATGCAGGAAAAAGCGGCATTCCGATGCTTCCGACTTTTCTGACAAAGGTTTCGTCTGCGGCTCTGCTTTCGCTTGCCGGACGGTGCGCGGCGAGCCTTACGGATACCTCATATGCGGCGGCGTTTTCGTTTGCCGAAATCCCCGCTCTGAAATGGGCGGCGGCCCTTGCAGCGGCGGGTGTTGTCGCGCTTATGGCGGGGAAAAAATACTTTTCGCGCGGGTATTGATTTTTTCAGTGCCCCACTGTATAATAATATAGTGAATTACAATGAGTGAAGTATGCGTTGGAGGCAGAGCGGTGAAAAAGGACGGTATCGAAAAATACTGCAAATACTGTGAATGTGCGAGCAGCCTGTCAAATGAAGACGTAATGCTCTGCGAACGGTACGGCGTCGTGGATTCGGCTCACAAATGCCGTAAATTCAGATACGACCCGATGAAAAGGATCCCGAAGAGACTGAACAGTGAGCCAAAGCTCGACTACGTCGAAGTCTGACTGACGAACGAGACGGCACAGAGTTTTACAGAACATTTTTTTGGAGGACAAACCCTTGATTATAGCACTTGAAGAAGCAA
>JAQXRJ010000102.1 GCA_029218465.1 bacterium | reverse complement strand
TAATATAAATGAAAAAAGTATTATAAATTTTATTTCATATAGTGAATGGAAAAAAAATAAGTAAGTGTGGTGCATTTTATGAAGTATTTAAAAAAAGTTAGCAAACTAATTTCAATAAAAATTCTACAAATAGTTAATATTTTTATGAATATAACAAATAAATTACATGATAATAGGATTCTATTTTTATCCGATGTTAGAGGAGAATTAGGAGGAAATCTAAAATCTATGTATGATTATATTGATGAAAAAAAATTTGAAAAGAACGTTATTTTAAAGTCCGACAGAAGAATTAAAAGAAATTTTAAAGAAAAATTAAAATTACTAAAGATGATTTCTACTTCTAAATATATATTGCTTGATGATTTCTCTAGCACAATATCATGCATGATTCCAAGAAAAGGACAAGAAATAGTACAACTGTGGCATGGTGCTGGGGCATTCAAAAAATTTGGATATAGTCGAAATGATAAAAAGAAAACCATATTTTCAAAATACAACTCTCATAGAAATTATACTAAAGCTTTAGTTACTTCTGATGAAATAAAATGGTGTTTTAAAGAAGGATTTGGAATGGAAAAAAAAGGTGAAATTGGTTCCTATGGATTTCCAAGAACAGACTGCTTTTTTGATGATAAATATATAACTAAAGTAAGAAAAAAATTCTTAAGAAAATACCCATTTTTAAAAAATAAAAAAATAATACTTTTTGCGCCAACATATAGAGGTACAAGTCTTCCAAAAGCAACATACGATTTTGATATGTTAAATTTAGATGAAATATACAATAATTTAAAAGATGAATATGTATTTATTTTTAAATGGCATCCCGCAATATATAATAATATTTCTAGAGGAATAATTAATAGTTATGATTTAAGTAAGTATAAAAACTTTTATTATGATTTATCTAGCTATAGAGATATAAATGATTTATTATTAATAAGCGACATATTAATAACTGATTATTCTTCTGTTATTTTTGATTATGCATTACTTAATAAGCCTGTTATATATTTTACATATGATTTAGAACTGTATGAAAAAGATAGAGGATTATATTTTGATTTTAAAGACTATTTATATGGTGATGTTGTTAAAAATACGAAAAGCTTAATTAAGTCGGTTAAACAAATGAATATGTGTAATGAAAAAAGGCATTCATTTATAAAAAAGTTTATGGATTCATGTGATGGTAATTCAACTAAAAAAGTATATGATTGGATATTTAAAAATTAATTATGTATACTAAAAAAATAAACAAATTGGAGAATTTTATATGACTAAAGAAAAAAAAATATTAACAGTAATAGTTCCTTGTTATAATGAACAGGATACTATCAATATTTTCTATAAGGAGATTAATAAAGTTTCTAAAATAATGAATTATATCGATTTTGAATTTTTGTTTATCAATGATGGTTCCAAAGATAACACTTTAAATATTTTAAGAAAACTATCTAAAAAAGACGAAAGATTAAATTATATTTCTTTTTCTAGAAATTTTGGAAAAGAATCTGCGATGTATGCAGGACTTGAAAATTCTACGGGTGACTATATAACAATAATGGATGCTGACTTGCAAGATCCTCCTTCACTATTACCTGAAATGTATAAATGTATTGTTGATGAAGGATATGATTGCGTTGCAACTAGGCGCGCTACAAGGAATGGAGAACCAATTTTAAGAAGCTTTTTTGCTAGGATGTATTATAAAATAATTAACTCAATATCTAACACAAAAATGGTTGAGGGAGCAAGAGATTATAGATTGATGACTAGAGATTATGTAAATTCAATTTTATCTATGAAAGAATACAATAGATTTACTAAAGGATTGTTTTCGTGGATTGGCTATAAAACAAAATGGATTGAATACGAAAATATTGAAAGGGTAGCGGGAAAAACCAAATGGTCATTTTTTGGACTTTTCAAATATGCTTTGGAAAGTATAATATCATTTTCAACATTTCCTTTGTTGCTTCCATTTATATTATCTATAATTAGCTTTCTTTATTCATTTATAATATTAATATTAGCAACGATTGGAATTAATCCTAGCCTTATTATTAAAATATCTGCAATTATTATGTTTTCTTTAAGTATAATTTTATCATGCTTGGGCATTTTGGGATTATATATATCAAAATTATATACTGAAATAAAGAATAGACCTAAATATATTGTGAAAGAAACCAATTAAACTAGAATTATTTTTAGAAAAATAATATTATATAAATATTTAAAAAATATATATTTTTTAAATATTTACAAGAACATTTATATTTAGGTGTTTTATCTATGAATATTTTTTATTAATAATTATTAAAACTGATGACATTTAACTTTTAATTTGGTACACTAACAGTGAATTTAAATATTTTAGAGGAAATTGGTATGAATGATTTAATTAATAAATTTAAAAAAGAGGGAGTTTATATATGAGTTATGCATCATTAAAGTTTTTATTTTTTGTACTTTTTTTAATGGGAGTATATTATGTTTTTCCAAGAAAGTATAGGTGGATTGTTCTTCTAATGGGAAATATAATATTCTATTGCTCATTTAGTGGAATTTTAATACTGTATGCGGTATTTGGTACAGTAATATCATTTGTTGCGACTAATTTAATGAGTAAATATTCAAAAAAGAAAAAAATTATATTATTATTTTCTATTATAATAGAGTTATCATTGTTACTTTTACTAAAATATAACAATTTTTTTGCTTCTATCTTTAATAAATTATTTAAATTTACAGGTATAGTTATACCTTATAAAAAATTTATATTGCCAATAGGTATCTCATATTTTATTTTGGAAATGATATCATACATAGTTGATGTTTACAGAAAAAAAATTGATGAAGAAAAAAATATTTTTAAATTATTTACTTTTTTTATCTATTTCCCAAAAGTAGTTGAAGGGCCTTTTTCACGATATTCAGACTTATCAAAAAATATGTTTAATTCGTGTAGTTTTGATTATGAGAGGTTTAGAAAAGCATTTGTTTTGATAGGATATGGTTTTTTCCTTAAATTAGTTATTTCTGACCGTTTGGGAATATTTGTTAATAATTTTTTCGATGAGGGATATTGTGGTCCAGTTACTATATTAGCAATGATATTTTATACATTTCAATTATATACGGATTTTAGTGGATGTATAGATATTGTTACAGGTATTTCAGAACTTTTTGGTATAGATTTAGCTAAAAATTTTAATCAACCTTTTTTCAGTACGTCAATTAATGAGTTTTGGAGAAGATGGCATATAACTCTAGGTAATTGGCTAAAAGAATATGTATTTTATCCTATATCTTTATCAAAAATGAATTTGAAACTAAATTTAAAATTGAAAAAAATTAAAAGTAAACATTTATCAAAATTTATTAGAACTGCTTTTCCGTTATTATTTGTATGGCTTTGTAATGGATTATGGCATGGTCCAAGTATAAAATATGTAATATATGGATTATATTATTATGTTTTAATGATGATTGGAATATTATTAAAGCCAATTTTTGATAAAATAATTTCATTCTTAAAAATAAATGTTAAAAATTTTAGTTATAAATTCTTTCAAATAATCAGAACTTTTTTTATAGTTTGTATTGGAATGTTGATGTTTAGAAGTGTTGATTTAAAACAGTTTTTTACAATATTATCTAAAATTAATGTTATTGACAAAACCTTTAAATTTAAAAATTTAGGATTAACAAGTGGGGATATGTTTATTCTGCTTATTGGATTTATTATTATTTTTTCAATTGGATTAGCTAAGGAACTTAAAATTGATGTTAGATCCAAATTAGAGGAACAAAATATGATTTTTAGATGGATTACTTATTTAATTATAATTTTTAGTATTTTATTATTTGGAATATATGGTAAAGGATATTCAGCAGCAAGTTTTATTTATGGAGGTTTTTAATGAAAAAAGTAATTATAAATATTGTTAAATTTACTATATTTGTTTCCATATTTGTAATTTTGATTATTGCTTTAGGCAATATATTGATGCCAACAGGCTGGAAGAGTAATTATCAAGGACAAATATTTACAACTCGTGGATTTTATGAAATGCCAGATAATCAAATTGATGTGTTATTTTTAGGAAGTAGCACAATTCAAAAAGGTATTTCTCCAATGGAATTGTATAATAATAAAGGAATAACTTCGTATAACTACGCTGTATCATCTGCGAGAAGCTATATGATGTATTACTTCATGATTGACATCTTAAAAACCCAAAAACCTAAAGTGGTATTTATAGATCCAATTACCTTATTTTATTCAGAATCTGAAAGAGAAAGTGAACCTGAACAAAGAAAATCTTTTGATAATATGCCATTTAGTAAAAATAAAGTTAATATGATATTTGATAATGTATTTAATACTACATTTGAAGAAAAAATATCATATATATTTCCACTATTAAGATATCATTCTAGATGGAAAGAATTAACTATACAAGATTTAACTAAATTAAATAATAGTTATCATTCTATTACAAAGGGATACTTAATGTCATCAAAAATTAAACCTTGTAATGATGGAAAATCATATATGATACCTAATAATCGAAATGTTAATATGACAAATTATACAAAAAAATACATTATAAAGCTATTAAAATTATGTAAAGATAATAATATTGATGTTGTTTTTTTAGGAATTCCAGATGTTAGAGCATGGAATTATGAGTCCTCAGTTTTTTTAGATGAATTTGCAAAACAGAATGAAGTTAGATTTCTTGATTTGAACCATTATGAATTATATGACTGGAGTACAGATTTTGATGATGGAGGATATCATATGAATTTATTTGGGGCAATTAAAACTACAAAATATGTTGAAGATTATATTGTTAAAAATTATAATTTTTTTGATAAGCGTAATGATATGAAATATAAGAGTTGGAATAATGATTTTGATAAATACTTACTTGAAAAAAATAAATCAATAAATATTTTAAACAAAGCTAAACATAAAAAATAATTTAAATACCTTCATATATGAAGGTATTTAA
>JAQXRJ010000101.1 GCA_029218465.1 bacterium | reverse complement strand
AATAGTTTAAAATAGAATTAAGGCCATGTCTTAGTTCTTTTGTTATTTATAAAAAGAAAGGAAGTGAAATTATGCAATATGTTGTACCTGTTGATCCAAATTATTAAGTGAAGAAGGGAAAATAAATATGTTTTTTTCGTTTTGTATCATCAGAAGTAATATTTTATGATATAATAATTAGTATGAAGTGGGGGATTTTATGACCAAAAATGATATTATAAATGATATTAAATTTAAGCAACAATGTGGAAGGTACGGATTAGATTGGGAAAAATTTCAAATTTATAATGATATTATACTATTAGACACTCCAACAAAATCATTATATGTATTTATGGATAAAAATTATAATGTTTTTGGTATTGAAGAATGGGATCCATTAATAAAAACATTTCCTTCTTTTGTTAATGGAAAATGTTATGAATATTCAACTCATACAAGTGTTTTTGAATATGAAGATGGATTTAATTATCCATTTCAAGAATATACATTAAAACAATTAATAGATTTATCTAATAGAATTGAAATAATGGAAACTAATCATGGTCATACATTATGTACAAGAGTTAACGGAGATTGGTATGATAGAAATTATGGCGAAAACGAATATGAATTTCAATTGTTGTCATATATTAAATTTTTAGGTGAAGAACTAAAACAATATTTTTTATTAAATTATCATATGAAATCTATTGGATACATGAAATTTAATGGTTTTGAATTGCCTAATGTTTATTCATATATAAGGAATTTAATTAGTAGAATAAATGAATGTGTAGATTATCATCTTAAATATGATAAAAGACCAAGACCAGCAGATATTTTAAGTTCTTTGGGACAAAATTATAGAGAATTAAAAATGGATGGAATGCTATATGATGTAGCTGATTTATTAATGAAACAAAAAGGTTATAAATTAAAAAGCGGATGTCCAGATACAATTGAAAAGATAGATGCTATAGAAGAAAGAAAAGATTTGTCTATAGTAGCACAAAATTTGTTAGAAATATTAGAATTAAGTGATGAAGAATTAAAAATAAAAGAGCAAAAAGATATAGAATACGATATTGTAGAAGAAAAAGGACCTGTTTTGAAAAAAATAAAAAAATCAGATAAAAAATAGTGTAATGTTAATCAAAGTGAAATAATATTATATTTAATAAAAGTTGCCCCTCTAACTTGATGGTGGTACAAGCTGCTATAAAGGCTGGAGAACAAACTGAATAATGTCTACAAAATTATAAAACTAGGATAAAATAATCCTGGTTTTAATTTGATTAAAATAGTGTTTTTTTGTGATTGTCTAAGTTTTGTTAAATTTTAAATTTTGTGATACAATGTAATTAGATTTCAAAAGGAGGCTTTGATTTATGATTTATGATAAAGATTTAGCGCCATATGGAACTACAAGAGAATATGAGTGTGCTAAAGAGATTTCTGAAAGATTAAAAAATTTGGGTGAAAAAGAAATTTCTTTAACTAAAGTGTCAATATTATTATATCTACTTTATAAAGATGATAAATTAGGAGATAATTGTTTTAAATTTGATTCTGTTTTTTATAAAAATGTATATGGAATCCCTTGTAATAAAAATGTTGTATTAAATTTTGAAGCGGAAAAAGTTTATAAAGGAAATATTCATAGATATATGTGTTGGTTGGAATCCCAGGAAAAACTACTTGATGATTTAATTCTTAATTATGGAACAATGTCACCTGCAGAATTATACACAATGATGCAATATGATGTTTTTGTTGTCAATGCAGAAATTAATCAAAATATAATTGTTATCAAGGAATTAACTAGAAAAGCACCAGAATCAAGTTTTATAAAGAGGTTAGTTTTAGGTAAAAATAAAAAGAAACAATAATAAAAAGTTAGCGCTATATGTAATAAACATCTAAATTGATGATAATTAATTTTTAATTAAATTATTTTCAATAAAAAATGGCCCTCTAACTTGGCGACGTTACAAGCTACTATACGTGAGAATGCGAACATATAATCCGCAAAGATGACCTGTTCTTAACTCATTTAATCATTGCAAATTATGATGTAAAAAGGTATTCTTATAAAATACTAGAATTTAAATATTTTAGGTTGAAAGAACCTATGATAGCAGATATCTACATATAAATTAGACTAAGATTTCAATTTTAAAAATCTTAGTCTTTTTTATGAAAAAATAACATTTTTTGTAATGAAATTTCGTGTGTGAAAAATGCAATTTAACAAAATATAACTCATAAAAGAGATAAAAAGATGTATCTAACATTATATTTGTTATTTAATATATTACAAGGTAACCTTTGCCGTCTTTAATAAAAGTAAAAAATGTATTATAATAATATTGTTTATTACTTATTTTTTCAGAAACGAGATGGATAATATTATGAATAAGTTTATTACACTTTTATTTGCTATATTGTTCACTATGTGGACAATAAGATTATATTATAAATTATATGATAATAAAACAAGAAGATATATTTTATTTATTGGTATACTAATTGTTTTCTGGATGTTAATTAGAATTATAAGAGGGGTTACAATGGATATTAACATAGAAAGAATTTGCTGGTATTTGTATTATTTACCCCTTATATTTATTCCTACGCTTTTTTATGTTTGCTCAAAGTCATTATTAAGTAAAATGAACAAAAAAAAGAAAATATTTATATATTTAATATCTTCAATATTATTAATATTAGTTTTAACAAATGACTTTCATGAACTTGTTTTTAAGTTTAATAATGGA
>JAQXRJ010000100.1 GCA_029218465.1 bacterium | reverse complement strand
AAGACTATGCTTTTCAGTATAATAGAATTAGTAGTATTACTATTCCAAAAAGTATAACAAAAGTTGGTCTTCGTGCATTTTACGATCAGCCGAGGGCTTTTAAGGAAAAAACTTTAAGAACTATTAATATTGAAAGAAGTAGTGATAGTTGGAATAAGGATGTTGATAAGGGTGCATATTGGTATGACACTACGCTATCTCCTCAATTTAATTATAATTACGTTATGTAATTAACTTTTCAACATTATAAATTAATGCTATAATAGAAAAAAATTAATTGAATGGTGTTGATAATATGGAAAATATAAATAATTATATTAGTAAAAAGAATGATGATATTTCTTTGAAACAAAATTATATAAAGCATCTTGAAGACTATAGATTTAAAAGTGTAATTAAATTATTTAATATTAAAGAAGAATTAGGTTGTAAGTATACATCATTGATTATGGATAGTTCAGTAGAAATTGATAATTGTAAAAATTGTAAGGGTTTATTTGAATGTAAGAACTCTATTAAAGGGTACTGTAATACTCCTGTTGTTAAAGATAAAGTAATTAATTTTTCTTACAATATGTGTAGATATTTAAATAAAGAACAGTATAAAGATAATTTAACTTTGTTTGATGTTCCAAAATCTATAAAAAATGCTTCTTTAAAAGATGTATATACAAATGATAAGAATAGAATTGCTATTATTAAAGAAATTAAAAAGTTTATAAGTGACTATAAAAATGATAAAAATCCTAAAGGTATATATTTATATGGAAGTTTTGGAAGTGGTAAAACATATTTAATTGCAGCGCTTTTTAATGAATTAGCTAAAACTAACGTTAAATCAGTTATTGTTCATGTTCCTGAGCTTATGAGAGATTTGAAAGAATCTTTTTCAAATTCATACAGCGAAAAATTTAGTGCATTAAAGCGTGTGCCACTTCTTTTATTAGATGATATAGGTGCAGAATATATTACTGCTTGGTCAAGAGATGAAGTTCTTGAACCAATACTTCAATATAGAATGGATCAAGGTCTGCCTACATTTTTTACATCTAATTTTTCAGTTGATGAATTAGAAAAACATTTTTCAATGACTAATAACAGTATAGATAAAGTTAAAGCTAAAAGAATTATTGAAAGAGTTAAGCAACTATCTAATAGTGTTGAATTAATAAGTAAAAATTTAAGAAGTTAATTGATTTACATTATATTTTGTGATAATATAAGCATAAATACATTGATAAAGGACATGATTATAAAAAACTTATTTTAAGAGAATTAACGGTTGGTGAGAGTTAATAATGAGTCTTATAATTACTACCTTTTAGTAGAACTCGAAAGAGATTTCCGGTATAAACCGTTATTTTAATTAAGTTAAACCAAGGATGGTACCGTCAGTTAGACTCCTATTATTTAGGGGTTTTTATTTTTTTAGAAAGAAGGGATTAATATGATTAATATTAAAGAAAACGAAAGATTAAGTATTATGAATCACTCTTGTGCACATTTACTTGCACAAGCAGTTAAGCACTTATACCCAAATGCATTATTTTGGGTAGGACCTGTTATTGAAGAAGGCTTTTATTATGATATTGACTTAGGAGATAAGACATTAACTGAAGATGATTTGCCTGCTATAGAAAAAGAAATGAAGAAATGCTCAAAAGATAACAAAAGAATTGTTAGACATGAAATATCAAAAAATGAAGCATTAAGAGAATTTAGTAATGACCCTTATAAAGTTGATTTAATTAGCAGGATGGATGAAGAAGATACTGTAATCTCTTGTTATTCTCAAGGAGATTTTACAGACCTTTGTCGTGGTCCTCATGTTGAATCAACTAAAGAACTTAAGTATTTTAAACTTTTAAAGGTAAGTGGAGCTTATTGGAAAGGTGATTCAAAAAATAAAATGCTTCAAAGAATATATGGTGTTTGTTTTGAAAACCAAGAAGATTTAGATAATAGATTAAAAGAAATAGAGGAAGCAAAGCAAAGAGATCATAGAAAAATTGGAAAAGAACTAAATTTATTTATGTCACATGATTTAGTAGGTAAAGGTATGCCTTTATGGCTTCCTAATGGAGCAATAATACGTAAACAACTTGAAAATTATATTTATGAAAAGGAGCAAAAACTAGGATATCAACATGTATACACGCCATGTGTTGGAACAGTTGATTTATATAAGACATCAGGGCATTGGGCACATTATAAAGAAAACATGTTTCCCTCAATGAAAGTTGATGATGAAGAATTTGTACTTCGTCCAATGAATTGTCCGCATCATATGTTAGTATATGCAAATAAATTACATTCTTATAGAGATTTACCAATTAGAATTGGAGAATTTGCGACTGATTTTAGATATGAAGCAAGTGGCGCAGTAAAAGGTCTTGAAAGAGTTAGATGTATGTGTCAAAATGATGCACATTTGTTTGTAAGACCTGATCAAATTGGAGATGAATTTAAAAAAGTTGTTAAATTAATACTTGATGTTTATCAAGATTTTGGTATTAAAAATTATACATTTAGATTATCACTTAGAGATCCTGAAGATAAAGAAAAATATTTTGATGATGATGATATGTGGAATGAAGCTGAAGAAAAACTAAGAAATGTTTTAAATGAATTTGGCTGTGAGTATCATGAAGCCATTGGTGAGGCTGCATTCTATGGTCCAAAACTTGATGTAGAAGTTAAACCAGCTGTTGGACCAGAGGTAACCTTATCAACATGTCAGCTTGATTTTCTTCTTCCAAGAAAGTTTGAACTTTCATATATAGATAACGAAGGTAATAGACAAGTACCAGTTGTATTGCATAGAGCAATATTTGGGACATTTGATAGATTTACTGCATTTATAATTGAAGAAACTAAAGGAGCTTTTCCTCTTTGGCTAAGCCCGGTACAATTAAATATTATCCCTGTTAATAATACGTATCATTTAGAGTATTCTGAAGAAATATTAAATATATTGAAAGATAGAGGATATAGAGTTGAGTTAGATAATAGAGAAGAAAAATTAGGTTATAAAATGAGAGAATCAGTTATGAAAAAGATACCTTATTCACTTGTAATTGGACAAAAGGAAGTTGATAATAGAACTGTTAGTTATAGAAAATATGGCTGTGAAGAAACTATTACGCTAACTATTAATGAATTTGTTGAATTAATAGATAAGGAATTAACTGATAGAAAATAAATATACTTATTATAAATACTGTAAACTTTTGTAAAGTTTATGGTATTTTTCTTTTTTCTACAAATTAATCTATTTACAAAATAAATTTTAGATAGTATTATGATAATAGAAGTGGCAGATAGTGGTGAAAGGTGGGGGACACTTATGTTAATGGGGGAGTATCATCATTCAATTGACAATAAGGGAAGAATTATTATTCCTTCTAAATTTAGGGATGAACTAGGTGATAGTTTTGTTGTAACACGTGGTTTAGAAGATTGCTTATTTGTCTACACTAAAGAAAATTGGAATAACATTACTAATAGACTTAATAAATTACCTTTTACAAAAAAAGATGCTCGTAGTTTTATGAGATTTTTTCTATCTGGTGCTTGTCTGCTTGAGTTTGATAAACAAGGAAGAATAAATGTTCCTCAGACTTTAATAAGCTATGCATCTTTGGAAAAAGAATGTGTAATAGTTGGAGTAGGAGATAGATTAGAAATTTGGTCACTTGATAAATGGAATAAACTTTATTCTGAAAATAAAGATAGTTTATCAGATATTGCAGAAAATTTATTTGATTCAAATTGGGAAGATGGTGAATAGTTTATGCATAAAAGTGTTATGCTAAATGAAGCAGTTAAAGCTCTTAATTTGAAAGAAAACGGTATCTACGTTGATGCTACTTTAGGTTACGCTGGACATTCTAGCGAAATATTAAAGCGAATAAGAAGGGGTTGTCTTTTCGCCTTTGATCAAGATAATAACGCAGTAGAATATAGTAACAAGAAATTAAAAGAAATATCTGATAATTTTATTATTATTAATGATAATTTTGTAAATATGAAAAAAAGATTAAAGGAATATAATATTGATAAAGTAGACGGAATATTATTTGATTTAGGAGTATCATCTCCACAATTAGATGAGGCAGAAAGAGGATTTAGTTATCATCAGGATGCTAAATTAGATATGAGAATGAATAAGTCTCAAAAGCTTTCTGCATATGACGTAGTTAATAATTATCCAAAAGAAAAATTAACTAAGATTTTTTTAGAATATGGAGAAGAAAAGTATTCAAGAAATATAGCATCTAAAATAGTTAAATATAGGAAAGACAAGCCTATAGAAACAACGCTTGAATTAGTAGATGTAATAAAGAGTAGTATACCTGCAAAATATATGAAATTAAAACATCCAGCAAGAAAAGTATTTCAAGCAATAAGAATTGAAGTTAATAATGAACTTGACGTTTTAAAAAAGGTGCTTATTGATGCACTTGATTTACTTAATGTAGAAGGTAGAATTGCAGTTATTACTTTTCACTCATTAGAAGATAAAATAGTTAAATATGCTTTTAGAGATGCAACATATATTGATAAAAAAGTTAGAGGCCTTCCAGTAATACCTGATTCATTCCTTCCTAATTTTAAATTAGTAAATAAAGATGTGATAAGTCCAACAGAAGAAGAACTTGAAAATAATAATAGATCTAGAAGTGCAAAACTTAGAATAATTGAAAGAATAAAATAAGGTGAAAAAATGAAAAAGAAAAAAAAATATAAAAAACAGGTGAAAATGGGTAAATTTGAAAGGTTATTGTATACCTTTACAATAATACTTGTTTTATCATGTCCTTTTGTAATTGTTTTTTCTCAAGCAACCTTATCAAAAATAAATTATGAAGTTGAAAAATCTAAAAAAGAAATAACTTCTCAACAAAAAAAGAATGAGAGTATAACTATGAAAATTAATGAACTAGCATCTCTTGATAAAATTCAAGAGGTTGCAGATAGTGAAGGCTTGAGTTATAATAATGATAATATTAAAACTATAGTTGATGAATAGAGGTTATAATATGAAAAAAAAAGTAACAATAGATACAAAATTAAGCAGTGCATTTATTATTGTTGCTTTTTTTGTGTTTGTTGTTATTATTGGAAGAATCAGTTATTTAGCTTTGTCAGAAGAAGTTGACGGTATTAATTTACAAGAATTTGCTTCAAAAAGAATCAATAGAACTGAAACTTTATATGCAAAACGTGGTTCAATATTTGATGTGAACGGTAATGTTCTTGCACAAAATGTATCTTCTTATACAGTAATTGCATATTTATCTGAATCAAGAACAACAGATCCAACTAATCCTAAACATGTTGTAGATGTGGAATATACTGCAAAGAAATTATCTGAAATACTAGATATAGATTATGATAAACTATTAACATTATTATCTAAAGATAATGTTTATCAGACTGAATTAGGTAATAATGGTAGAGGTATTACTGAAATAACTAAAGAAAAAATAGAAGAATTAAAACTTCCTGGCATTGATTTTATTGAAACTCAAAAGAGAAATTATCCTTATGGAAGATTTTTGTCATATACTTTAGGTTACGCTAAAATAAATGAAACAATAAATGAAGATGGTATAACTGAAGAAAAAATAGTTGGGGAACTTGGTATTGAAGCTAAATATAATAAAGAATTATGTGGAATAGATGGATATAATTTTTATCAAAAAGATAGAAATGGTTATAAAATAGCTGGTACAGATGAAGTTACAGTAAATGCAAAAGATGGCAATGATATTTATTTAACAGTTGATGCTACTATTCAATTATTTGTGGAGCAAGCTTTATCTAAAGTTCAAGAAAAATATTCAAGTGAATGGACTACTATTATGATGGCAGATGCAAAAAGTGGTGCTATTCTAGCATCCAGTACTTATCCTTCTTTTGATCCAAATATTAGAGATATAACTAATTATTTAGATTATAATGTATCACTTGCTTATGAACCTGGATCTACTATGAAAATATATTCTTATATGGCTGCAATGGAGAATGGGACATATAATGGTAGCGAAAAGTATAAGTCAGGTGTTTATGCAACAACTGATGGTACTGAAATTGGAGATTGGAATAGAAAAGGATGGGGAAATATAACCTTTGATCAAGGATTTGCTCTTTCAAGCAACGTAGGTGTAATTAATTTAATAAAAAGACATATGGATGCGAATATTTTAAAAAACTATTATAATAAACTTGGATTTGGTTCAAAAACTGGTATTGAACTTTCTAATGAGGTAAGTGGAAAAATTAATTTTAAATATGAAACTGAAATATTAAATGCAGGTTTTGGACAAGGTATTACAACTACACCAATACAAAATATTAAAGCATTAACAGCTATTTCTAATGATGGAATTTTATTAAAACCATATATTATTGATAAAATAGTAGATCAGGATACAGGTAATATATTATACAAAGGCAAAAAGGAAGAATTAGGAAGGGTAGCGTCAATTCAGACAGTAAATAAAATTAAAGATTTAATGGAATCTGTTGTAACAGGAAATAGTAGTAATTCAACGGGATATTATTATTTTATGGATGGGTATGATTTAATTGCAAAGACTGGTACAGCTCAAGTACCTAAAACGTCAGGAAATGGTTATTCTGATAAAATTATAAGAGGATTTGCGGGAATGTTTCCAAAGGATAATCCAAGAGTTATTATCTACGCTGCATCAAAAAATCCAACAAGTGCTTATTTATTAAGAGATTTAATAAAAGAAGTTGTAAAGAACACTTCAAATTATCTAAATATTTATAATGAGTCTAAAACTGATATTCACTCTTTGGATACTTTTAACTTACCATCTTATATAAATAAAAATGTAGATGATTCTGTTAAACAATTAAGTGATATATATATAAATACTTATGTAATAGGTAATGGCAATAAAATAATTAATCAGTATCCAATAGGTGGCACACAAATAAATAAGTTAAATAGGGTATTTTTAGTAACAAATTCTGGTAATGATATTATTCCTGACTTTACTAATCTTAGTGAGAGTGAGGCTACTATTTTAGCTAATCTTATTGATATTAATGTAATATTTATTGGAACTGGTTATGTTGAATCTCAAAGTATACCAAAAGATTCTAAAATAGATAAATCAAAAGTGCTAGAATTAAGATTAATAGAAAAAAAGTAGATTGTTTTTTTAGGTTTAAATATGGTATTATTATTTTAAAGATAAAGAGGTGTTACTATGGAAGATTCTAAAATATTAAAAAGAAAGAATGTAATAATAATGATTCTTTGTTTTATGATGCTTCTAATGGGTATAGGGTATGCTATTTTAGCAAGTCAATTAGTAATTAATATTAATATTAAAACATCAGGTGTTTTAAATTTAAGAATTACAAATGCTATTGTTAAAGATATAAGTGGAAGTGGAAAAAATGTAGATGGATTTCCAAAATGGAATTATGATTCAGCTCTTTTATCTGCTAAACTTGAAAAACCTAATGATAGTGTAACTTATACAATTACTGTTCATAATTTTGGTTCAATTGATGCGGTATTAAATGATGTCCTAGTAACTAATCCTTCAAACGATTATATAGAAGTTACTAATAATATTGATAATTTTATTGAACTTCCAGTAGGAGAAGATATATCGTTTGATATTATTATTTCTTTTAAGGATATTAATGTTGACTATATTCCAGAGGATGTAATTCTTAACACAGTTATTACTCCTGATTACATACAAAAAGTCCAATAAAAAACAAAAACTGATAATTCTAAATTATCAGTTTTATAATGCTCTATATTTATCTGCATCTTTATATGGATTTTTTTTATCTATCTTATCAACAAATAGTATTCCATCTAAATGATCCATTTCATGTTGAAAAGCTATTGCTATTTCTTCTCTAACTCTTATTTTTGTTTTGTTTCCATTTATATCATATCCTTCAACTGTTATTCTTGCTGATCTAGGCACTATCCCTTCAGTAGGTCTATTAACACTTAAACAGCCTTCTCCTTCTTCAACATATATTTTTTCACTTGAAGCTGAAGTTATAACAGGATTAATCATTATATATGTATCAAAATCACCATCTTCATTTTCATATACTACAGTAAAGTATCTTTTTGGTATACCAAGTTGTATTGCAGCCATTCCCATACCAGGACGTAATTTATATTTTTTAGCAAGTTCATCTATTTGACTATTGGTTAAATATTCTATCATATCATTTATAGTTTTTTTATCATCATCAGATAAAGGAAATACTACTTCTTTACTTTTGATACGCAATTTTTTATTTTTTTCATCTAATATATCTTTAGTTTTTAACATATTATCACTTCCACTGGACATATTTTATCACATATTATTTAAAAAGTAAAAGAAAAAGAGCAAAGCTGCTCTAAAATAATTTATCTAGCCCATCCAGCACCGATTACTATTACTAATAGAATAAATAATACTAATATTATAGCATATGAAGATGAGTTGTTATTGTATACTGGATAACTATAAGTTGGATAGCTTGCATTCGAACAGCAAGGACTTCCTCCACCATAATAATACATATATGTACCTCCTTTTTTGTTTATCTAA
Organism: bacterium; assembly: GCA_029218465.1. GTDB lineage: Bacteria > Bacillota_I > Bacilli_A > RF39 > UBA660 > CAG-710. Next base: position 16,466 of record JAQXRJ010000100.1, on the reverse strand, counting down.
TATAGTTTATTAAAATTTAATAAAATTGCTACTAATGAATTATTGTTGCTTGTAAGTAAATCAATAATATGATATTATTTATATGATAGAGGTGAAAGATATGATGCGTAAATTACTTATAAAAAATAAGAATAAAGGATTTACTTTGACTGAAATTTTAGCTGTATTAGTTATATTAGGAATAATTATTGCAATTGCTGTTCCTAGTGTTTCAAAACTTCAAGATAAGTTTAAAAAAGAATATTATTCTAAACTAGATGATACAGTTTTAGAAGCAGGAAAAATGTATTATAAAGATAATTCAAATTCAAGACCTGTAAATATTCTTGAATATACTTCAGTTGATATTGATAGAGGCTTAATTGGAAATAAATATTTAGAATCTGCTTATGAATACAATACTAAAAATAATTGTGAAGGTAAAGTCGTTATAGCAAAAGTAAATGATGGATATTTATATAAAACTTGTATGGAATGTGGCGATAATAAACTTTATAGTGATCCAACTAATGCTAATAATATTGATAATTTATGCTATTTTGATAAATCTGATAAATCTGAGGGTTATGATATAAATTCGGATGATATGTATTTGCATGTTGGAAACTATAGTAATGAAGAATTGAAAAATGCATTGTGTATTGGAAAAACTATAAAAAGAACAATGAAATTTGGTGAGGACGAAATAATTATATATTCACTTCCTGATATATATGATAAAACTAGTTTTTGTCCTAAAAATATAAATGGTATTGATTATAAAGCATCAATTCAATCCGATAAATCAATAAATGTTATATATGATGATGATAATAGTAGGTCAGTATATTTATTTCAACATTCCGCTCCTATAATAAAAAATGAAATTAATAAGGTTGTTATTGACAATGAAAAACATGAGATAAAGGTTAATGGATATCAAAATCTTATACTCTATTTAGATGATGAAAATAATAAATTTAAAAATGTTCAAAAATATAATTCAGAATATGTTGGATATCAATATAAAATAAATAATAAATGGATTGATGTTTGTCAAGATTCTAAAAATTATGTGTGTGAAATTGATTCTTCTAATGTAGTATTAATGAATGATGAAGTTGTTAAATTTAGAGTTGTTGGAAGGGATTTGAATAGTGGAAAATTACAGTTTGGTAATGAAATTGAGTACAAAATTGTTGATATACCGGTTCAAATACAGTTATTAGATTGTGACAAAGCAGTGCTTTCAGTTATAAATGCTGCTTATGGGTTTAACTTACCTGATGGAGTTCCGATTCCATCAAAGAGTGGTTATATTTTTGAAGGATATAAATATGGTAGCTATTATTATGGTCCTACTGGTAATGCTATAAGAGATTCTGAAGGTAATAGTATATGTGATCTTAAAGAAAATGTTACATTTCAAACAGTTTGTTCTTCTGCCTCAACGATTCCTACTGCAATTGTAATAATGACTGATATCGATTATAACGAGATACCAAATGGTTCTAATATAAAAAATTCAGATACTGTTTATTTTAATATGTTAATACGTAATACAAGTAGAAAGACTTCTTCATGGTCAATAAAATATGGTGATGGTACAACTGCAACGTGTACAGCTGATTCTTCATCCGAATTCTTTAATAAATATTCATCATATAAGAATAACTATACTCGATACTATTGTGGAAGTCATACTTATGCAAAAAGTGGAAGTTATTCTCCTGAAATGAGTTTTAAATATACTATACAATATAACACCACTACAGTTAAAAAGACATTGTCTTTAAAGGTACCTAAAATTTCTATTTATTATAAGGCTAGTAATGGAGTAATTAATTCTCCAAGTGATAATGGATGGAGTTGGAGACTTGATACATACGGGGAACAAAGTAATGTTATATATTATAGTTCAGACGGTTCTACTTATGATTTGTTTAAAACTGATTTAGTGTATGGTGAAACTATTTCTAAAACAGGTCTTGCTGATTATAATAATTCTAATTACATTAATGTTTCTAAAGTTGGTTATAATGTTCCATCTGGTGCTGAATGGAAATGTGTAAGTGGATGTAGCGATAAAAATAAAACATTTAGTCAGGCTAGTGATACAAACTATACATCTGATGATTTCTGTAGTGGTTCAAATGGTAATTGTAGTGTGTATTTAGATGTTAATTGGGTGCCAAATACATATTCAATTTCTTATAATTTAAATAGTGGAACACAAGCTAGTAGTGGAGTACCAACTATTTATACGTATGGTGTTGGTGCGACTATAAATGGTAAACCAACTAGATCAGGTTATAAATTTAATGGATGGAGTACTAGTTCATCTTTATCGAGTCCATCCTTTGCCAAAACAATATCTAACACAGATACTGGTAATAAAACTTATTATGCAAAGTGGTGTCAAAATTGTAGTAGTGTTTCTAATGGAAGCTGTAGTTTAAACGCTAATACTGCAGGAAAATGTACATATACAACTAGTTGCAATACAGGTTATACTTTAACCAGTGGTTCTGGAACACGAAATCCTGTATGTACAGTTAATAAAGTTAAAGTTAAATATTATATTCCTGAAAATAAGTGTACGATAACAGATGGGCCTTCAGATGATACTTGGTCTATTAATAGTAGTAATTATTTAACTAAGACTGGTACTGTATATGAAACTACGTTAAAATATGGTCAAACAGATGGGAATTTGATAAACTATGATTATTCTGATAATTTTACTGTTTCTTGTAGCGGTGTTTCTATTCCAAGCGGAAAAGAATGGAGAAACAAAAGTGATGCAGATAATGATACAAAAGTTTTTTCTCAAGCGGATGGCGTAACAAGTGCAAACGATTTATGTAATGCAAGTAATGGAGATTGTACCGAAGTACTTTATTTAAATAGAATTCTAACACCGTCATGCAGTATTAGTATTAGTGGTACAACAGGTAACAAAGTAGGCACTAAACAGTGGTATAAAGAAAAAAATGCAACTATTAGTTTAAACACTAAAAATGCCGAAAACAATAAAACAGGCGATACTAAGGTAACTTATGGTTTATCAACAGAATCGTCTCCAAGCACTAGATATAATAAAACTAGTAGTTTATCTCAGGGTTCTACTCAAGGAACAACATACTATGGATTTGTGCGTAGAATAACAAATGTAGGTACTATAGAGAATACATGTGAAAAAACAGTATATGTTGATGTGGATAAACCAACTTTTGACTATTGTTCTGCCATTAGTAAGGAAAATCTAGAAAAAATTACTGGACCAAGAGCAGATGGATATGTATTCTTTAAATGTAGATATTATGATTCAACTTCTTATATAGATAAAAATTCAGGTGATTCTAATTATTGTTATAATGTTAGTACTAATAAAAAAGACGCTTTTATCAAGGCTTGTAGTTCAACTGCAAATGAATCAAAAGCAGTATGTAAAAATACAACGTCAGTTGATGCATCGGATCTTTTGGTCGCAGATTCACACGTCAAGCTTACTGAAACTGATGAAAGTGCTGCCTTAAGCTGGATTGGTGTATCGCAATACTGTTATAAAAATTATGCACTTGGAATTGGATATAGGTTCAGTGTCTGTGATAAAGCAGGAAATTGTAGAAGTTCTGGATATCAATATCATGAAAAAAAATAATGTACGGGTGAAATTATGAGAAAAAGAAATATAATAATTATATTATTAATAATTATGGTTTTATTAATGATTATAGTTTATAATGTGTTTTTTACTTCTTCAAATACAGATAAACAAATTGTTAATAAAAATAATGTTGATGAAAAAGTTTATACTAATGAAAAATTGATGGAAAAGCATAGTTCTGATGGTGTTTTTACAGAAAATTTAAAAGTTATTAGTGCTAATGATGTAACACATATTTCATTTGATATTGAAAATGTTTCAAACGATAATGAAGATTTTACAATAATAATGAACTTCTATGATAATAATTCTAAATTATTACATACTAGCAAGTTTTTCATAAACAAATTAGCTAAAGGAAATCGAACTGGTTTTTCTGTGGATGTTGATTATAACTGTCTTAAATCAGCTAAATATGATTTAAGTATTGAAAAATATGATGAAAATACTTTTGATGATGAATAGAGATTAAAATTAATCTCTTTTTTCTTGACATTATACATACTTATTTAGTATAAATAGAAAAGAAAAGGAAGTGTTTTTGTGACTAAAAATTTGGTAATAGTAGAATCGCCTAGTAAAAGCAAAACCATTGAAAAATACTTAGGAAATGATTATAAAGTAGTATCTTCTAAAGGTCATATTCGAGATCTAGCAACTTCTGGTAAATATGGATTAGGAGTAGATGTAGATAATAATTTTGAACCGTCATATATAGCAATTTCTGGCAAAAAGAAATTAATATCTGATTTAAAAAAACAAGTAAAAGATAGTGATAAAGTAATACTTGCTACTGACCCTGACCGTGAAGGGGAAGCAATATCTTGGCATTTAAAAGATGCACTCGGTATAAGTGATAAAAAATATGAAAGAGTATTGTTCCATGAAATTACTAAAAATAAAGTTATAGAAGCCATTAATAATCCTACTAAGATTGATTTTAATTTAGTTAAGAGTCAAGAAACTAGGAGAATATTAGATAGAATTATTGGATTTAGACTTAGTAAATTAATGCAATCTAAAACAGGTGGTAAGAGTGCTGGTAGAGTGCAAAGCGTTGCACTTAAACTTATTGTTGATAGAGAACGTGAAATAGAAGCATTTAGTCCAGAAGAATATTGGACTATATCTGCCTTTTTTAATGATATAGAGGCTAATTTATTTAAATATAAATCTGACGATGTAGAGATTAAGTCTATAGATCAAGCAGATGAAATACTTGATAATTTATCAAATAATTTTATTGTTGAAAATATTGAAACAAAGAAGAAGAATAAGAAATCAAAAGCACCTTTTACAACAAGTACATTACAACAAGATGCATCTAATAAATTAAATTTTCCTGCAAAGAAAACTATGTCAATTGCTCAAAAACTATATGAAGGTAAAGATATTGGCGTAGAGACTGTAGGTCTAATTACATATATGAGAACCGATTCGATTAGATTATCTGATGAATTTATTGCTTCAACATATCATTTTATTGAAGAAAATTATGGAAAAGAGTATATTGGATACGCTAAAACAGCAAAGAAGACTGAAAATGTGCAAGATGCCCATGAGGCCATAAGACCAACAAGTATTCTGAGAACTCCTGAAGTTGTTAAAAAATATTTAACTAATGATGAGTATAAATTATATAAAATGATTTATTATAGGGCACTAGCGTCTCTTATGGCAGATGCAAAGGTTGATGTAACAAGTGTAATTCTTAATAATAATGATTATAAATTTAAAGTTAATGGTCAAATATTAATAAGTGATGGATATCTAAAAGTATATTCGGAATATGAATCAAGTGAAGATAAAATTCTACCTGATGAGCTTAAGAAAAAAGATAATGTGCTTACAACTAATAAAATAGAAAAGAAACAACATTTTACTAATCCTCCATCAAGATATACTGAAGCAAAATTAATAAAGGAAATGGAGGAATTAGGAATAGGAAGACCTTCTACATACGCTAAAATACTTGATACCATAAAAGAAAGAAATTATGTAGTTTTGGAAGAAAAGAAATTTAAACCCACTGATATTGGTATTGAAACAACTGATAAGTTACAAGAATTCTTTAGTGATATTATAAATGTCAAATATACTGCTGATATGGAAAATGATTTGGATTTTATTGCACTTGGTAATTTGAATGAAGTAAAGGTATTGAGAGACTTTTATAATAAATTTGAACCCGAAGTAAAAAAAGCATTCGGTGAAATGGAAAAAGTACCACCTAAAGAAACTGGCGAGGCGTGTCCAAGTTGTGGCAATAAACTTGTTGTTAGAAAAGGAAAATATGGAGAATTTGTTGCTTGTAGCAATTATCCTGAATGTAAATATATAAAAAAAGAAGAAAAATCCCTAGTGGAAGTTATGGATTGTCCTAAATGTGATGGTAAAATAATTGAGAAAAAAACTCGTAGGGGTAAATTGTTTTATGGATGCAGTAATTATCCAAAATGCGATTTTGCTTCTTGGGATAAACCTACAAATAATAAATGTGAAAAATGTGGAGCCAATTTAGTTGAGAAAAAACAAAATTTAGTTTGTCCAAATTGTGAAAAAAAATAGATTATTCAAATTGAATAGTCTTTTTCATTTTACTAATAATAATATTGGGTGATTACATGAAAGTGACATTAGGATATGTATCTCTTCCTTTAACTATAAATTTAACTGCTTCAAAAACTATTAGTTATACTAATTTTAAAAAGGATAATGATATAAATAAGCTTTACAAAATAATAAATGAAAACTTAGATAATTTATATGAAATACTTAAATATAATAATAAGAATGGTATTAAGTTTTATAGAATGACTTCTAAATTAATTCCATTAGGAACTTTAAAAGAAGTTTCTTTTGATTACATAACTCCATTTATAAAAAAGTATAAAAAAATAGGAGAATATGCAAATAAAAATAATATAAGAATTGATATGCATCCTGATGAATATTGTGTTTTGAATTCAACAAATCCTAAAGTTTTAGAAAATAGTTTTGAAATATTAAATTATCATAAAAAATTAATAGACGCTTTTGGATTTAATGATTCTTGTTTAATATTACATGTGGGTAGTAGTGTGTTTGGAAAAGAAAATAGTCTTGTTAGATTTAAAAATAATTTTAATAAGTTAGATTATGATATAAAAAAATTAATTGTTATAGAAAACGATGATAAAGTTTATAATGTGTCAGATGTATTAAAACTTTGCAAAGAATTAAATATAAGAATGTGTTTAGATTATCATCATTATATTTGTAATAATAACGATAATTTAAGTAATTATTTAACTGAAATATTTGATACTTGGAGAGATTATTATTATCCTCCAAAAGTACATTTTTCTTCACCAAAATCAAAGTTAAAAAAAGAATTTAGAAGTCATAATGACTATATTAATTCTGAAGATTTTATTAATTTTTTAGAGCTTGTTAAAAATTATACAGATAATTTATATATTATGTTAGAGGCTAAGAAGAAAGATGAGGCTTTATTTAAATTAGTTCGTGAATTAAAATATATAACTGAATATAAGTTTTTAAGTGAAACTTCTTTTGAAATTAACTTATTGCATTAAAATATAATCTTTTATATAATTAAATAGTAGAGGTGACTTCAATGAGAAGAAATGGTAATAAAAAAATAATAATACTTGCTTTATTTATATGTACATTATTTATGGGTGTTGGTTATGCCTTATTATCCCAAAGTTTATCAATAACTGATGATGTTTCTTTTGAAGGAAAGTGGAATATATATATTGATAGTATTGAAGCAACCACTATAGGTGGTAAGGCTATATCTAAAAACGTTAAAATCGGTAGTGATAAATTAAGCGCAGTTTTTACTGTAGATTTATATGGATTAGGTGATTATGTTATTTATACTATTAAAGTTAAGAATGCTGGTAATATAAATGCTAAACTAAATAGTGTAGTACCAACGATTACAAATGGAAGTCCATATATAATAATGAGTAATTCACTTGAAGCAGATGATAGAATTGGTGAAGTACTAGAAGCAAATAACGAAATGATTTTTACTGTTAAGATTGCTGTTGATGATAGTAATGGTGAGCTTCAGGATGTAGAAGGATCTAAGTATAAAATACAACTTAATTTCTTACAAAATTAGAAATTATATGCATATAATTACTTAGGTGATATTATGCGTTTATCTGATTTGCAAAGTAAAAATATTGTTAGTTTATCTGATGGAAGAAATATTGGTAACATAATAGATGCAAAAATAAATGAAGAAACAGGTGAGATAATATCTTTAATAATCGAACCAAATAAAAGTTTCTTCTCTTTTTCTAATAAGGGCTTGGATACTGAAATTTATTGGAAACATATAGAAAAAATAGGAGAAGATGTAATTCTAGTTAATATTTCTTTGTAATATTAAAGTTTTTTTGATAAACTTATTGTGGTGATGAAACGTGAAAAAGACTATTGTTATATATTTATCATTAATTGGGATAATAATTGATAGAATTACAAAAATTTTAGTAACAAGTAATTTATCCTTATATGTTAAGAATAAAATTATAAATAATTTTTTTTATATTACTTACGTTCAGAATAAGGGAGCTGCTTGGAGTATATTAAATGGTAATAGATTTTTTTTAATTATTATTACCTTTATTGCACTTGCAATTATAATAAAATATGTAGTTGAAGATAAATCAAATAATAAGTTAGATATTATTTCTTATGGATTAGTTCTTGGAGGAATTATAGGCAATTTAATAGATAGATTATTTTTAGGATATGTTGTTGATTTTTTTGATTTTTATATATTTGGATATAATTATCCAGTATTTAATGTCGCAGATATATTAATAGTTGTTGGAGTAATATTATTATTTATTTCATATTTTAGGAGTGGTAAAATTGAAAATAACAGTTGATTGTAGTAATGAAAGATTAGATAAATATTTAACTGAAAAGCTAGATAAGTCTCGTAGCCAGGTTCAGAAAATAATTAAAAATGGCAATGTTTTAAAAAATGGAAAAAGTTTAAATAATAATTATTTAGTTAATTATGGAGATGAATTAGATGTAATTTTACAAGAAAATGAATTATCTTATATTAAACCATTTGATATACCTTTAAATATTGTTTATGAAGATGAATATTTGCTTGTAATAAATAAGCAAAGTGGGTTAGTAGTTCATCCCGCGCCAGGGCATGTGTCTGATACTTTAGTTAATGCTCTTGTAAATAAATTTAAATTATCTAATCATAATATACGGCCTGGAATAGTTCATAGAATAGATAAAGATACAAGTGGACTTTTATTGGTAGCTAAAACAGATGAAATACATGATGCTCTTGCTTTAATGATTAAGAATAAAGAAGTAGAAAGAATTTATTATGCTTTGGTTGAAGGAGTTATAAAACACGATACAGGTACAATTGATGCACCAATTGGAAGAGATTCTAAAAACAGGCAAAAAATGGCAGTAACTGACATTAATGGTAAAAATGCTATAACTCATTTTAGAGTTTTAAAAAGATTTAATAATAATACGCTTGTTGAATGTAAGCTTGAAACTGGTAGAACTCATCAAATAAGAGTACATTTTAATTATATTGGCTATCCAATAGTTGGGGATCCTGTATATGGTAAGAGAGGAAATAATGATTCCTTTGGACAATATCTTCATTCAAAAAGTATTAGATTTGTTCATCCTATAACAAAAGAGGATTTATATTTTGAAAGTGAACTTCCTATAGAATTTAAAGAAAAAATGGATAGTTTTAATTAGTCTTTTTTAGAGTTTATTATTAATATGTTTCTGATTTATGTTGAATTTAATTATTTCTAATAAAAAAATTGAAATTTTATAATATTTCAATTTTCTTTTTATCTATTATTTTATATTCGATATTGTTATTATCTAAAATGTTTAAAGTATCTTCTAGACATTCTACTGTATATATTATTTTTTCATTGTACTCTTTATTATATTTAACTTTTTTTAGTAAATAGTCTAATTGTTTTTGATTTGTATATTCACAGTTAATTTTTATAATATATCCATCTTTTATATTTATAAAATTTGCTTTTTTAAGCGCATTTGAAACAGATGTTGAATATGCCCTTATTAATCCACCTGAGCCTAGTTTTATTCCACCAAAATATCTTATTACTATACATAATATATAATTTAAATTATTTTTATTTAATACATCCATAATAGGAGTACCTGCTGTACCACTTGGTTCATTATCATCACTTGACTTTTTTATTTCGTCTATTATGTAAGCATAACAATAATGCGTTGCGTCTTTATATTCTTTTTTTGCTAATTCTAATTCTATTTGGACGTCTTCAATATCATTAACTTTAATAATTTTAGTAATGAATTTAGATTTATTTATTTCATATGTATTGATAACATTTTCTACTATAGTTTTCATTATATCACCAAATTAATTATATCTAAAAAAAAGAACTAATTAAAGTTCTATTTTTTTATCGTTTTTTCACCTTGAATTAATTCAAGTGCCTTTTTATCATACATTTTTTTCATTTGAACGTTTGAAACACTTGTGTTGTAAGTTGAAGCGATAATTTCATCAGATAAAGCATCATCATAATATGCAAGAGTTCCAAAGAAATCATCGTCTGGAAATGTTAATGCAAGTTCTATTAATTTTAAATTAAAGTCTGAAATATCACTATATTTTTTATTGTTCAATAGATTTTGTATACAGTTATTTCTCAATACTGAAGTCTCAGATAGATTTCCTTTAACTCCATACATTTCTTGATTTTCTTTGAATAGTAATATGTCTTCTAATGATAAGCTTTTTAAATAGATCATAAATATTTCAGGATCCATATTTAAAATTGTTTGAACTCTTCCTTTATTGTTTTCCATTTTAAGAGCCCCCTTTCCTTTGATTTGATATATTATCATAAAAGTAACATTTTGTCAACCTGAAAAATCGAACATATTTTTTTATATGGTGTTATAGTATTATTTTGTGATATTATATGTATATAAATGAATTGGTGGTGTGTTCATGAATAAATTCAGTGATAAATTAGCATTGGTACCTAATAAACCCGGTTCTTATCAGATGAAGAATAAAGATGGAGTAATTATATATGTTGGCAAAGCAAAAAATTTAAAAAGAAGATTATCAAGTTATTTTAATAGAACTCAAACTGGTAAAACATTAATGCTTGTCAATGATATACATTCATTTGAATATATAGTAACTTCTACAGAAATAGAATCTTTAATATTGGAAATAACATTAATAAAAAAATATAATCCTAAATATAATATTTTGCTTAAGGATGATAAAAGCTATCCATATATAGAATTTATTACTAAACCATATCCTATTTTGAAGGTCGTTAGAAATGTTAAAAGAAAGAAAAATGTTAATAAACTATTTGGACCATATCCGAATGTTAAAGCAGCTAAAAAGACTGTTGAAATACTTAATAGAATATATCCATTAAAGAAATGTATTAATACACCTAAAAAAGAATGCTTATATTATCATATAGGAGAGTGTTTAGGCTATTGCATTAATAATAATTTAAATACAGTTGATATGTGTAAAGATATTGTATCCTTTTTAAAAGGAAATAGTAGCATTGTAACAGATAAAATCAAAGAGGAAATGACTAAAGCAAGTAATTCTATGAATTACGAAAAAGCACTAGATTTGAAAAATATGCTTAATGATATAGAAATAACATTAAGCAAGCAAAAAATTGATTTAAATACTAATGAAGACTTTGATATGGTTAATTATTATTATAATGATAATTATATTGCAGTAGTTATTTTCTTTATTAGAGGTGGACTCCTTTTTGGAAGAGATTACAAAGTATTTGAATATTTAGACAATGAAGAAGATAACATTATAGAATATATAATAAACTTTTATGATAAGAGTAGCTTGGTGCCTAAGAAACTATATGTGCCTAATCTTATAAATTGTGAACTATTAGAAGAATATTTAAAAATACCGGTTTTAGTACCTGTCAAAGGTAAAATACATAATTTACTTAATATGTGTTATGAAAATGCAAAGGCAATATTAGAAGAAAAACAAGAGTTAATAAAGAAAAATGATAAAGAAAGATATGAAGCAATTGAATCTTTAAGACAAATACTTAAACTTGATAAATTGCATAGAATAGAGTCTTTTGATAATTCTCATTTGTTTGGAACTTATTATGTTGGCGGAATGGTTGTTTTTGATGATTTCCTTCCAAATAAAAGTGAATATAGGAAGTATAAAATTGATGCATTAGTTAAAGATGATTTATCAGCAATGAAAGAAGTTATTTATAGACGATATTATAAGGTATTAATGGAAAACTTAGAAAAACCTGATTTGATAGTAGTTGATGGAGGAAAACTTCAAGTATCAGTGGCAAAAGACATAATTGATAGTTTGGGTCTTAATATAAAGGTAGTTGGACTTGCTAAAAATGATAAACACAAAACCAACATGCTTTTCGATTCTGACTTAACAGAAATTAATTTAGATTCTAAGAGTAAAATATTTTTATTTTTAAGTAAAATACAAGAGGAAGTACATAGATATGCAATTAGTTATCATAGAGAAATAAAATCCAAAGGAATGCTGTCTAGTATACTTGATATGGCTCCCAATATTGGCGAAGTTAGAAAGAAAGCTTTATTAAAAAAGTTTGGATCGGTTAAAAAAATTAAAGAAGCAACAATTGATGATTTAGAAGAAATTTTAAGTAAGGATATTGCACAAAAACTTTATTTTTATTTGAAAGAATTAGATTAGGAGGTAAATGATGTCAAAAATAGAAGTAATGGATATTAATTTATCTAATAAAATTGCTGCAGGAGAAGTAATTGAAAAAACTATGAATGTTGTTAAAGAACTTGTAGAAAATTCAATCGATGCAGAAGCAACATCTATTAAAGTAGAATTAACTGATAGTGGAGTAAAGGAAATAATTATAACCGATGATGGTACTGGTATGGATAAAGAAGATGCTGTAAAAGCTTTTTCTAGGCATGCTACTAGTAAACTAAAAAGCGTTGATGATTTATTTAATATAGATTCTCTAGGCTTTAGAGGTGAAGCACTCCCATCAATTGCTAGTGTATCTAATTTAACGCTCAAAACATCTAATGGAGAAGTTGGAACTGTTGTTGAGATGAGTGGTGGAGAAATGTTAAGTGTATCTTCTTGTGATTTGAATAGAGGAACTAAAATTACTGTAAGAGACTTATTCTTTAATACTCCAGTCAGACTTAAATATTTAAAAAATTTATATGTAGAGCTTGCTAATATAACAGAATATGTTAATAAAATGGCACTTAGTTATCCAAATATAAAATTTGTGCTTACTAATAATGGTAAAGTGTTATTAAATACTGAAGGAAAAGGTAATCTTTTAAAAGTAATTAATAATATTTATGGAGTAGAAGTTACTAAAAAGATGATTAAGATAGGTTGCAGTAATGATGATTACACAGTAAGTGGATTTATATCTTATCCTGAAGTTACTAAACCCAATAGAAATAGTTTAATAACATTTGTAAATGGTAGATATATAAAAAATAATGAGCTTAATAAAGCAATAATAGAATCATATCATACATATGTACCTATAGATAAATATCCAATAGTAGTACTTAGTATAGAAGTAGACCCAATATTAATTGATATAAATGTGCATCCTACAAAGATGGATATTAAGTTTTCTAAAATGGATACTTTAAAAGAATTAATTAATGATACAATATCAAGAAAATTAGAGAGTTTAACTTTAATACCAGAGGTTATATCCAATAATAAACAAGAAGAATTTATAGAAAAAAGAGAACTTTTAAAACCTATAATAGAAAATTATTCTATTAATGAAGAAAAAGATGAATATGAAAAAAATAATTATAATATAATAGAAGAAACTACTCTTGATTTTGAAGAACTAGAGAAAAAATCAGAAAAAGAAATAGATTATAATATTCCTAGAATAAAAAAAATATATCCAGTAGGTATAGCACTTTCAACTTATATAATTTGTGAAAATGAAGATGGTATATATATAATTGATCAACATGCTGCAGCAGAAAGAATTAATTATGAAAAATATTTTAATGCAATGAAAAATCATACTAATAATATAATGGATTTACTTATTCCTATTAAAGTAGAATTACCTACAGATGAATATATTCTTTTAAAAAGGAATATAAATATAATGACTGATATGGGATTTAACATAGAAGAATTTGGCATTAATACATTTGTTATTAGATCGCATCCTGCATGGTTGCCAAATTACGCAATAGAAGAAGCTATTAGAAAAATAATAAACATAGTAATAGAAAATGAATCTTTTGATTATGGTAAATTTATTGAAAAGGTTTCTATTACTTTAGCATGTAAAATGAGTATTAAGGCAAATGATTATGTATCTATGGATGATATAGAAATATTAATAGATAATTTGAGAAATACAAAAAATCCCTTTACATGTCCTCACGGAAGGCCTACAATAATAAGTTATTCCAAATATGAGCTTGAAAAATTATTTAAAAGAGCTATTAATTAAGAGGTGCTTATGAATATAAAAGAATTAATTAATGACATGGTTAAACAATTGTCAAAAGAATTTAGTTTAAAATATTCTAAAGAAGAAATAAAACAGATGAAAGAACCATTAAATTATTTTTATAATGGTAGTAGTGATAAATATAGTGCATTAAAAAAGGAGTATATAGGTAGACATGCAATTGATTATTTAGATGGTTTCTATAATAAAGAAAATGTAAGCGAAGAAGTGAAGAATGATATTTTTACATGGATGTATTATAGTGGGTGCATAAATAATGTTTGTTATAAATTCACTCTTTTTACTGAAGAAAAAAGTCTAGTGCCTGCTTCCTTAGAAGATATTAAGCTTTTTAGTCATATTTTATATAATAAAAACATTCCTTTGATTTCAAATATATTAAAAGTAAGTAATAACCCTAAGAAAATTTTTTCTATGATGAGAAACACTTTAGATTATAATTTTTTATATCAAAGATATTTAAATGATTTACTAATTTGTTATTCAAAGTCTAATTTTGATGTAGATATTTATAATTGTATATTTAAAGATTTATGTTTTAAGGATTCTTATGGATATGAAATATACGATTTTTTATCTCATGATGAAATTATTATAACAACAAATAATGTATTAGATTTGATAGATAATATATCAAAAAATGGTAATGAAATTGTCATGCTTGATAAAACATATATGAAATCAAGATTATTTTATGATGCAGTTTCTAAACCAACTGTAAAAAAAGTTTTTGATGAAGATGATATGGGATGCATAGAAATATTAAAAGTTTTAGAGCATGAAATGACTACAGAAAACAAGTTTAAAAAAATATGAAGTAAAGTATAAATAAAAGAATGAAATTATGATATAAAAGTGTGCAAAATATTGTATGCTTTTATTTTGTTATAATAAAAAAATGACTTTATATTTTTAAACTTAAAAGATTTAATTTACTTATGTGATTATAAATGATAAAATAACTTAGAAAACGTTAGAAAGAAGGTATAAAATGACACCACATATTGAGGCTAAAAATGGAGAGATTGCTAAGAATGTTATAATGTCTGGTGATCCATTAAGAGCAGAATTTATCGCAAAAAATTATCTTGATAATTATAAATTAGTAAATAAAGTAAGAGGAATGTATGCTTTTACAGGATATTATAAAGGAAAAGAAGTAACTGTCATGGGTCATGGAATGGGTCAAGCAGGTGCTGGAATATATTTTTATGAATTATTTAAATTTTATGATGTAGATAATATAATAAGAATAGGAACTTGTGGAACAACAAAGAAAGAAATACAACTTCTAGATACAATTTTAGTAACAAGCTCATATACTGAATCTAATTATGCTTTTATATTTAGTAAAGAAAATGTTTATATAGAAAATGCATCAACTGACTTAATTAGCAAGTTAGAATTATCTGCTAAAAATAAAAATATTAATATTAATAAAGGAACTGTCATGACTTGTGATGCTTTTGATCCATATATAGATTGGAAAGCTATTTATAATAGAATTCCAAAAAATTTAAATATTCTTGCAACAGAAATGGAATCATTTGCTTTATTTCATATAGCTAGAATTTTAAATAAAAACGCAGGATGTCTTCTTACTGTTGTAGATTCAAAATGCACAACAAATAATATTAGCTCTGAAGATAGAGAAAAATCTTTAACAGATATGATTGAAATAGCATTAGATTCAATTTTGTTATAATCCTGTTTAAATAGTTAATAATAAAAATAAAAAGGGTGATGATTTATGCAATATTACTTAGAAGAAAATTTATCATATAAATTACATTTAATTAAAACAAAAAAATTTAAAACAATAAGTATTAAAATTATTTTTAGCAATAAAGCAAAAAAAGAAGAAATAACTATAAAAAATTTTTTATCAGATATATTAACTTTTTCAACAAAAGAATATAAAACTAGAAAAGAGTTACAAATAAAGCAACAGGATTTATATGCAATGGATATATTTTCCAGTTGTTATAGACTAGGGAAACTTTATAATATGGATATTAGTGCTTCTTTTCTTAATGATAGGTATACAGAAAAAGGCAACTTCGAAGAATGTATTAAATTATTAAAAGAGATTATATTTAATCCTAATGTGGAAAATAATATGTTTGATGAGAATTCTTTTAATATTGTTTCTAGAATGACTCTTAATCAAATAAATAGCGTAAAAGAAGATACTAGAAAATTAAGTCTAATAA
>JAQXRJ010000099.1 GCA_029218465.1 bacterium | reverse complement strand
TTCCTGTAGAATTAATTTTTAAGTTTTGTGCAAATAGTGAATAACCTACGCCCATTAACACCAATACTGAGCATAGCATTCCTATAATCATATTTTTCTTTTTACTTACATTATATCTTCTCATATACTAACTCCTATTCTCATATTCTTATATTCTTATATTCTTATATATTAATTTTACTATCTTATATAATTGAAGTCAAACAAAAAATCAGATTTCTCTGACTTTATTTTACAAATTCTTTTAATTGTTCCTTATTCATATATCCAACTTGTCTTTTTAACTCTTTACTATTATCAAACAATATAAGTGTCGGAATACTCATAACGCCATATTTTCTTGCAATATTCGGGCACTCATCAACATTAACTTTTTTTATTTCTATGTTTATTTCATTTGATACTTCTTCTAAAACACCTGATAACATCCTACATGGACCACACCAATCTGCATAAAAATCAATTAATACATTTTGATCTTTAATCTCATTTTCAAATTCTTTTTCATTAATTATTTTCATTATATTTTTCCTTTCTCTTTTAGTTTATTTAAGTATTCATTATCAATGATATTATACTTTAGTAATATATCAATTATATCATCATTGTATTTATTTACATCTTTATTTTCTAGAAAATCTTTTTGTAAGTCGTATATATCAATTATTGCATTGTTAGTGGATTCTACAGTACTAGACAAAATAGGAGACGATGAAAGTATTGGTCTCATTAACTTAGATTCATCAAGTATAGGATTATTAAATAATGGTTGATCAAGCATAAATAATACAATAAACATTAAAATATACCCTTCTATAAGTCCCAAAATAAATCCTGCTATTTTTGATGGTATGCTTAATATAATTGTAAATTTTAATATCTTTTCAAATGCTCCAGTTATAGCAAGTATGATTCTAAAAATAATCATAACTAAGCTAAATACAATAATAAATGCAATAGCTTGATATAGAATTATATTTAATGCAGTTGCTTTATAAAAATTGCCTCCAAATTTAAAAAATGGTAAATATAAACTTAAGAAATTTGCAATTGGATCTTTTAACTTAAAAGATACTATACAAACAATTAATATTCCAACAGTTAATACTAATTGTTTAAAAAAGCCTCTTTTAAAACCAACTATTCCTGCACACAATATCATTAAAACAATTACAACATCAATTACATTCACAATAACACATCCTTTTTTATTTTTGCTTATTTTTCTTGTACTCGGAAATAAATTCTTTTGCCTTATTCATAATATCCTCAAAGCTTAATTCTTTAATATTATTAATATATCTATATTCAATAACTTCATTAATAAAATTATCAATATATGGAAATCCCCCTAAATATACAGCAGGTTGAATGCTTCCTTGTACATATTCTAAGAATTGTATTTGTTTTGGAAAAGGCTTATCTCCTGTTGATGATAATAATATCGTTCTATGTGGATCTAATACATCTGCACTATTTTGTTTTTTAGAGAAAACAGCTTCGCTTTCACCTATAATTATATTATTGCCTGAAAAAACTTCAAATATTTCTGGTAAATTCACTTTAGCACAGCAAATATTTTTTCCTTCTACTTCTGACATTATATATTTAATACACTCAGATATTGCATAAGTGTCAAATATTGATGCTTCTATGATTTTCTTATTACAATCATTTAATCTTTTAATGTATTTATTTTTCTTTTCTTCTAATTTTCTTATTTCATTATTTGTTAACTCAATTTCATCTAATAAATAATTTTTTAAAGAATTATAATTTTCCAAATTCATAGTTTACCTCTTTTCTATTTTTTCTTTTAATTCATATAATATATTTAATGCCTCTATTGGTGTTATTTCAAGAGGATTAATTTCTTTTAATTTACTTTCTATTTCGCTTTTTTCTTCTTCTATTGGCAAAAATAAACTAGTTTGAGTAAATGTTTCTTTTTTATTTTCCTTTTTTTCATAAATATTTAATATTTCTTCTGCTCTATTTATCAAAGATTTTGGTAAATTAGCAAGTGCTGCGACATGTATTCCATAGCTTTTATCTACAGCGCCATTTTTTATTTTATGCAAAAAAGTAATTTTTCCATCTTCTTCTATTGCACTTACATGAACATTTTTTAAATTTTTGAGACTATTAGATAATGATGTTAACTCATGATAATGTGTTGAAAATAAGGTTTTTGCTTTTATTTTATCATGAATATATTCAAGTATTGCTTGAGCAAGACTCATTCCATCATATGTTGCAGTACCTCTTCCTAACTCATCAAATAAGATTAAACTATCTTGAGTAGCTTCACTTATAGCATTATTTGCTTCTTTCATTTCAACCATAAATGTTGAGTCTCCACTTACTAAGTCATCACTTGCACCGATTCTTGTAAATATTCTATCGAATATTGGAATTTTACAACTTTTGGCAGGTACAAAAGAACCCATCTGAGCCATTATAACTATTATTGCAAATTGTCTCATATATGTAGACTTACCAGCCATATTAGGCCCTGTAATTAAAAGTATGTCAGTACCATCTTTCATTATAATATCATTAGATACATAATCATCTTTTATTACTTTTTCAACAACAGGATGTCTTCCACTTATTATTTCTACTTCTTTATTAAAGTTTATTTCGGGTTTAACATAATTATTCTCTTCAGCTATTATTGCTAATGAAGTCATCATATCTATTTCAGCAATAACTTTTGATATTTTTTGTAATATTGGAATATATTCTTTAACTTTATCTCTAATTTCCATAAACAATTTGTATTCCAAGTTAATTATTTTTTCTTCTGCACCAAATATTATGTTTTCTTTTTCTTTTAATAATGGAGTGATAAATCTTTCACAATTTGCTAGTGTTTGTCTTCTTTCATAATTAAATTCTTCTTTAATTAATGGAATACTGCCCTTACTTACTTCTATATAATAACCAAATATTTTATTAAAACCTACTTTAAGTGTTTTAATACCTGTTCTTTCTTTTTCTTCTTGTTCTAAATTTAATATAAAATCCTTGGAACCACTTCTTATGTTTCTTAATTCATCTAGCTCACTATTATATCTACTTTTTATCAAAGAACCTTCTTTAATACCAATTGGAGGATTATCATCATTAATAGATTCTTCCAGTAATTTGTATAAATCACTTAATGTATCTATTGTTTTTGAATAATTTAACTTACTTAGTATTTCCTTTATATAAGGAAGTACCTTCAATGTATTTTTTAGCTGAATTAAATCTCTTGCATTAACATTACCATAACAAATTCTTGATGATAATCTTTCTATATCATATACTTGCTCTAGATAATTTCTTAAATCTTCTCTTAGTATAAATTCAGTTAAAAGTTTTTCTATAATTTCATATCGTCTTTTTATTTCAACTATATCAGTTAAAGGATTCTCTATTGCTTGTTTTAGTGCTCTTCCACCCATAGCTGTTTTTGTTTTATCAAGCAGCCATAAAAGTGAATACATTCTTTCATGTAGTCTCATTGTCTCAACAAGCTCTAAGTTTCTTTTTGTATGAATATCAAATAGTAAATAACTATTTAAATTAATTAGTTCAACCTTTTGCAAATGAGATAAATCACCTTTTTTTACTGATATAACATAATCAAGTAAATGCTTAATTGTTGTTACAAGTCTTATGTCTTTTAGCTCACTATATATCATTTCATAATCATTTTTTTCATATATGTTATCTGTAATAGTTACAAGCAAGTTGTAATCGTCTCTTAATATATTAATGATTTCTCTATTTATTTTACTGTTAACAATTATTTCTTTTATTCCTCTATTTACAATTTCTGAAACAACTTTATTTTTATCATTAGGTACTAATAAGCAATAAAAGTATCCAGTAGTTATATCTGTGTAACTAATACCATAACAATATTCAAAATCATATATGTTACCAATAAAATTATTATCTTTTTCTTGCAATCTATTATCCATCATAGTACCACGTGTTACTATTTGTACGACTTCTCTTTCTACCATACCTTTAGTAGTTTTCGGATCACTCATTTGTTCACATATTGCAACTTTGTATCCTTTGTTAACTAATTTTTCTAGATATGGCAAATAAGAATGAAATGGTACTCCACACATTGGAACTTTTTCATCTAAACCAGCAGACCTTCCTGTTAGAGTAAGTTCAAGTTCTCTGCTACATACAATTGCGTCTTCAAAAAACATTTCATAAAAGTCGCCTAGTCTATAAAAAATAATTATATCTTTATATTTGTCCTTCACTTTCATATATTGAAGCATCATTGGACTAACTTTATTTCTATCTACTTCATTCATTTTCATAATCATTACCTACTAACATTATAACATCTAATTCAAAAATAATATAGATTTCATCCTTATATTTTTCATTTTCTATTAATTATTATCTTTTTATATATTTTTTTACTTTTGTGGTTGATATTAATAAATCATTTTTCACACTATCGTCAAGTAAATCTAAAAAAATAAAATAAAACAATTTATCAGCTTTTTTATCTATAAGTTCTATTCTATTATCTTCATTAATTTTAAAGAAGTCTCTCCATTCTAAAATACTATTATCTATATCATTAATATCTAAATTAATTACATATTTATCATTTCTTTTTTTCATTTCATTTTTTATAAGATTAAGTTCAAAATATGAAATACTCTTAAAATGCACAAGTGAAAATCCAATAATACTTGATGTATCAACAATTATTTTCTTATCCATTTATTTTCCTTATTCTTAACAATGCAAAATATTTTGTCATTACTAGTGTCAACATCATTAATTAATTCATAATTTTTTCCTAGATTATTCAAATAATTACGAATGTCAATATAATAATTAAGTTTTTTTTCAATTATTGAGTAATCCATATGATAATAATCATCACAAAATCCAAAATATATATCTTTATCAAAATGACATGCCGCAAATAGATTATTTGAATATTTTCTTGATACGATCACATCGAAAAAATCATAGTCACTATATTTTCTATTTGTACAAATATAAGGTTTTTTGTCTTTATCTAATTTTATTTTTCCTCTTCTTCCATAAATACCAAACTCTAATAAATTTGAAAAATGAATTGATGGAGAGACAAGATATTGTTTGCACTCCGTTAAATATCTAGAAATACTATCTCTTGCAGAACCATTAAGTTCTAAAATCATTTTATAATCAGATGGATTAAAATGAGCTTCTTCAATCAAGTATTTTATAAAAAATTCTGTATTTGACATTTTATTACTCATATTATATCACCAACCTAGGAATATTATTATACAATATTTTTTTATATAATTCAAAAAAACTAGGAAAACCTAGTTATAATTACATATGGTGACCTGTATGGAATTCGAATCCATGAATGTTGCCTTGAGAGGGCAATGTGTTAAGCCACTTCACCAACAGGCCAATTAAGTCATGCAATGTAATTTTAACACAACTTATATTTTTTTTCAATTATTCTTTTTTCTTTTATATACTAAAACTTTATTTTCAGGTTCAACATTACTCATAATATGACACCCTACAATTTGACTTAATTCTTCATAATATCTTGATTTTTTTATTTTTCTTAATGCTCTCATTTCTACTTGTCTTATTCTTTCTCTAGTAACTCCAAATTGTGTACCTAATTCTTGAAGCGTTTTTGCTTTGCCATCATAAAATCCAAATCTTCCAATAATTACATTTTTTTCAGTATTTGTTAAGCCTAATCTATTATCATCTAACATTTTATATATATAGTCACTTATAGAATCGCAGCACTCATCTTCAACTGATTTGCAAGAATCAGGAATATAATCTGCAAGTGTTGTATCTTTTTCATCTCCAATTTGATAATCTAGACTTGTTGTGTCATCTAAAAGCATTTCAAATTTATATATTTTTTCAATTGGTAATTTTAAATGTTTTGATAATTCTAATTCATTTAATTTTTTTCCATATTCAATTTCAATTCTTTCTTTATCTTTTCTATATTTATTTATCATTTCTAATGTATGAACTGGAACTCTAATATTTCTACTCTTATCACAAATTCCACGAGTAATGCTTTGTTTAATCCAAAAAGTTGCATAGGTTGAAAATTTATATCCCTTCGAAAGATCAAACTTATCAATTGCTTTGATTAGTCCTAAGTTTCCTTCTTGAACTATGTCTAAAAAGTCAAATCCCGCAACATTATATTTTTTTGCTATTGAAACAACCAGTCTTAAATTATGATTAATAATTTCTTCTTTTGCAGATAAATCTTTATTATTGTTATACCTTTCAAACAAAGCAATTTCTTCATCTTTTGATAAAGTTCTTGTTTTACTTTCATTTATTTTTATTTCTTTTATATATATATCAGAAATACTTTCATTTTTTTCAAAATATTCCGCATCATATTCATATAAAATAATGTCATTTTCACTACAATATATTTCTACTAATAAAGAAATTATTTCATTATCTAATAAAGCATCTTTTCCAGTAGATAACAATTTTATATTTTTTGATATAACGATTTTTAATAATTGAATCACTATATATTTTCTTTTACAATTTTTATTAATGAATCCATTGGATATGATTCATTATCATGTATAATTGCATCGATATAATAAGATAATTTGTATAAATTTTTTACACAATCATTATAGTTATCTGTTTCTACTATATTATTATTAATATATTCAGTTATTTTTTTATATTCTTCCATAAAACCCACCCTTATTTTGGTTGCCCCAGCTAGATTCGAACTAGCAAATCATGCGGTCAGAGCGCATTGCCTTACCATTTGGCTATGGGGCAAGAAAAAAGACAACTATATGTTATCTCAAAATTCAAATAAATTCAAGTATTATTTTCTTTTCTTTATAAAATAGCTTGTAATATAGAACAAAAAAACAATAAATATAACAACATAAATCCACATTAGAATTTTGGTAAAAGTTCCATTTGAATATTTATATATTATTGACGAAATTGATTCTGGAAAATATTTACCAATTAAATTTCTTAGTTCTGGTACAGAATTATATTTAATAAACGTTAATATTCTTAAGAATATATCAATTATTGCAAATGCATATACAAAAGAAGAAAATTTTCTGAAAAATACAACTACAATAATTAACAAAACTAATATAATTCCTAAATCGATATACATATTATCACCTCACGACTATAATAATAATATCATAGGAATTTGTTTTTTTCAATTAATAAAAATATTAAATAAATTCTAAAAGCTAGAAATTCCTTTTTAAATCCTAGCTTTAATTTTTATTATTATACAAATTGTTTCCTTACTAAACAAAATCGTTAAAATATATAACAAACTATTTAGTTGTACAACTTCCACTGGTATTATTGCTAAACCATGTAGTAAATTCTTCAATATAAGCATCAATTCCTACTTGTTCAGCATATTTCTTTTGACTATCCATATCATAAGACATTCCATTAGCAGTATAACCTGTTATCTTTTTATCATTGTACATAATTGTTATATTACCTTCAGCTGATTTGCAGATAAGTTTATTTGAAGTTGCAGAAGTAATTGAGAATATAACAATAAGTAATACTATTGTTCCAACAACTAGTCCTCCTATAATCATTAATACTTTTTTCATAAGTTTCACCTCCAATATCATATTTATTTAAAAATACTTAATGTATCTTTATCAAATTAATTTTTTTCATCATTCTCATTTTAAATAATTCTAATCCTTAATTTTTACATAATAAGTTGTTTTAGCAGAATCTACATTTACAACCTGTGCTTCTATGCCTTCATCACCATGATCAACAACTACCCATACATAATTCCATTTAGAATTAGCAGGTATATTAGTAGCACTTTTATCTTCACCACCTGAAATTATCTTAGTAGGTGTACAAACAATAGCATAAATATCATTAGCTGTTACACGACCATTTGAATGAGATACAATATTATCAACTTTACTTTCATCTAAACCAACAGATTTTAATGCTTCTTTTCCAGTTAAAATTTTTGTTGTACCGTACCAATAATTATCGTTCAAGTCGTTTACTGACTTATACCAATAAAATTCTCCATTTTTAAATTCCCAATATGCATCAGAATCACTTAAAATTCTCCAACCACCAGTTATATATGACACTTTACCTAAATTTCCTGTTCTTAAATTTGAATATTTGTTCCAATTACTCATAGAATCAAGCATTCCATAAAGTTCATCATCATAAATAGTATTTTCATCTGAATTACTATTTGAATTAGAATTATTTACACTTGTATTTTTTTCTATTTCAATTGTTTTAAATAACTCTAAAACTTCTTCACTTATTTCTTCAAGATCATTTGCATTAGAATTAGTCATAAAAGACAATATAATATTTTTTTCTTTTGATATTAATAAATAATATTTTCCTCTTAAATCTGTAATTGATTTTCCATAATTATAAGTTCCATAATATATATCATCTTTTAAAGTTTTAAATGAATAACTTTCTTTATATAAGTATAAAGAATTTTGATTTAAACTCTTATTCCACATATCATAAAATTCATTATATATTTTTGTTTTACAAGTAATATTTTCAAAATCACAAGAAAATTCAGATAAAGCACTTTTTCCAATCGGTAAAAAATATGAATTATCTGCATCTGAATAAGATAGTGCTTTTTTTTCAGAAATAGTTCCTCTAACCCAATCATTATCATAAGTTAATTGATATCCATCACCATAAAAAATACTGTCACTAGTAAAATCATCAATCAATGATAATCCACCAATAACCGAAATTATAATAGATAAAATCAATGCTATAGAATTTAATACTATTCCTACTGTTTTTTTACTATTTTTAGTTTTTTCCATTAATCCTAATATAAGTCCAACTAATGCCACAGGAATAATAAATATGTTTAATACTAAGGCCATTCCTATTGATACTATTCCTAATACCATACTTATTAATCCCTTTTTAGAAGTATTAACAGATTTATTAATATTATCATTATTAGAATAATTCATATTTGGTTGAACTTGTTTTATAGGCTGTTGTTCTGTTATTTGATTGTTTGAAGAAATCGTATTTTGACTATTTATTTGTACAGAATCTAAATTTTGATTTTGAATAATATTTTGACCATCATTTACTTCTGTATTTTTGTATGTACTTACATTACTATACTGATTATTTGTATCAACATTTGAATTTTCAACCATAGTACCACATTCTTTACAAAATTTATCTGTTTCATTAAGAACAGAATTACACTTTTTACAATTCATTTTTCCTCCTTATTATTGTTATTATTATAACATAGAAATATGATATATCATATAGCTTTAGGAATATTTTATTATTTAATGAAAAATTGAACCTGATGAAGATCAATGTTTGATAATAATTTAAAATTCTGCTGAAAAAATTTAGAAATAACTAAAAAGAAAAAGTACTACAAAAATGAATTTTCAATACTGTTGTTACCTATTAATTTACAATATTAAAGATTTCAAATTTATTATTGTGGGTTTCACTTTAAATGAGTTCATTTTTATTGAATAGCAATTTAAATGCATTTTCCTAATATATAAAAAAGAGGAATATCCTCTTTAATTTTCTCCTTCTTCTAACATAGTAGTAATAAATATACCATATCCTTTTGTATTATCATTAACTATAGCATGTGTTACCGCGCCTATTATCATGTTATTTTGTATAATTGGACTTCCGCTCATTCCTTTAATAATACCATTCGTTTTATCTTTTAATCTTTTATCGGTTATTTCGAATAAAATGTTTTTTGTAGAACTATTAGAGTTTATTTTTATAATATTAATAGAATACTCCTCAATATCATTCATATTTAAAACAGTTCTTATTACTGCTGGACCAATAACAATTTCATCACTACTTCCTACTTTTATTAAATTGGAATCATCATATTTTGAGGTATATTTACCAAATATTCCTGATTCAGTATTTTCTTTTATAGAACCATATGTAATAGACTCATCAAATTTAGCTTTTTTCTCTCCAGTTGTTCTGTCTGTACTTTTATTAACTCCAGTAACATTTGCTTTAAAAATCTTACCATCCTTGACTTCAACTTTTATATTGGAATTAGATTCAATTATTTCATGTCCTAATGCTCCAAATATATTAGTGTTTGGATCTATATAAGTAAGGGTCCCAATTCCTGTTATTTGATCTTTAACATAAATACCTGTTTTATATACTTCATTTGAGTCTTTTATAAGGCTAAGTTTTATTTCTTTTTCATTATTATCTCTTAATATAGTAAAATTAACTAAAGTATTGTTATCTGTAATATTGCTATTAATTAAATCTATCATATTGTTTATTGATGATACTTCATTATTATTTACTTTGATTATTTTATCTCCAAGACTAAATCCTGCATCCTTAGCAATATTTTTTCCATTTACTTCATAAAAACCTACTACGAGTATTCCTTTAGAATTAACTTCAATTCCTATATTATTTCCACCAGCTATAACATAATCTGAATAAGCAAAAACATTAAATGGCATAATAATTAGTAGAAGAAGTAAAAAACTTTGTAGTTTATTTTTAAAATTCATGATATCATCTCCTTTTAAAATCAACTACATTATTATTATGCGCAAAAAAGTATAAAATATAAAAAGAACTATTTTCTAGTTCTCATAAGTTTTTACTTTTGGTTTATTATTATTGATATGATATATATCAAATTTTTCAACTTGCTTTGGATTGTAAATACAAGTTTCTATAGCTTTAAATTCCATGTCAAAAATATGACTTGAATAGATTTTGTTTTCTTCCACATCAGTGATTATATTAACCATAGATGTATCTAAAATACCTTTAGCTAAAATTTCTTTATCAAGTTCAAAATAAGACTTTTTTAAGCTAAAATAATCAATGTTATCTAAAAAAGAATAATTTCTTGATTTATTTCCTGTAAAAGCTTTTAATAATAATAATTTAAATTCCTTTTCATCCATTTTGTTTATTCTATTGTATACATATTCAAGTCTTTTATTGTTTTTGATTGTATTCATTAAAATAGATAATCTTTCATTAATTAAGCGTCTAAAATAATCAATTAAATAGCTATTATGTTTTGTTAAAGATTTAAAACAAGATTCTAAATTATGCATGTAATAATCATATTCCAATAATTCTTTTAAAAATGATTCAAATATTTTGTCATAATCACTAGATTTTCCTGATTCTAAAAGAACGGAATATTTATATAATATAACTACATTGCTTGCTATTATATTTGATATTTCAGTATTACTTAGAGATGCTTTAGTTATTTCTAGCATAAGTTCTTCATCAAATTTTTTTCTCATAAATACGTCCTCCTCTGATTGCAACGCATATTATACTGCTAAAATTTACTTGTTGTCAATTATTCTTGTATCTCTTTATTATATACTAATCTATAAAATAGCTAAAATATCTAATCATTATTCATCTATTTTAAAATCCTCTAAACTACCATCCTTATTAAGTATTTTATTAATACTTTCTTCAGCATTTTTTAAACTATTATTACAATTGCCTGCTAGAGTCATCGCTTCATTAAACTTATTTATTGCATCATCTAAAGGAACATTACCATTTTCTAAAGCTTTGACTATACTTTCTAATTTCGCAATTGATTCTTCAAAATTTAACTCTTTTTTCATAAATTCTCCTATTCTACAATAGCATTTATATTGCCATCTTGTAATTCAATGTTTATTTTACTACCTGTGTCTATTTCTTTTATATGAGATATAACTTTATTATTAGTTCTAACAATTGCATAACCTCTTTTTAAAGTTAAAAGTGGATTCAGCACTTCTAATTTACATAATAAATTTGAGTAATTATGTTTTTTGTCTATAATATATTTACTTATACTAGAATTTAAATTATTAATATCAATTTCTAGATTATGCTTATTAACATCAATAATATTTTTAAAATTTTTTATTAGTTTTTCATAAAGCATATCAAATTTTTGCTCTTTTATTTCGTAAATACTTATTGGATTTCTTATAATTGGGCTGTCCATTAATTTATTTAAAAAATCCTGTTTTGATCTTATTATGTTATTAATACTTGTTACCGAACGAATTTCAATTTGCTTTAAGTAATTTAGACAATCACTCATATTAGGCACTGCCATTTCTGCTGCACCTGTAGGAGTTGGTGCCCTTAAATCAGCGACAAAATCACAGATTGTAAAATCAATCTCATGTCCTACAGCAGAAATAACAGGAATATCCAAATTATATATTGCTCTAGCAACACCTTCATCATTAAAACACCATAAATCCTCAATTGATCCACCGCCTCGGCCTATTATCAAAACGTCTAAATCAAATTTTTTTGCAATTTCAATATTTCTAATTATATCAGATGAAGCTTGTTCTCCTTGTACTAAACTAGGAAATAGTATTGTACTGGCAATTGGCCATCTGCGTTTAATAGTTGATAGAATATCTTTTATTGCTGCACCTGTAGGTGCAGTTATTATTCCAATTGTTTCCGGAATCTTGGGTATTTTCTTTTTATGAGATAAATCAAACAATCCTTCAAGTTCTAATTTCTTTTTTAACTGTTCATAAGCAATATATAAGTTTCCTATTCCATCTTCTATCATATCATTAACATAAATTTGATATGCTCCATTTGATTCATAAACACTAACTTTTCCTGTTACTAAAACTTTCATACCATCTGTTGGTATAAATTTTAATTTAGACGCATTTGATGAAAACATAATTGCATTAATTCTGCTATATTCATCTTTTAATGTAAAATACAAATGACCTCTAGTATGATTTTTAAAGTTAGATATCTCCCCCTTTAAATATATTGTGTTTAAATTTTTATCATTATCTATTACATATTTGATATATTTATTAATTTGTGTAACACTAATATAGTTATGATTCATACTAGTCCTCTTCGTGATATATTTTGTCAAGGCATGCATTAATCATTTTCGTCACTTTTTCGTCACTATACTTTTTTGATAACTCAATTGACTCATTTATCGCAACCACACTTGGTGTATCCGTATACTTAAGCTCGTATATTGCAAGTGATAATATTGCTTTATCAACTTTACTTAATCTATCTATATTCCAATCTACTAAATATTTATTTGCAATTTCACTGATTTCTTTTTGCTTACTAATAATTTCAAAAATGCTTTTGTTTACAAATTCATTTTCTATTTCTAATTGTTCTTTAATAAGACTAGTAATATCATATTCTGAATTACTTGCTTCAAAAATATATATTTGGTATAAAACTTTAACAATAATGTCTCTTAACTCACTTCTATTTTTCATAATATTGCACCTCAAAATGATTTTATCACAAAGAAAAAACAAAGTCATTAACAACTTTGCTTTTTTAATAAACTACCGATTTACAATATTCACTGTTACTAATTATTTTAGAGTATTCAGACGATATATATTGAACTTGTTCATCACTTAATTTATCATTGATTATATTGATTTCTAAACTATCACAAATTATTTTAGTCATATCACTTTGAGATATATTTGTTATCATAATTTTTCTAATTGAGTTTTTTCTAGTAAAAAGATTATAGTTACCAGTTTTAATAAATTTCGAAATAATAATAGATACAGCTGTTTCTCCATTAATATTAGATATACCAGAATTGTAATCAGAATTATATTTTTTATATCTTTCAGTTAATGCCATATCAATGTATTGTTTTAAATCAACATTTGTTTTATTATTTTTAGAAAATTGAGAAAAAGCATCTGCATTAAAGCTAAAAATATCACTATATTCATTAATTAACCAATCTATCTTTTGAATATAGTATTTACTATCTAGTGTATTAACACTAGCCTTTTGTCTTAAATAATTAACTTCTTTAGTTAATAAATTATCAATAAATAATTCCATTATTTGCATATAATTTTTACTTATTTTAGTATTAAATTCATTATATTTGTCGCCACTTAAATCCTTAATCATGTCAGCTAATTGATTGGGAATATTTAAACATTTTTTATATCTATTGGCCCAATAAATTGTAAAGTCTTCTATGTTTGCATTATTAAGTTGGTTATTTTCTTTCAAATACTCTAGATATTTAGCAATTGCACTACAAACTGTTGAATTATATGATAAAAATCCATCGCATGCATAAGCAATACCATCCTTATTATCAGCAAAAGGATTAGCTCTTATTAAACCTTCTTGTATATAATTATTTTTATTTATAAATTCTTGTAATCTTCTTGCATCATACTCACTTGATAATCTAACAACAACATCATCAAATCTAATATGCTTACCAATCTTTGAAATATGTTTTATATTATTCTCTGATAGAAAGTCAAATATAGCTTCTGCACCTATTTCTATATGTTGATAGTCTAATGGTATATAAACTTTTATATGTTCCTTGGATTTCATTACATCATCCTTGTGATTAACAAATTGACAAAAATAATTCCATTTTTTATCAACAAAGCATTTACAATTTTCTTTTTTTTCGTAATATCTTTGCCATCTTGAAAACATTCCAGTATTATCTAAATCAACTTGACTATCTATTTTATTTACACCTGATCTGACTAAATAATAATATATAGTATTATTCCATTTAGCTAAACTAAAATCATCATGTTGTTTTGCTACACTAGCAAACATTTTAATAAATTTATCCATTAATTCAACGTCATTCATTAATATCACCCAAATTAATTTCAATTGTATCTTCTAATTCATCATCAATGTCTAACAAATCAAACTCTTTCTCACCTGGTTCTAGTTTTTCAATATATTTTATATCAATATCATTTTCGTCCATAATAGATATACCCTCCATATTTCATATTCTAATATCAAATTCTTTATTTGTCTAGTTTGTTATGAACTATATATCAACTTCTATTTCTTCTACAATTTCTTTCTTAAAAAATTTTAGGAATTCTAATGCAGTTTTATTAAGATATTTTGAATCATATGATATGCTAAATTTTGTTGTCGGAATATCAAAATCAATTGGTATTTCAAAAAAAATTTTATTTCTTAATTCGTATTCAATACATTTTTTTAATCCCCATGCAATACCCACTTCTTGTGAAACTAATTTCTTTGCTAATTCCATTGTATATATTCTAAAATTTGTTTTTATTTTCATTTTATTTCTTTTAAATATTTCCTCTAGTGCATTTATATCATCATATCCCCTTGTTGGCAAAATTATAGGATATTCAACTAAATTTTTATCTTTACTGATGTATAAATCGTAATATTTTTTACTCGAAAAGAAACAATTTTCCATTTCACATAATATTTCCTCAGTAAATTTATTTTTTTCAGTAAAAACAGGATATTGCAATATTATGAAATCCAATTCTTTTTCTTTTAATTTTTCTTTTAATTCATCTGTACTTGAAGCATATATATCAAAGTTTACTTTGGGATATTTTTTACTAAATTCTTTCATTATTTTAGGAATCATAAATAATGAAATATGCGAATAAATGCCAATTCTTACACTTCCAGTTAATTCCTCATCTTCTTCAGTTAAAATTCTTTGAGCCATAATTAAATTATTGAATGCTTTTTCAACATATTTAAGTAATTTGTCTCCATTATCTGTCAATTTAACACTTTTGTTTTCCCTAATAAACAATTGAACACCTAATTCTTCTTCAAGTTCTTTTATGCTATAACTGATTGCTGGCTGTGATATATGAAGTGCTTGGGCTGCCTTAGAAAAGCTTTTAAATTCTGATACTGCATAAAATGCCCTATACTTATTAAAATCAAAATTACTACTATATATTCCCATTTACTACCTCCTAACAATATCTATCAATTTTTTATTTTTTATTTTTGGACTTTCTATAATAGAATCATAATCCTCATTAATTGTTGATATAATGTTTAAATTATTAGGAATTACAATACTGTCAAAACTATTTTCTAATTCTACTTCTAAAATATTGGTATCTTCGTATTGATTTATACAATATCTTTTGTGATCATATTCAAAATATGTAATTTTTTTATTTATAGTTTTTATTATACCAAATTCTTTTATTAATTCTATTACTTTTTCTTCATTTATAGATATTTCAAATTTTTTGGTATTAACATTTCCAATATTTCGCTCAAGAGAAACTGAGTAGCTTGAGTTATCTTTATATGTTCTTTTTGTAATTATGTATTGATATATATCATTAACATTATAATTAAGATAAATTTTTTCTATATCAAAAGTCTTAGAATTATCATCATTATATAAACTACAATCATTATCGATATCAAGTATATATCTTCTAATTATTTTATAAGATTTACCCTCTATTAAATTATTTATTTCTTTTTTTACTATTCTTATTTTTTCTTCAATATTTTCTGTTGGCATAATTATTCTTAAATTTCTATGACCTATCCATGCACAAGTAGTTCTTTTATCAAGAGATATTGCTTCACTTTCAGTTTCATATCTTGCAAGATTTGATTCTGTTTCATATTGCGCAATTGATGATCCTGCAGTGCTTACTAAATCAATTATCAAATCATAATCATTTAAAATTTCTATTTCACTTTTATTGAAAATATTTAAAATTAAATCATATTGTTTTTGATCAATATATGCTTTATTATCGTTTAATCCTCTATCGTAAATTATAATATTTTTACTATTATCACTGTCTTTATATTTATAATCAAGTGTAGTAATTTCCTTGTTTAGTTGCCTAGAAAAAACAATTTTTTGAAAAGAAAAAGAATCAACCGATAACTGTGGCTTTATGCCCGCATCAATTA
Organism: bacterium; assembly: GCA_029218465.1. Lineage (GTDB taxonomy): Bacteria > Bacillota_I > Bacilli_A > RF39 > UBA660 > CAG-710. The sequence continues at coordinate 2,793 of JAQXRJ010000099.1, read as the reverse complement.
ATTCTGTCGCAGTTTCTCCTACTGTACGTAAGTATATTCCCTTTTGACTCAAATAGTACTCTTTTAGCGCTTCTAGCACTTTAGTTTTTCCAGAACATGGTCCACCTGTTAAAACAATTTTAAATAAGTCCATAATATCACTCCATTCACAATTTCATAATAATTGACTTTATTTAAATTGTAAAATACTTATTTTTTATTGTATCAATAAAAGAAATTTATTAATTTTTATATTCAAATGTAAAATCTAATATTCTAACTATATCTCCATCAACTGCACCTAGTTCCTCCAATTTATCATCAATACCCATCTTTCTAATTTTTTTAGAAAATCTTGATAATCCTTCATCAGTAAATTTTGTCATTCTAAACATTTTTTCTATTTCATCACCTTTAATAATCCATTCATTACCTTCTCTAGTTATTATATAAGGTTCTTCTTTTTTGAACTTATATAATATATGAGATTCAAAGTTTTCTTCCTTATAAAGATCTTCATTTGGTATCTGTTCTAACATGTCTGCCAGTTTCATTAAAATATCATCCAATCCAGTTGATGTTAAAGCGCTTATTTCAAACACTTCTTTATCTACCTTGGACTTAAACTTTTCTAAATTTTCTTTGGATGACGGCATATCCATTTTATTTGCAACTACTATTTGAGGCTTTTCTATTAATTTTTTACTAAATGATTCTAATTCTTTATTAATAGTTAAATAATCTTCATAGGGATCTCTTCCTTCAAACCCACTCATATCAATAATATGTGCAATTACTTTAGTTCTTTCTACATGCTTTAGGAATTTATCTCCTAGCCCAAGGCCATTAGATGCTCCTTCAATTAATCCGGGTAAGTCTGCAATAACAAAACTCCTTCCATCTTTAGTCTTAGCAACTCCCAAATTAGGAGATAAAGTTGTAAAATGATATTCAGCAATCTTAGGTCGAGACGCAGATACTTTAGAAATAAACGTACTTTTACCTACACTAGGTAATCCAACTAAGCCAACATCCGCTAGAAGTTTTAATTCTACTTTTAGTCTCCTTTGCTCTCCTGGTTCCCCATTCTCTGCATAATTTGGAGCTGGGTTAGATTGAGTTTTAAAAGCTGTATTACCACGTCCGCCTCGTCCTCCTTCGGCAACTACACAAGAGGAATTTTTATCTTTCAAATCAGCTAAAACAAAACCTGTATCTAAATCAGTAATAACTGTACCTTGTGGAACGCGAATTATTACTTCTTCAGCATTCGCACCATTTTGATTTTTTCCTCTTCCATTTTCACCTTTCTTTCCTTTAATTACTTTCATATATCTTAAGTCTATTAAAGTATGTAAACCTTCATCTACAACAAATCTAATGTTAGAGCCATGTCCTCCATTTCCTCCAAAAGGTCCACCCATTGGTATATATTTTTCTCTTCTAAAAGCGAGACATCCATCTCCACCAGAACCCGCCTCAACTTTAATTGTAACCTCATCTACAAACATAGTATCACTTCCAATCGAGCATATTATATCATAACGTTCTAAAAAAAACTACATTACTGTTCAAGTCTAATTAAAAAATTGTATTTACTATATACTTAAAATAATTTTTTCACTTTTTATAATATTTATTTGAATACATTAAATTATTTTTTATTTATTATTTTTCATATAATTATATAAGCAAAAGAATAGTATTTAATATAGGTATTAATACGACACCAATAACACAGATTTTGAATATCTTATAATAGAAAAAGAAAAGGAGTGATTACGTGGAAGAGTCTAATAAAACTTGTTGTTTAGGTAAAATATTAAAACTTATTGAAAAGTTACAACGTGTATCAGATTGTAGTGAAGAGATAGATAACTCATGTCTTAAGCCATTCTTAGGGACACCTACTTCTATAGAATGTTATAATACTAGGCCAATTACTTTTTATAGATGTGATAATAGTTTATTAACTGTTGATTATACTACTACAATTAATGGTGTAGTTACTACTGGTACAAGTGGTATTTTTAGAGTTGAAAGAGTTGAAGGTTGCTGCGCTATATGTAGTATTTTAATACCTAATCCTGATACTGCCGCAACGAATAGACCATACATAACTACTAATAACACAGCTACTATAAACTTAAATTGTATTTGTGCTATAAAATGTTTGGGCGATACAATAGTTGATTTATAAAATAGAAAGGAGGATTATTATGTGTTGTGAAAATAATAATAGCAATTCTAAGTGTTTAGCTGAAATATTAGAAAGAATATTAATGCTACAGCAAAGAAATGACAATTGTTCAGATGATAATACATGTACTAGACCTTTTTTAGGGCCATCATTAAATATAATATGTTTAAATACAAGATTAATTAGTTTATATAGTTGTTGTAATAATACTATTTGGACTATGCCTTATACATTAAATGGTGTAACAGGAAATAGTTCTGTATTTAGAATTGAAAGTTTAGATGATGAATGTGCTACATTTAGAGTTTTAGCACCTAACCCTGATACTACTGCGACTGTCCCTTATGTTGCCACTGAAGATTTCTTTACAATCAAGCTATGTTGCATTGGTGCTATTAAATGTCTAGGAGATACATCAATAGCTGGTATATAATATTAAAAAGTTGATGCGTTGCATCAATTTTTTTAAATTGATGGCAAAATTGCATAAAGCGGTTATTTTACACTTTTATTTATCAATTTACATTTTAAAGTATACATGGTATAATTTTTTAAAGGAGGATAGCAAAATGAACTTTTTGAAGAAGGAAATTACAGTCAAAAAAACATTTGGC
>JAQXRJ010000098.1 GCA_029218465.1 bacterium | reverse complement strand
GTCCAGTAGGAACTCGTATCTTTGGACCTGTAGCACGTGAACTTCGTGATGCAGATTACATGAAAATAGTATCTTTAGCTAAAGAAGTGCTATAAAGGAGGATATTATGAACTTTAAAGTAGGAGATAAAGTCGTAGTAATAGCTGGCTCTAGTAAAGGAAAAGAAGGAAAAATTACTAAAGTTTTAAGAAGTGAAAATAGAGTAATCGTTGAGGGATGTAATTTGGTTAAAAAGCATAAAAAAGCAACTCAAAATGAAACTGGTGGAATTCTTGAAGTGGAGGCACCAATTCATGCTTCAAATGTTATGATTATAGATCCTAAGACTAAAAAAAGAACTAGAATCGGACATGCTATAGACGAAAAAAATAATAAAAAAGTAAGAATTACTAAAAAATCAAATGAAAAGATTGATTAGTGGAAGGAGGGTAACGATATGAACCGCCTAAAAGAAAAGTATTTAAATGAAATTGTTCCAAGTTTAATAAAAAAACACAATTATAAATCAATAATGGAAGTTCCTAAATTAGAAAAAGTTGTTATTAATATGGGTGTTGGAGATGCTACATCAAATTCAAAATTATTAGATGCAGCAATTCATGATTTAGAGCTTATTTCTGGACAAAAGCCTGTAATAACAAAAGCAAGAAAATCAATAGCTGGTTTCAAGGTTAGAGAAGGTCAAGCAATCGGATGCAAAGTTACACTTAGAGGAGAAAATATGTATAACTTTATGGATAAACTTATTTCAATTGGACTACCAAGGGTTAGAGATTTCAGAGGTGTATCATCTAAAGCATTTGATGGAAGAGGAAACTATACATTAGGAATAAAAGAACAATTAATATTCTCAGAAATTGAGTATGATGATGTTGTTAAAGTGCGTGGAATGGACATTGTTTTTGTCACAACTGCTAAGACTAATGAAGAGGCTTATGATTTATTAGATGAACTTGGAATTCCATTTAGAAAGTAATTGGAGGGTAAATAATGGCAAAAAAAAGTATGATTGTTAAAGCTAATAAAAAACAAAAATTCAAAGTTCGTGAATATACACGTTGCAAAAGATGTGGTAGACCACATGCTGTTATGAGCAAATTTGGAATATGCCGTATTTGTTTTAGAGAATTAGCTTATAAAGGACAAATACCAGGGATAAAAAAATCAAGCTGGTAATTGGGAAGGAGGAAATATTATGGCTGTAGTAACTGATACAATTGCAGATATGCTAACACGTATTCGTAATGCTAATGCTATGCGTTATACAGATGTTTCAGTGCCTGCTTCAAATTTGAAAATTGAACTTGCTAGAATTTTAAAAGAAGAAGGATATATTAATGATTACAAAGTTGTTAAGAATAATGTTCAGGGAACAATTGAATTAACACTTAAATATGGAGAAAAAAAAGAAAGAGTAATTACTGGATTAAAACGTATTTCAAAACCAGGACTTAGAGTATATGCTAAAAGTGACGAAATACCTAAAGTATTAAATGGATTGGGAATTGCAATTATTTCTACATCTAAAGGTATTATGACTGACAAAGATGCTCGTAAACAAAATCTTGGTGGAGAAGTTCTTGCGTATATTTGGTAATAACAACAATGTAAGGAGGACTGAATATGAGTCGTATAGGAAATAGAAAATTAGAGATTCCTACAGGAGTTACAGTTGACATTACAGATAAAGTTGTTACAGTAAAAGGACCTAAAGGAGAATTAACAACAACTCTAACTAAAAAAATTTCAGCTTCAGTTGAAAATAATATTATAGTTATTAAAAGAGCGGATGAAACTAACGAAGCAAAAGCTATGCATGGTACAACTAATGCTAATATAGCAAATATGCTTGTTGGTGTTACAAAAGGTTTTGAAAAAAAACTTGAAATAGTAGGTGTTGGTTATCGTTTTGCCTTAAAAGGTAACAAGCTTGTAATAAATGCAGGATATTCTCATCAAGTTGAACTTGATATTCCAGAAGGAATTAAGGTTGAAGTTCCAAGTAATACTGAATTAACAGTTAGTGGTATTGCTAAAGAAAAAGTTGGTGAATTCGCAGCAAACATCAGAAAAGTAAGAAAACCAGAGCCTTATAAGGGAAAAGGTATTCGTTATAAAGATGAACATATTCGCCGTAAGGAAGGAAAAAAAGCTGCTTAAAAAATAAGATAAGGAGTGTTGCTTATGATAAATAAAGTATCAAGAAATGTTATGCGTAAAGCAAGACATGATAGGATTAGAACTAATTTGCACGGAACTGTAGCTGTTCCAAGATTAAGTGTTTATAGATCTAATTCAAATATATTTGCTCAACTTATTGATGATGAAAATGGTGTTACTTTAGTCAGTGCTTCATCAATTGATAAAGATCTTAAATTAGCTAACGGCGGTAATATAGAAGCTGCTACTAAAGTTGGTAAATTATTAGCTGAAAGAGCACTAAAAGCAAACATTAAAGAAGTAATATTTGATAGAGGTGGACATCTTTATCATGGACGTGTAAAAGCTTTAGCTGAAGCTGCACGTGAATCAGGATTAGAATTCTAATAGGGAGGGTATTTATGCAAAATAGAAAAAATGACCCAAAAGCAAAAACATTAGAAGAATTAGTTGTCGAAATTAAAAGTGTTGTTAAAGTTAACAAAGGTGGTAGACAAAGAAGATTCTCAGCTACTGTTGTTGTTGGGGATAAAAAAGGTAAAGTTGGATTAGGTGTTGGTAAAGCTAACGAAGTACCTGATGCAATAAAAAAGGCTATTCAAGCTGCTAATAAAAATTTGATTAATGTGCCTCTAGTTGATAGAAGAACAATAGCTCATGAAGTTCATGGTGTAGCTGGAGCTGCTAAAGTTTTATTGAAACCAGCTGCTGCAGGTACTGGAGTTATTGCTGGTGGTGCAGTTAGAGCTGTACTTGAACTTGCAGGTGTTCAAGATATCATTTCAAAATCACTAGGATCTAGAACTAAAACTAATATGGCAGGTGCTACAATAGATGCTCTAAAACAAATTAAGTCAATAGAACATGTTGCAAAATTAAGAGGCAAAACAGTAGAGGAGATATTAGGATAATGAAATTACATGAGTTAGAGAAAAATATTGGTGCTACACAAAAGAGAAAAATTGTAGGACGTGGACCAGGATCAGGACTTGGAAAAACTAGTGGAAAAGGACATAAAGGACAAAACGCTCGTAGTGGTGGAGGAGTAAGAGCTGTATTTGAAGGTGGACAATTGCCTTTATATAGAAGACTTCCAAAGAGAGGATTTTCAAATTATATATTTAAAGTTAAATATGCTACTATTAACGTTGAAGATTTAAATATTTTTGAAGAAGGTACATTAGTTACGCCAGCTTTATTAAAAGAAGTTGGATTAGTAAAAAAACAATTAAATGGTATTAAAGTTTTAGGTAATGGAACTTTAAATAAAAAATTAACTATTCAAGCACATAAATTTTCAAAAAGTGCTGTGGATAAAATAGAAGAATCTGGAAGTAAAATAGAGGTGATCTAATATGTTTCATACAATGAAACAATTATTTGCACCTACAAATAAGGATTTGAGATTAAGAATATTATTTACTTTAGGTGCTTTGATGATATTTGTTATTGGTACGGGTGTGCAGGTTCCAGGTACTGCAGATGTAACTGTTAATTTAGGTTTTCTTGAATTAATAAATGTAATGGGCGGAGGAGCTTTAAAACAATTTTCAATATTTGCTTTAGGAGTTATGCCATATATTACTGCATCAATTATTGTACAATTACTGGAAATGGATATCGTTCCATATTTTAGTGAGTTAAAGGATGAAGGACCTGTTGGAAGACAAAAATTAAATCAAATAACTAGGTATATGGGTATTATATTTGCTTTTATTGAAGGATTTGCATTTTCATATGCATTCTTAGGTTCTGGTAAAACTACTATAGATTATATCTATGTTGCAACTATATTAACTGCTGGTACTGCATTCCTTTTATGGCTTGGTGATCAAGTAACTCAAAAAGGAATTGGAAATGGTATATCATTAATAATTATGGCTGGTATTATTGCAACCCTACCTAATATGTTCATAACTGCATTTAAAGAATTAATATTAACTAGTAATTTAGATTTATGGTTAGGAATACTTTTGTTTGTTCTATTTGTTGTTATTTATTTTGCTATTATAGTTGGAGTAATATTTGTAGAACTTGCTGAGAGAAAAATTCCTATTCAATATGCAAACAAATCAACAAGCGTTTATGCTAATCAATCATTCATGCCTATTAAAGTAAATACGGCAGGAGTTATTCCAGTAATATTTGCATCAAGCTTATTAGCAATACCTGCTACTATAGCCCAATTTATTAAAAAAGATGCATTTACTAATTTTGTTAATAATTATTTAACTTATACTAAACCAGTTGGATTTATAATATTTGTATTACTTATTTTCTTCTTTGCTTATTTTTATACATTTATACAGCTAAAACCTGAAGATTTGGCAAAGAACTTAAAAGAAAATGGTGGATTTATTCCTGGTATTAGACCTGGAAAAGATACAGAAAATTATATTTCTAAAGTACTATCAAAATTAACAATAATTGGTGGAATATTCTTAGTAATTATTGCTGGACTTCCAATAGTATTTAGTAATTTATCAGGATTATCTTCAACAGTTACAATAGGTGGTACGAGTTTGCTAATAGTTGTAGGAGTTGCACTAGAAACTTATAAGCAATTAGAGGGTAGTCTTGTTTCAAGAAATTATAAGAAAGGTTATAAGAGAAGATAATATGAAAAATTTGATATTAATTGCTGCACCAGGTGCAGGAAAAGGAACTTTATCTAAAGATTTGTTAGAAAAGTATCCATATGTTCATATATCAACTGGTGATTTGTTACGTGAGCAAGTTGCTAAGGGTGACGAACTAGGAAAAAAAATTCATGAAATGCAAATGGCTGGAAAATTGGTTTCTTCTGAAATTGTTTATAAAGCATTAGAATATAAGCTTTCTGACCCTGCTTGCGATAATGGATATATTTTAGATGGATTTCCAAGAAATTTAGAGCAAGCTATAGAATATGATAATATTTTAGAAAAAACTGGTAAAGATTTAGGATTAGTAATTTTGATTAATATAGAAAAAAATGAACTTATAGATAGAATTACAGGAAGATATATGTGTAAAGATTGTGGTACTATTTATAATATGAATAATCCAGAAATGAAACCTAAAGTAAATGGAAAATGTGATAAATGTAATGGTGAATTATATCAAAGAAGTGATGATAATCTTGAAGCGTTTGAAACAAGATATCAAACTTATTTAGATAGTACTGAACCTTTAATTAATTTTTATAAAGAAAAAGGTGTATTACATATAGTTGATGGTAGTAAAGGACATCTTTATACATTAGAACAAGTAGAAAAGCTACTTAAATAGGTGATTATGATAAAAATTAAAAGTGATCGTGAAATCGAATTGCTTAGAAAAGCTGGAAGTATTGTATATAAGACTCATCAATATTTAAAACCATATATAAAATCTGGCATATCTACAAAGAAGCTTGATAAATTAGCTGAGGATTATATAATAAAACAGGGTGCTACTCCTTCTTGCAAAGGATATGAGGGTTATCCAGCAACACTTTGTATAAGTATAAATGAGGAAGTTGTTCATGGTATTCCTAGTAATAGGAAACTTAAAGATGGAGATATTGTATCTATTGATGTTTGTGCATGTTATAAGGGATACCATGGGGATTCAGCATGGACTTATGCTGTAGGTGATATTAGTGATGAGAAAAAATCTCTGATGAAACATACTGAGGAAGCTTTATTTAAAGGTTTAGAACAGGTTAAACCTGGAAATAGAATTGGAGATATTTCAAATTCTATAGAAAAGTATGCTAACTTATATAATTTAGGAGTTGTTAAAGAATTGGTTGGACATGGTGTTGGAAGCTGTTTACATGAAGAACCCGATGTTCCTAATTATGGAAAAGCAAATACTGGCCCTTTATTAAAAGAAGGAATGGTTATAGCAGTAGAACCAATGCTTAATTTAGGAAGCGCTGATATATATATGCTTGATGATGGTTGGACAATAATAACTGATGATAATAGTCCATCCGCTCATTTTGAACATACTGTATTGGTTACAAAAGATGGGTATGAAATTTTAACGGGAGAGTGAAAAGATGGCAAAAGATGATACAATTGAAGTTGAAGGAAAAGTTACTGAAATAATACCAGGTGGTAAATTCAAAGTTCAATTAGAGAATGGATACATTGTGGAAGCTCACGTTTCTGGTAAAATACGAATGAATTACATTCGCATTTTACCAGGCGATACCGTAATGTTAGAATTATCACCTTATGATTTAACACGTGGGCGTATAACCTATAGGAAGTAATAGGAGGGATTAAAATGAAAGTAAGAGCATCTGTAAAGAAAATTTGCGATAAATGCAAAATTATCAAAAGAAAAGGCAAAGTAATGGTAATTTGTGAAAACCCAAAACATAAACAAGTTCAAGGGTAATGAAAGGAAGTGTAGAGAATGGCTCGTATTAAAGGTGTAGATATACCAAATGATAAACATATCGAAATAGCATTAACTTATATTTATGGTATTGGTAGAAAAAGAGCAAATACAATACTAAAGACAGTGGGAATTGAACCATCTAGAAAAGTTATCGATTTGTCAAATGATGAATTAAATAAAGTTCGTGATGAAGTTTCAAAGTATAGTGTTGAAGGTGACTTAAGGCGTGAAGTAAACATGAATATTAAAACTAAGATGGAAATTAATTCTTATCAAGGAACTCGTCATAAAAAAGGTTTACCTGTAAGAGGACAATCAACTAGAAGTAATGCAAAAACTCGTAAAGGAAAAGGTAAAACTGTTGCAAATAAGAAAAAATAATAGTTTAGAAATTCATTAATAGTAGAGGAGGAAAAGATTATGGCTTATAAAACTAGAAAAAGAAAAGTTAAAAAGAATGTTCCAGAAGGAATTGCTCATATTCAACCAACATTTAATAATACTATTACAACAATTTCTGATAAAGATGGTAATGTAATATCTTGGTCAAGTAGTGGAGCATTAGGTTTCAAAGGAAGTAAAAAATCAACTCCATATGCTGCAGGACTTGCTGCCGAAGCTGCTGGACGTGCTGCATATGATATGGGTATGAGAAAAGTAGAAGTTTTTGTTAAAGGTTTAGGACCTGGAAGAGAAACTGCAATTAGATCACTTCAAACTGCAGGATTGGAAATAACTGCAATAAATGATGTAACACCAATTCCACATAATGGATGTCGTCCACCAAAACGTCCACGTGGATAATAAAAAGGAGGTATTTTTATGGTAGAATTTGAAAAACCAAACTATAAAATAACTGATTATATTGAAAACAATTTTTACGGTAAATTTGAACTAGAACCTTTAGAAAGAGGTTTTGGTATAACTATAGGTAATGCTTTAAGAAGAGTAATGTTGTCATCTCTTCCAGGAGCAGCTATTAGTAGTGTTAAAATAGAGGGTGCACTTCATGAATTTCAAACTCTTGAAGGAATTAAAGAAGATGTAACTACTATAATATTAAATTTAAAGAAAATAGTTATAAAAAAATATGTTGAAGAAATTAAAACTATTAGATTAAATGTAAATAAAGAGGGTCCTGTTACTGCTGGAGATATAGAATGTGATAGTGATGTTGAAATTATTAATAAAGACTTAGTTATTGCAAATGTATCTAAAGGTGGAAGCTTATCAATGGAAATGACTGTTTCAAGTGGTAGAGGATATGTAAGAAGTGAAGAAAATAAAAAACTCCTTGATATTAAAAAAGTTGGAGTTATTCCTGTTGATTCAATATATTCTCCAATAGAAAGAATTTCATATGATGTTGAACCAGCTCGTGTAGGACAAGATGAAAGCTATGATAAATTAGTTCTTAATGTATGGACTGATGGCTCTATTAAACCAGAAGAAGCTGTTGCTTTGGCATCTAGAATTTTAATTGAACACTTTAATATATTAACTGATTTAAGTAATATTGCTGATACTACAGGGATGATGATTGAGAAAACTGAAGATCCTAAAGTTAAAGCATTAGAAACTTCAATAGAAGACTTAGATTTCTCTGTAAGAGCTTATAATTGCTTAAAGAGAGCAGGAATTCATACTTTACAAGATTTAGTTAATAAAAGTGAAAATGAAATGATGAAAATTCGTAATTTAGGAAAGAAATCGTTAAAAGAAGTTTTAGATAGAGTTAAAGATTTAGGACTAGTTTTACGTGATGAAGATTAGTAAGGAGGATAATTATGGCATATAGAAAATTAGGTGTTGATAATAAACATAGAAGAAGCATGCTTGCTAATTTAACTAGAGAAGTTATAAAAAAAGGAAAGGTAGTTACTACTGAAACTAGAGCTAAAGAAACCCGTAAGTTTGTTGATAAAATGATTACTTATGGTAAGAAAGGTGATTTAATTTCTCGTAGAAAAGCACTTGCTTTCTTACAAAATGATAAAGAAGCAGTTAAAGTTGTCTTTGATACTTTATCAAATAAATACGCCAATAGAAATGGTGGTTATACAAGAATTCTTAAACTTGATGAAAGACGTGGAGATGACGCGTTAATGGCAGTTTTAGAGCTTGTTGAAGAATAGGGGTAGTTGTCAATTGTGTGTAGACACAAATAAGTGACAATTATTTATATAGCCAATGCAATTATGCATTGGCTATTTTTCTTTTTAATAGTTTTTAAATATTTATTGTGTTATTAATAATTATTTTATTTTTAAATTTTATAATTCTATTATTTATATATTAATTATATAATATTATGATAGATTATGAATGAAAATAGAAAAAAAAGAAAAATAAAATATAGAAAAAATATATTTAAATTAAGGGTAAATTATGAGCTTATAGATAAAATTGAACCCATTATTAGTTTTAAAAAAGAAAAAAATGATAATGTAATTTTTTTTATGATATTATCAATAATTATTAGTGTATGTTTACTTTTAAATATAAATCTTTATGGTCGAAATATTGTTTATAAATATAAAAATTATAATAGTGGTTCAACTATTACTTTATTTAATGATAGTAATTGGATTGTTTTGAGTGAATATAGTAACGTAATTACACTTTTAGATGATAATTTATATGATATTAATTCAGATGGAATTATTGATGACAATGATAAAATAAAGTATGATGAAATTGATTCTTTTTTAAAAAATGAATCTGAAACTAATTTTGCATATGCAAATACTGTTAGACTAATGAATTCATCGGAATATGTTTTTGTTAGGGAATATATGAAATTCGGGTATGATTGGTATGGTGACAATTTTTTGGCTAGTTCCAATGTTAATTCTTATTGGCTATCTACTAAAAAGTTTGATAAAATTATATCAGTTAATAATCATGGTAGTTATACTTTGTGTGATTTTAATGATTATAATTATTTAAGATTTATTATACAAGTTGATAAGAAATATATAAAAAACTAAACAACTTAATTAATTTGTTGTTGCATATATTTAATTTAATTTTACATCTTGTATTTTTTTGACTATCCCTCTATTTTCGTAAGACTTGTTTTTTTCGTTATTAGGATGTGCTTATGGGCTTAACGGAAAAAGAACTTTTGCTTGAAAACGAGATACTTATTATATTGCGAATTTTATATCTTTTAGTTTTAAATAGGAGGTCTATGATTAAAAAAATACTTATATCGAAATATCTCATGTGGAAGATGATAAAAATTTATTTTATGTTGATTGAATAATTAATAAAAATAGATTGTATATAATCAATAATAATTAAATATATAATGAGGAAAATTGTATTTAATTACGAATAATAATAATGAATAGTAATGAGGAGGTTATTATGAAAAGATTATTATTTGTATTAGTACTATTTTTTTGTTGTATTGTTTATGTTAATGCAAGTACAACGAGTACATTTCATACTGGGGATTGGATTTCTAATGTGTATATTAACAAAGTTAAGAATGGAGTGATTCATTATAAACAAGCTTTGTTTATAAAAGATAATTCAGGTGGTATTGCATATTGTGTTGAACCATTTAAAAATTTAAATACTAGTAAAGAGTATACTGGATATGACTCTGATTACGCTAAGCATTTAGGAATAAGTAATAGTGTTTGGAAAAAGATAAGTTTAATTGCGTATTATGGTTATGGATATGGAAATCATACTTCAGATAGGTGGTTTGCAATTACTCAAGTGATGATATGGAGAGAAATTGACAAAGACGCTAGTTTTTATTTTACTGATAAATTAAATGGATCAAAGATTACAACATATGATAATGATATTAAAGAAATTGAATCTTTAGTAAATAATCATAATAAAATATCGAGTTTTGCTTTTAAAACATATGATTATTCTATTAATAGCTCAAATACTTTAATTGATTCTAATTCTATGTTAGACGAGTTTAATATGAGTATTAATAATTCTAATATTTCGGTTAATAAGAATGGATCTAATTTAGTTATTAATACTAATAAAGTTGGTTCATCTGTTATATCATTTGAAAAGAAGTTTACCAATTATAATAAAAATGTATTTGTTTTTGTTGACAGTTCTTATCAAAATGTTATGACACCTGGTAATGTCGAGAGCTTAAAATTTGATATTAAAGTTAATGTATTAAGTGGTAGTTTAAAAATAACAAAAGTAGATTATGATTCTAATGAAAAAATACCCAGTGGAGAAGGTGAATTGATTGGAAGTCAATATGGATTATATGATATAAGTGATAAACTTATTTATAACTTAGTTATAGATGAAAAAAATGAATCACTTGTAGATAATTTGCCTTTTGGCAAATATTACGTTAAAGAAATGTTTTCTATGAAAGGCTATTTGTTAGATGAAGATAAATATTTTTTTGAAATAAATGAAAACAGTTTAAATGTGGATTTATTATTAAAAAATAAAGCTATAAAGTCAAAAATTGAGATTAACAAATACTTTGGCGATAAATTAGAAAGCGGTATAAGTTTTGAAATTAGAAACAGTAAAGATGAAATTGTAGACATCGTTACAACCAATGATAATGGTAAAATAATTAAAGAATTGTATTATGGCAAATATAAATTTCATCAGATAAATTCAACTAAAAATTATTTACCAGTCGATGATTTTGAAATTATTATTGATGAAACAACTTCAAATCTGATTAGCCTTAATTTATATGATGAAGAGTTTTCGACTAAAGTTGTTATAATAAAGAAAGATAGTGAAAGTGGTGAAGTAATTAAAGAGGAAACGATTTTTAAATTATTTGATTTAGAAAAAAAAGAATATTATAAAGTAAATGATAGTGATGAACTAAAAACTGTTGATGGAATTCTTGTAATAGATAAGTTAATATCTGGCAATTATGAACTTAATGAATATAAAGCACCAATCGGTTATAAAAAGTCTGACAAGAAATTAAAAATAATTATTGATGATTCATATAAATATGAATTAGATCAGGATAATTATCCTATGTATGTTGTAGAATACGAAAATGATAAAGAATTAATTGAAGTTGAAGTACCTAACACTTCTTTAGATTATAAAGATAAAATTTTAATATTTGAGGATAAAAAAAAGAAATTAATTATTTTTAGTTAATTTCTTTTCAATATAATAGATAATATAATACATTACATATGATATAATTGCTAATATGAAAACAGATGTTATTACCAAATCTATATTAAAAACTTGACTTCCATACATAATTAAATATCCAAGACCTGCTTTTGATACTAAAAGCTCTCCCATAATTACTCCAATTAAAGACATACTTATATTTATTTTAAAAGTATTTATTATATTTAAAATGTTGCTTGGTATTATTACTTTTTTGTATATTTGCCATTTTGATGCTTTAAAGCATTTCATTAAAGTAATAAAATTTTTATCAGTAGAATTAAAAGCATTATATATGTTAATAATACTTATTATTGAGCTAATCATTAATGCCATAAATATGATTGAATTGGTGCTTGCTCCTACCCATATTATTATTAATGGTCCAAGTGCAACCTTTGGTAATGAATTTATAATTGTTAAATAAGGATCTATTATTTTTGCAATAGTATTATTCCACCAAAGAATAGTTGAAATTAAAATTCCTATGGCATTAGATATAAGAAAACTTGTAATTGTTTCATAAACGGTTATATTTACATGTTTAAATAAATCATTTGACTTAAATAATTTAATTATACATTTATATACATTATAAGGAGATGAAAACAAAAATGTATTTATAATTCTTTTTGAAGATAATATTTGCCATATTAATAGGAATAAAATAATAATTATTATTTGAAAAAATAGAATTATTCTTTTTTTATTTTTCAGTTTTTTTATATATTGTGTATGTTCCTTACTTAATGTGTACATCTAAATCTCTCCATATCTTATCATAATAGTAATTAAATTCCTTACATTTTCTGTTATTAATTGGTGTTGATTTATTTGTTAAATTTACATCATAAATTTTTTTTATTTTACATGGTCTTTTCGTTAAAACTACAATTCTATCTGATAAACTAATTGCCTCAGCAAGATCGTGCGTAACCATAATAGCCGTTTTTCCTTCATTTTTAATTATCTTATATACATCATCAGATAATGCTAGTCTTGTTTGATAATCAAGTGCTGAAAATGGCTCGTCTAATAATAGAATATCTGGATTAGTTGCGAGTGTTCTGATTAAAGCAACTCTTTGCTTCATTCCTCCAGACAATGAATTTGGATATTTATTCATAAAATCTTTTAAACCATATGTTTTTAACAGGTTCTTCACTCTTTCTTTATTTTCATTATTATCAGAATGACTTGTTTCTAAACCAATTAAACAATTTTCATATATAGTTCTCCAAGGAAATAATGAATCTCTTTGAAGCATATATCCTATTTTTAAGTTATTATTTAAAATTATATTACCACTGGATTTATTTTCTAATCCTGATAGAATAGATAAAAATGTTGATTTTCCACATCCAGATGGACCAACTATTGATATAAATTCTTTTTCTTTTATATCAAGAGAAATATCATTTATTGCTGTTGTTTCACTATTTATATCGTGATAAACTTTTTTGAGATTATTAATTGTTAATATTGAATCTTTCACTTTATTTTCCTGAGTATATTAACTCATCATATGAAACGATTTCATCTAATTCATTAGCTTCAATCATTATTTTTTGTAAGTGTTCAAATGATTCTTTTGTGAATTCAGTTGTTTTTGGCCATGTATTTTGATATTTATATCTTTCAATAACTTTTGTTAAATCAGATAATGAAGTGTCAGGGAAAAATTCTAATATAGATTTAGCAATAGTTTCACTTGGGTTATTTTGTACAAAATCTAATCCTTTTTGTATAGCTTTTGTAAATTTTTCTATAGTATCTTTGTTATTTTTAATATAGCTTATTCTTGCACTATAAGATGTATATGGTACTATTCCACCTAATTCTCCGAGTGATGCAACTACATAACCATATCCTTGTTTTTCTATTTCAAGAGCAGTTGGTTCAAATAGCGAAACAAAGTCACCAGTTCCTCCAATAAAAGCACCACTCATTGCTGCAAATGCTATACTTGTATCTATTTTTACATCTTTTTTCGGATCAATGCTAGCTTCTTTTAAAACCCATTCTAATGTCATTTCAGGCATTCCCCCCCATCTCAACAAGAGTGATGACAAATTAAACGAAGTTAATAGTTATAAGGGTTAAAATATATTTTTCTAATTACAAAAATATGTATATGAAAGAGGTATTTATAGTGAAAATGGAAGATTTAAGATTTAATTTAACAGAAGATATGAATAATATGATGATAGAAATGTTAATAACGGGGCAAATGTTGAAAGAGATTAAGAACTTATCTAAAAGACATAGAGAACTTTTAGAAAATCATAAGTTAGAAATTATGGAAGAGTTTAAGAAAGAATTTCAAAAACATAATGTAGAGCAAATCAAACAATATAATGAACTTATGAATAAATAATAAAATAGGAATAAGCGACAAACTTATTCCTTTCTTTTTGGCTTTCCATATTGTTTAGATAAATCCATACCTTTGATACAAGTATAGCAATTAACAGCAATTCTTTTATGTGGGTCAAACTCAATAATTTTTACTATATCATTATAGTTTCGTTTAAACAATTCTACAAACTCTCTATCTCTTCTTTTTTCATCTTCTATTAGTTTAAGGTATTCATCCATACCATTATTTACAATAAAGTTTAGGTCATATTCTAAACTATCTTTACTTGGCTCTTTAAGCCCTAGTAAATCTTCTATATCTAATTCTATGTTTATCTTTTTGTTTTTCACTCTTCTTTCTCCTCGTAGTAGGTAGGGGTGGGTTTTATCGGTTTTTCCTATGATTTTCCTATAAGTACCCATTGCCCCTACATAAAACTACTTTATTATTTTTCAATAAATGTATGATATGTTGTATAGAAATCAAAATTGATTTTTCCTAATGCCCCATATCTATTTTTAATAACACTTAAAGTTATCTTTCTTGGGTTTCTTTTTGCCTCGTATTCTCGTTCATTGGCACCATTATTAACATATTCTAAACCCATAAGAATATCGCTAGTGTATTCAATGCTTCCGCTTTCTTTAAAACTTTCCATTGTAATACTACCACTATAATTGGTTCTATTAAGGCTACTAATTTCTATGATACAAATATTAAGCTCTTTGGCTAACTCTTTTAATCGTTTAGTTATTATGTCTATAACTTGCTTATCGTTGCCGTT
This sequence comes from bacterium, assembly GCA_029218465.1. GTDB lineage: Bacteria > Bacillota_I > Bacilli_A > RF39 > UBA660 > CAG-710. The sequence goes on along the minus strand of JAQXRJ010000098.1, from coordinate 50,007 downwards.
GTTCCCACACAAGATATATTGTAAGTAGTCTATAATTACAACAATATTCTCGTTCTCGTGCAAGTCCTTAAATTGTCTTATAAAAGCCTCAATATCTCGTATATCATAGATATAGTCTATTGTGTATAAGTTGTTCGCTATTGGCTCGTATTTAGTTAGTAGAGCCTCATAATCTACTATCTCATTATTTGATAGTAAATCATCAAAGGTATAGTTGCTTAATTCATCAGTTAAATAACTTATTCGGCTTAAACTCTTTGAGATAATATCAAATCTAGTCATTTCCAAAGAGAATAGCAAAACTTTTGTATTTTCCATACTTGCCATATTATCTGCAACTTGCAAAGCAAAAGTAGTTTTGCCTAAACTTGGTATAGCACCTAAAGTTATCAAGCCATTAGGCAAACCACCATTAAGCAAGTTATCTAACTTATCAAAGCCTGTTCTTATCTTTTTAACTTGTGTGTCATCTTGTATGTATGACAAATAATCTTGTAATGTATCAGTAGTATTCTTTAACTCTGTATTCATTTGTTTTGTCCTCCTAGAGTATAGTAGTTAATATAATATACTCTTGCATAGTTTTGTTAAATCTTTACTCCTAAAACTCCTCATTTTCATTAGATAGACCACCACTCCTCAAAGAGTTGGTGAGCTCTATTAGTATTATTAGTATAATTAGATAATAGACCCCTCTTAAACCTTTATATATAAAGGCTTTGTAAGAGTAGCACCTACTATCTAAAGTAGAATATCTACTATCTAATAGGCTAAACCTACTAACTAACATAGATTTTGGCTTTTACAAACTCAATATAGTTTGTTGGCTCATCATCAATATAGTGCCATACTTTACCTAGTAGGCTACAAGCAAAGTTTAGGTTGCTTTCAAAAGGCTTGATAATACATTTAGATACTTGTCTTTGTCTTGTGTCTAGTTCCTCATATTTTGGTATAAATGGGCTATTATCAAGTAGTTTAGCAACTGATATGGTATGTCTATATTTTTTCTTATCTTGCCTCATGTTTCGCCTTTGGTGTAGCAAAATATAGTTAGCCATAAAAATACTATTTCTGTAATACCTAATATCGCTATTTAAAAGGCTTTTAGGCACTTGATAGAATTGTTTAGACCTATCAAGTAGAGTAATGAACTCATCACTAAATACAACCTTAAAATAGCCTTTAAATTGAGTATATGATACAAATATATTATCTACATATTGCCACTTGTTAATTTTGTCTAACTTGTAATTAAAAGTTAGTGATGATATGTAATCAAGTGAGCCTTTAAACGAGTTAATATTGCTTATGCTTAACTTTCTTTGTATGTCATCAGTAGAGATGATACAAGTGTTATCATTAATCCCATTATCAGTTAAAAGACTAACTAGATATAGCATAACCTTAAATGTAATAGAACTATTGTCATATTGTCTATTAGCATTGTTTAGGCATAAGTAAAAATCTTCGGTATCAATAGTGTTGCCTACAATATACTTTACTTTAACCATATTGAGTAGTAAGTTGTTGAAATACTTGTTTTGATAAAGTTTGTAGATGTTTAACACCTCCTTGCAAAATCTCTTTTAGATTTTACAATTCAATTATATTTTATTTTATAACCTTGTGTTAAGTTTTTAAGTTTAACAGACGTAGTATATTTTTTTTACAAAAGTAATTTTTACATAAATTCGTATGATATTATGTCAAAAAAGAAAAAAGTGTGTTATACTTAAATAGTAGGAGGAGTGCAAATGAATAAAATTAGCAAAGTAATTGAAACTGGTGTTGCAGTAGATATGGCTGCAAATGAAATTTCACAAAATTCACAAATGAATAAACAGGAGAAACAAATATTTAACGATATCAACAAAGAGGTTGTATATGAGGTAGATAAATCAAAAAGAAAAAAACTATTTAAAATTTATTCTAGTGATTATAAAAAAACAATGCCTCAAAAACACAAATGGGTATATACTTTCTATATAACATCTATATTATTACTATTAGCAGTAATTATTACTACAATTGCTTGTGTAGTTTTAATAGAAGATAGTTTTGATAGAACTGTTATAAGTTCTTTGATATTTATCTTTGGTTTAGCATTTGATATTTTGCCATACTCAGCATATAAATTTAGTGTTAATATGACAGCATTTGGAGAGTTTTATTATAGGAAAAAAGAAAAAATAGTAGTTAATGAAAATGGATTTGATTACTTGTTTTATGATAAAAGAGTAAATTATCTAGATGGTGTTGCAATGTTTAAATATTCAGTAAATTATAAAGATATTAAACAAGTTTTGTATGATGAGAGAGTAAAGGAATTGATAATTGTTGGTGTTAAATGTTATCAATATATTGGAAACAATGAATGGAAATCTTTAGATTATTATGGTGTCGGAATTCAAGAAATTTTTAAATTTAACATATTAGAAAACTTAAAAAAGAATAATGTTTTAGTTAAAGAAATGGATTATTTAGTGCAAAGAGAAGAAGAAAAAAAAGCAATGGAAGAAGCATTGAAAAATAAGGAATAGAATTAGAGATTTCTATTCCTTTTTGTTTAGTTGATAATTTTATTTTATATCAAAAATTGTTGTAATAACTTTGTTGTAGTTGTTGTAATCGTATTGTCCGTATTTATTTTTATTATGTCCGTAAGTTAAAGCCTCTTCATAAACTCTTTTCAAATCTTCATCAGTAAATTGTGTTGAGAACACATCAAAATACATAATCCAAGCAAGTTTCTTTTTGTCATCATCACTACCATTATCAATAAGACTTAATATTGTTTCGTATTCTCCTAGAGATGTTTTTGTATAGAATAATCCATTAAGAATAGACATCATTATAGCCTCAATAGAGTAGTTTATATATCTTTCTTCTTCGTTTTTAGGATTAACAAAGTATTTTAATTTATTACCATTACTTAAGTTGGCTAATAAAGGTTTTATGTAATTTTCTGAATAGGTTGTTATCTTATATTCATAAATGAAAAGTTCTTTTATTTTTTCAGCAAATTCTTTTTTAGGTTTTGTATCATTAGAGGCTAAAAAGAATATACCTTTGTCATCACATAGTTGTCTATATTTATCTAGACCAAATATACTAAAATGGCTTTTAATAGTTTGAGTATCATTTTTAAATCTAACATTTTTTTCTTCTTCTTTGGGATTTATTACTTCTCTTAAAAATGAAAATGCTTTTAGATAATTTCTTCTTGTTTCAGAACTTTCTCTTATTTTATTTCTATCATATTCAAGTATTTCTTTATCATTTAATTCTAATAACATAGGCTCTATATAATCGTAAAAATAATCCATTGTAATATTGCCAAGAATTGTATTATCATAATCAATTTTACTTTCAATACTTTGTTCTTTTTCTTTTATCATTTCTTTGATAATGTCTATTTTCTTAAAATTAACTAATTCGTTCATATACATCACCATACCTTTTTATCATATCGTTTGCTTTCTTATATATAGGAATAAAGTATTGTTCCTTAAGTTCTTCTAGAGATAATTCTTTTTCTTTCTTTTTAATTTCTTTAAATTGCTTATATATATCTATTAAGTCATTTTGTAATTTGTTTATAAAGTCTGATTTTACTTTTATCTTGTGAGAGTAAAAACATTGTTCCATTGTTAGATAGAAGAAGAATAAATCAAATCTTTCAAGTAGAATTGTGTTATTAAAATGTAATTCTTCATCAATTTTATTTTTAATAATGCCTAGAAAACATAAAAAGTTTTGAGAATTGTCTATAAAGTTTTCATTTTCATAATCTATATTGCAAGATTTTAGATATATCTTATATAGTTCATCTGGGCTTTTTCCTTGTGTAATTTCCTCATCAAGTTTATAATCAGTAATTATATTTACTAACCCATTATTTAGTGAAGAGAGTAGTTTAAATAGTAAGCCTAGTTTATTTAAATCGTTATTATCTAATTTAACACCATTATTCTCATAAAACTTGTTTTTAAACTCCTGTTTAAACTCTTTGCTTTTAATGTAGATGTTATCAAACTTAGAAAAGTGTTTTGTGTAATTTCTATAATTCTTTATAGTGTTCTTTTGGTAAGAAATGTTTTCTAGATTTATGCTATCAAATTCAGCAAACTCAAGGTCAGCCATTTCTTTTTCTATATCTTTTTTCATATTCTTAAGAGTAATTGAATTGTTTATATCTTTACTAGTTAAGGTTTCTAAATCATTATGCCACTCTTCAATTAGATTATAAATATGCCTACATCTCTTATCTAAAATATCTCTTATGTCTTGAACTCTATATTTATGTTTTTCACTTTCTTCATAATCAACAAAAAGTAAATCTTCTATAATCTTTAGAGCATTTTCTACTTTGTCAGCATTAGATAAATTACTATCACTAAAGAAACAATTATTTAGTAGAATAAAGGTTTTATATATGTCTAAAATCATATCATAGTGTTCTCTATATTCTTTTCTGAAATTCTTTATGTTGTGTGTTTTCTCTACAAATGCAACATACTTACTATTTTTAAATATATCATCAGTTAAATGATTATGTCTTCTCATAAAATCCCCCTTAATAGAATTGGTTGTTATTATATCAAAAAAAGTGATATTTTACTATCACTTTAAACTAAATTATAAAGAAATGTGAGATTTAGTTTAAACAAGTTATTTAGGGGTTTAATCTTGTTTAAACTTGATAAAATTAAACTAATTCAACTTAAATTAGTTAGCATTGATAATTCTTATGTATTTATCGTATTTAGTGTTAATAGTTTTACAAATACTGTTTATTCTATTATCAATACTATTTTTAGATGTGTTGTTTTCATATTCCATTGTTAGATATTTACAAAATCTATTTAATAATTCTTCATTGATTTCTCTTCCTGTGTGTTTCATAATAGCAAGTTTAATAACTTCTAACTTAATTTTATAATCATCAACTATCATTTTTGTTCCTCCTTTCAGTTTTTCAAAGGTTGGTTCCTTGCCTTTGTGATTTCATCTTAACAAAGTTTTTTGCGAATTAAAATACCCTTAAAAATTGCTTTTTTGCTTGAAAAATCGGTTATCAAAATTTCTCTAGCCCTTTATCTATAAGGGTTTTATTATGTTCATTTTTGCATTTTTTTATATGTTTTTTAAACAAGAATTTCTTTTTTGTTCTTGGTATTCTATAGTTGCTTAAGCGGAAATAGAAAGGACTTATAAAAGAATTACTTCTAGCATAGGGTTTAATAGGTGGAATTTATGATTATAAAAAGTGAGTTTAATGAAGAAGGCAGAAGTTTGCAAGAAATAATAGAACAATTTTTAGTAGATTTTTATTATGAATTTTATGAGTTGGATTTGGTCTGAACCCTTTAAAAATAAGGCAAAAAGTGGTATAATATATATGTAATTAGATTATATATTTTACCCTTGGAGGAGGTAATATGAAAGGTAGTAAAATATATAATGTTGGTATCTATATTCGTTTATCTCGTGAAGATGAAGATAAAAAGAAACAAGAAAGTGAAATTATTTCTAATCAAAGAAATATTATTCTAGATTATATCAACAAACAAGATGAAAATTTTAAAATATATGATGAGTATGTAGATGATGGTGTTAGTGGAACAACATTTGATAGACCTGATTTTAATAGGCTTATAAAAGATATAGAAAGTGGCAATGTTAATTGTGTTATTACTAAAGACTATTCAAGACTAGGTAGAGATTACATTAAGGCTGGAGAATATATGGAAAAATATTTTCCCGAACACAATGTAAGATATATTGCTATACTAGATGACATAGACACTTATCTAGATAATGTTAGTAATGATATAGCCCCATTTAAAGCAGTATTCAACGACCAATATGCAAAAGATACATCTAAGAAAGTAAAAAGAACTTTAAGAAATAGAAAAGAACAAGGTTGGTTTCTAGGGTGGAAAGCAGTATATGGCTATAAACTTGATGAAAATAATAGATATAAATTGGTTGTAGATGAAGAGGCTGCTAAAGTTGTTAAGAGAATATTTAAAATGGCTTATGATGGTATGGGATGCAAAGTTATTGCAGACACTTTATCTAAAGAGGGGGTTCCTATTCCAAGTGTATATGCAGATTTAAATCGTGGTAGAAAATCTAGTGCTTATGGTTTATGGAATTCTAGGACTATTGATGAAATGTTAAACAATGAAACTTATATAGGTAATATGACACAAGGAAGAAGAAAAAGAATAAACTATAAGATTAAAAAAGAGATTAGGACACCAAAAGAAAGTTGGATTATAGTAGAAAATACACACGAACCTATTATAGATAAAGAGATGTTTGATGTAGTTCAAAAAAGTTATAAGAAAAATAAAAATCAACAGAGCAATACAAAAAATTATTTACTTAAAGGGTTTATGTTTTGTGAAGAGTGCGGTCATGCAATATCTATAGCAACTAAGAAAGACGGTAGGGCTTATATAAATTGTTCTTATTATCAAAAGTATAGTAAGTTTAAAGTATGTACTCCACACACTATGAATTATTTTTTATTAGAAGAAATGGTGCTTAAAGAAGTTAGAGATATGTGTAGAAAGTATGTTAAGAGTACTAACTTTGAAACAATACTTAAGAACTCATCTAAAAGAAATAAGTTAAGAGAAAATTTGTTGGGTCAAATAAATGCTTGTAAGTTAGAAAAAGAAAAATTGAGTAATAGAAAAAAACAAATCTATTTTGATAAGGCTGATGAAGTAATTACTCTTGAAGAATATAGAGATTTTAGTAATCAAATAGTAAATGAGATAATAAAGCAAGATGAGATACTAAATGAACTAGAGAAGCAATTAGGTATTCTAGAAAACAAGATTACACCAAATGATGAATACCAAGAAATCATCAAAGAGTATTTAAAAATGAGAAAACCCAACAAAAGACTTTTATCATATATAATTGATAAAATTATCATCAACCAAAACAAAGAAATAACAATTAAGTATAACATTAAAAATCCACAGGATTTACTAAATGAAATTAGTGTAAAAAAAATAGCCAAAAATGGCAATGTCATAGACGGCAACTAGGGGCTCATCAAAAGTGAGGACGGGGAAATTCCTTATTTTTCAAGGGTGTGTTCTCACTTTAATTGAGATACCCTGCTCTTCCACCAATTATGGTTTTTCCCTTTAAATCTTTAAGTGTAAAATTATCTATTTTTTCTCTTGATACTAAAAAACTACCATCTTTTTGAGTTAATTGTGCAAACGTTTTTAAATAGTCTTTTTCTCCTCCGTTGTAAACATATATTGTTGCTTCGCTTCCTGAAAAGCCAATATCAACATCTCCTGATAGTACGGCAGCGATTACTTTATCAGCTCCTGGTGTTAAAGTTATTTCTACATTTAATCCTTCTTCCTCAAAAAAGCCTTCACTTACTGCTGCATATTGTGGTGCATAGAAAATACTGTGGGCAACTTCAGCAACCTTAACTGTTTTTAAATTCTTGATATTATTTCTATTAAAATTAAATATTACAGAACATATAATTATGAATAATCCTATGATAGCTATATTAGTAATTATTTTTCTTTTCATGTTAACCTCCTCCTTAATAATTACATTTTATTATACGTGATTAGAGTATTTGTGTGATTTGGTCATTAGTTAAAAACTATTTGTTATTGAATTTGGATGCTTGCTTATAATATTTAAATTACAGTTAATATTATTTAAAGTAATTAAATCTTTTTTTGAATTTATATTATTGATGAATATCATTTCTCCACTATTAATTTTTTTTTCTATTACTTTGTAATCAATATTATTGTTATTTATAATATAAAAATCTGTTGAATAATTTAAATCTTCAATATCGTTAACTATTATACCAACTTTATAATTATCTTTATGTTCTAGTAATTTTTCTAATATAGAACTGTCATTTGCTGTGAGAAAAAATTCTATGTTTTTGTTTTTATCAATTATTTTTTTTGTTTCTCTTATTATGCTTTCATTATTACTTTCTAGATTTAATATCAAATATTTTATATTGTCAAGATTTGTTATTTCTTCTAAATTTAAAATATAGTTTGTTTTTACTTTAGTACCTGAATTTATTTTTTTTATTTCATTATAATTATGTTTAGAAATATATGATTTACCTTTACATAATTTTCTATTTTCCCTTAGATTAATTGGTATTAATATATTATCTTTTGTTAAGTATATATTTAAATATAATCCATTTACATATTTTTTTTTATCTGCGAGCAATATACTTTCATGTGTAAAATTTGGACAATTTTTACTTGAAATTCCACCACTTGCAATAATTAAATTTATTATATTAATCCTCCTCCTATCAATTTATTGTATGAAATGCCTACAAAATTTGATATAAGTATGATAAACTATTATTAGTATGAGGTAAGAATATGGAAGTAGTTAAAAAATTTAGTGAAAATATGATACATAAAGCATTATTAATGGCTTTAGCAAATATGTGTTTAGAAAACGATTGTACAATTAACTATAATGATAAGTCATTTAATAATACAAAAGAATGTATTAGACAGAAAATTTTAAAGAAAGAGGTAAATGATGACTGATACTTGGGAAGATTATTTAATTGAAGGAACAAATATTTTGAAAAATAAATTAGGAATAGTTAATCAAGATGAATTAAAAAAACAGGAAGATAAAATTGTTTTAGAAAAGCTTACTATATTAGGCTTAATCCCTTCTATTACAGCTTGTGATAAAGCCAGTTTACTTAGTATACATGAATTTATATTTGGAGATATTTATTCATTTGCAGGAAAGATTAGGACATGTACTTTATCTAAGAATAGGTATAATTTTTCTGATCCTAAAAACATAGACAGAGAATTGGATGAAATTATGACAAGATATGATAAAGAGCTAAATCTTGTTACTAGTGTTGACATGCTTGCGTATGTTCTTGGCCCTTTTTATTATGATTTAATAAGAATACATCCTTTTAGAGAAGGTAATGGCAGAGCTATAAGGGAATTTATTAGGGAAGTTGTTTCTTTAAAATGTATAAAATATCCTTTTGATGTTGAACTAGATTATACAAAAATTATTAATGATCAAAGATTAGTTCCTGAAATGGATAACTTAAAGTTAGGGACTGTTCTTAGATATATGTATCCTAGCTTATTAGAAGACCAATTTAGAAAATGTTTAGTACCATTACATAAAGAAAAGCAGAGGTAGTATTATGAATTTAAGTAAATTAAATAAAGAACAACAAAAAGCGGTATTAGTTAATTCTGGTCCACTTTTAATTTTAGCAGGTGCAGGTAGTGGAAAAACAAGTGTTTTGACAACCAAAATTGCATATTTAATTGAGAATTTAGGTGTAAATCCATACAATATTTTAGCAATTACATTTACTAATAAAGCCTCTAAAGAGATGAGTGAGAGACTATATTCTATGGTAGGTGAAGAATCTCGTAAGGCACAAGTATCAACATTTCATTCATTTGGACTCAAAATTTTAAGGGAAAATTATAAATCACTTGGTTATTTAAATAATTTTATTATTATGGATAGTGAAGATTCTTTAAGTATAATTAAACGAATATTAAAAGAGTTAAACTTAGACAGTAAAATATATAATCCATCTGCGATAAGAAATAAAATAAGTGGATGTAAAAATGAACTTATGGAACCTATTGATTATGAGAAATATGCTGTAACTGATTTTGAAAAAATTGTTTTAAAGGTTTATGAAATTTATCAAAAAACTCTTAAACAGAATAATTCAATTGATTTTGACGATTTGCTTATATTACCGATAAAATTATTTAGATCTTACCCTGATATATTAGATTATTATCAGGAAAGATATAAGTATATTTTGATAGATGAGTATCAAGATACTAATGAAGCGCAATATGTTTTAACTAAACTTATTAGTAGTAAATATAGAAACATTTGTGTTGTTGGCGATGTAGATCAATCCATTTATGGATTTAGAGGTGCAAACTATAGAAATATTTTGAATTTTGAAAATGATTATAAAGATGCACTACTTATTAAACTTGAACAAAATTATAGGTCAACTAATAATATTTTAAAAGCTGCTAACTCAGTTATTAAAAATAACAAAGAGAGAAAACCTAAAAATTTATGGTCTCTAAAAGGCGAAGGCGATAAAATTACATATTTTAGAGCTTTTAATGAAAGAGATGAAGCTTTTTATGTTATTAGGGAAATTAAAAATTTGTTATCAAGGGGCATCAATCCTCAAGATATTGCAGTTCTTTATAGAACTAATGCGCAATCTCGTATTATTGAAGAAGAATTGTTAAAAGAAAATTTATCATATAGAGTTGTTGGAAGCTTTTATTTCTATAGCAGAAAAGAAATTAAAGATTTAATTGCATATTTAAGACTGATTTACAATGAGAAAGATGATGTTAGCTTGCTCAGAGTAATTAATTCTCCAAAGAGAGGTATTGGTAATAAAACTGTAAGTAATTTGATTAATTTATCTAATATAGAAAACAAAAGTTTATATGAAGTTATTTCGTCAGGTAAAGAATTAGAGTTTAAAAAAATTATTGAATCTTTAAAAGAAGTGTCTAAAAATATTACTTTAACCGAACTTGTTGACAAAGTTCTTGAAGTAAGTGGAATGATTAATGAGCTCAAAAGTGAAAAGTCTCTTGAATCTGAAATACGTATAGAAAACTTAGAAGAATTTAAGTCTATTACGAAGGCATTTGAAGAAAAGTATGGTTTAATTTCATTAGAAGATTTTTTGCTTGAAATTAGTTTGGTAAGTGATGTTAATGAATATAAAGATGACAAGAACAGAATAAGCTTAATGACAGTGCACTCTGTCAAAGGGCTCGAATTTAATTATGTTTTTGTTATTGGATTAGAAGAAGGAATATTTCCTCATATAAATTCTTTACTTGATAATAGTGAAATTGAGGAAGAAAGAAGATTAATGTATGTTGCAATTACTAGAGCAAAAGAAAAATTATTTTTAGTAAATGCAAGAATGAGGACTTTGTTTGGTAGAGAACAAGCTAATCCAACAAGCAGGTTTTTAAATGAGATAGATGAGAATCTATTGGATAAAAAATTTAAAGATGAACAAAAAATTACAGTAAAAAAAGAAGATAATTTTTATACCGAAGATGTTGATTATAATATTGGTGATTATGTATATCATGATGTATTTGGTCAAGGAAAAGTTATTGAGGTAACTAAAACATTAGTGTCTATTGCATTTAAACATCCATATGGTATAAGAAAATTTATGAAAAATCACAAGAGTATATCAAAAGTATGTTAATGGTATATTATTAGAGGATATGATTTTTATAACAAAGTAGATTAAAGTATTTATAATACTTAAGCAAATTATTAATGTCATAAAGAAGAAAATTGTTTAAAAAAACAATTTAATTTAATCTGTTCCTAAATCTTTTGTTTTTATTTATTAAAAATTATTATTATATTAAATTATTAGTATACTCTTTTCAATATTTAAGCAAAATTGTACTTTAGTAATATTATATTATTATGGATAGTTAATAAAAAATAATTAGTTAAATAAGAAGTGAAATCCTTCTTTTTTTTTGTTATAATATTATTAAGCTTGACAATATTTGATATAGTTTTTTATGACTTTTGATAATATTTGATTTTAAAAATGTTATATTGAAACATAAATATAGGAGATACATATGAAAGAAAGATATGAAGAATTAATAAAAATAATTAATGAAGCAGATTATAATTATCATACCCTTGATAATCCAACTATTACAGATCAAGAATACGATAAATATTTAAGAGAACTTTTCGAAATTGAAATTTCACACCCTGAACTTATTAGAGATGATTCCCCAACTGTTAGAGTAGGTGGAAAAGTTCTTGATAAATTTAATAAAGTACATCATTCAATACCGATGCTTTCATTAAGTAATGTTTTTAATGAATCAGAAATAATAAGTTTTGATAATAGAATTAAAAAAGAGGGTATTAATCCTAATTATGTATGTGAATTAAAAATAGATGGTTTATCAGTATCTTTACATTACGAAAAAGGTAAGTTTGTTTTTGCAGCAACTCGTGGAGATGGAGTTATAGGGGAAGATATTACTGAGAATGTTAGAACTATCAAAACTGTACCACTAACTTTATCTAAACCAATCGATATTGAGGTTCGTGGCGAAATATACATGAGTAAAACGGTTTTTAATGAACTTAATAAAAAAAGGAAAGAAAATGGTTTGGATTTGTTTCAAAATCCAAGAAATGCAGCGGCTGGTTCAATAAGACAATTAGATTCCAAAATTGCAGCTTCAAGGAAATTAGAATGCTGGATTTATCATTTACCTAATCCTGAAGATTATGGGATTTCAACTCATTATGAAGCTCTTGAATTTATGAAAAAACTTGGTTTTAGAACCAATCCTAACAATAGACTAGTATATAGTATAAATGAGCTTTTATCTTTTATTGCTGAAAAATCAAAAGCAAGGCCAAATCTTCCGTATGAAATAGATGGTATAGTTATTAAACTAAATAATATTTCTGATCAAAAGAAAATGGGATTTACAGCAAAGTATCCTAAATGGGCAACCGCATACAAGTTCCCTGCGACTGAGGTTTTAACTAAACTTATTGATATAGTATTTACTGTGGGAAGAACAGGTCAGATAACCCCAAATGCAATTCTTGAACCAGTTATTGTACAAGGTTCCACTATAAGACGTGCTACTCTTAATAATGAAGATTATGTTAAATCTAAAAATTTAAAAGTTGGCGATATAGTATCTATTAGGAAAGCAGCGGATGTAATTCCGGAAGTTGTTAGAGCTTTACCTGAACGACGTAACGGCACTGAAAAAGATTTTGTGATGATTAAGAATTGTCCAATTTGTAATAGTTGTCTTATAAAAAAAGAGGGGCAAGTTGATTATTATTGCATGAATCCTGCTTGTGATGCTAGAAAAATAGAAGGATTAATTCATTTTTGCAGTAGAAAAGCAATGAATATTGAAGGATTAGGTGATAGAATTATTGAAGATTTTTACAATATGCATTTTATTAATAACTATGTTGACATTTATAAATTAGGTGAACATAGAAAAGAATTGGTAGAATTAGAAGGTTTTGGAGATAAAAGTATTGATAATATATTAAATGCTATAGATAATAGCAAAAAAAATTCTCTAGAGAGGTTTATATTTGCAATTGGAATTCCATTTGTAGGTGAAAAAACTGCAAAAATTTTAGCTAAAAGATATAAAACAATGACTAATTTTATGAGTGCTTCATTTGAAGACTTAAAGGAAATATATGACATTGGTGAAAAGATTGCTAAGAGTATTATTGATTACTTTTTAGTAGATTTTCATAAAAATCAAGTTTTAAAATTAATAGAAATTGGTGTTAATGAACATAGCTTATTAATGAATTCTGTGGAAAATAAATTTTTTTCTAATAAAACATTTGTCATTACAGGAACTTTATCAAAATCTAGGGATGAAATAAGGCAAACAATAGAATTATTAGGTGGAAAAGTTACTGATTCTGTTAGCAAAAAAACAAATGTTGTAGTAGTTGGTGAAAATCCTGGTTCAAAATATGAAAAAGCTTTAAAATTAGGAATAGAAATTTGGGATGATGAAAAAGTAAATGAAATGTTGAATAATTAGTTATTTTTTGCAAATAATACTAATGGTGATAATAAATGAATAATCTTTCAAAAGAATATTTGCTAGGTAAACAATATTATCTAAAATTATTACACCAAAGTAAAAAATCCACTAAGAATCATTAGTGGATTCTTTTGATTATATTTATCTATTGATAGTATAAGATGAAATGAATATTTAAATTCTAACTTAATTGTTTTAGAATAGTATAAAAAAGGTTAATTTTACATGTTAAATCTTGATTTTGTGTATATTTCATGATATTCTTTATATGTAAGCATAAAGGTGCTTAATATTAATACGGGAGGTATATACAAATGAAAAAAACTGAATTAGTAGAAGCAGTAGCAACTGCTGTTGGTTTAACAAAAGCTGATGCAACTCGTGCTATTGATGCTACATTTGCTACAATTAAAGAAGCTTTAGCAAAGGGAGATAAAGTTGCAATTTCTGGATTTGGAACATTTGCTACTTCAAAAAGAGCTGCTAGAGAAGGACGTAATCCTCAAACTGGTGAAGCAGTGCACATAGCAGCTAGAACAGCAGCAACATTTAAACCTGCAACAGATTTAAAAAATGCTGTTAATAATTAATTACTAAAATATAAAACGGAACTTAGGTTCTGTTTTATTTTGAGTAAAAAAGTGATATAATTAATTTGGAGGAAGTTTTATGTTTGAATCATCACTTAATATATTAAAAAAAATAGAACAGGAAGGATATAGTGCATATATAGTAGGAGGCTATGTTAGGGATTATTTATTAAAAAGAAGTTCTAATGATGTAGATATAGCAACAAATGCAACACCGAAGCAAATAAAAGAAATATTTCCAGATTCTTTTCTTCCTAATGAAGCATATGGTTCAATAACTGTTATATATAATAAAATTAGATTTGAAATTACTACATTTAGAAAAGAATTAACATATCTTAACAATAGAAAACCAATAGAGATTGAATATATTAATAGTTTAATTGATGATTTAAAGAGACGTGATTTTACCATAAATACCTTATGTATGAATAAAGATGGTGTTATTATTGATCCTCTAGACGGCATAAATGATATTAAAAATCATATAATTAAAACAGTATCAAATAGTGTTGAAAGTTTCACAGATGATTCATTAAGAATATTGAGAGCAATACGATTTTATACTGTCTTAGACTTTGACATAGAAGAAGAAACAAAAAATGCAATATTAAAAACAAAAAAATATTTGTATAATATTTCATATGAAAGAAAAAAAGATGAATTAAATAAAATATTTACTAACGAAAATGCAAAAAAAGGAATTGATTTAATACTTGAATTAGGCTTAGATAATGAATTAGAAATATATAATTTAAAAGATATAAAATTATCTAATGATTTAATTGGAGTTTGGTCATCATTAAACGTTTGCAATAAATATCCGTTTACAAAAACAGAAAAAGATTTAATAAAGAAAATTAATATGGTAAAAGAATTAGATAATTTGGATCCAGAAGTACTTTATAAATATGGTCCATATGTTAATAAGGTGGCGGGAACAAATAAAGGAATAGATAATGCCAAAATAATTAATAAATATAATACTTTACCTATTAAATCCAGATCTGATATATTAATAAGTGGAGATGAAATAATGCATCTTTTTAATAAAAAACCAGGAAAATATATAAATGATGTTTATATAGATTTAGAAAACAATATTTTAAAAGGTAAAATAAAAAATGATAATAGTGACATAGTAAATTATATTAAATGTAAATACTTAGGGGAAGAAAATGAAACAGAAGAACTTACTTAAATTATTAAAATCAAAAAATATAATTATACCATTATATATATATAAATTGGTTCCTAAACTAGAAATAGATTTGGATTTATTTATATTTTTAATGTATTTATATAATATTGGTGAAAAATTTATTTTTAATCCACAGCAATTATCTAAGGATTTTGGAATTCCAATAAAAGATATTTTAACAAATATTGATATGTTAAGTAACAAAAAGCTAATAAGTTTTGAAATAATAAAAAATGATAAAAACGTTAGTGAAGAATATTTAAGCTTAAAATATTTTTATGATAAAATATCATTATTATTAATTGAGGAAACAAATGAAATGGGAGTTGAATCATTAGACTCAAATTTATTTGAAATAATCGAAAAAGAATTTGGAAGAGTTTTAACGCCAATTGAACTTGAAATAGTTAAGGCTTGGCATGAAGGTAACATAAATGATGAGCTTATAAAAGAAGCTGTTAAAGAAGCTGTAATTAATGGTGTAACTAATCTGAGATATATAGATAAAATATTATATGAATGGCAAAAAAAAGGATTTAAAAATAAAGATGATATTGAAAAAAATAGAAAGCGTCATAATGAAGTTAAAAAAGAAAAAATGGAAGTTTTTGAATATGATTGGCTTGAGGATGATTAATAATGAATGAAGTGCTTAATTACTTAAATGAATTGTTTCCTAACCCCAAATGTGAACTTAATTATTGCAAAGATTATGAATTATTAATTGCTGTTATGCTTAGTGCGCAAACAACTGATAAAATGGTTAATCAAGTAACAAAAAAATTATTTGATAAATACAAAAATTTGGAATCATTAAGTCAAGCTAATATAGAAGATATAAAAAAAATAATTAAATCAATAGGATCATATAATAAAAAATCTGTATATATTAAAGAAATTTCAAAAATATTAATTAATAAATATGATGGAAAAGTTCCAAACAACCATAATGATTTAGAATCTATGCCAGGAGTTGGTCACAAGAGTGCAAATGTGGTACTTGGAGTTCTTTACAATATTCCAACATTTGCAGTTGATACACATGTTACGAGAGTAGCAAAAAGGCTTGGATTTGTAGATGAAATAGATAATGTTATAAATATAGAAAGAAAAATGAAAAAAATAATTCCAGAAAATATTCAAGTAAAAACGCATCATCAACTTGTTTTATTTGGAAGATATTATTGTAAAGCTTTAAAACCTAAGTGTGAAATATGTAAATTAAAAAAAATCTGTAAAAATTTTAAATAATTAAATCTATATTAACTTATATATAAAAATTAATTTATTATTTAAATCTTTTTTATATATTTCTTTAAATTTGATAAGCCATAAATATAATTATTTTTTTCATTTTTTTCATATAATTATCTGGGTGAGTATATGAAATATGCATATTTAGCAAGTCTTTTTGCAGGTTTATCAACTATGCTTGGTTCAATAGTTTTATTCATAAAAAATAAAAATAGTGAAGAATTAATAGGAAAGTCATTAGCTTTTGCATCTGGTGTAATGATAATGGTTAGCATAATTGATTTAATTCCAAATTCAATAATAGGATTAAACAAGTATTATCATTTATTTCTTTCTATACTATTATCTTCTATTTTTGTTATAGTAGGTATAATACTGTCTATGTCACTAAATAAATATATTCCATCTGATACAAATAAATTAGATTGTAGATTATATAAAACTGGAATAATTTCTATGATAGCTATTGTTCTTCACAATATACCTGAAGGTATTGCAACATTTTTAACAGCTAGTTCAAATATGAAATTGGGTATATCTTTATCAATTGCTATTGCTTTACACAATATTCCTGAGGGAATAAGCATATCTGTGCCATTATATTTTAGTACAAATAATAAATTAAAGGCTATAGGATATACATTTATATCGGGTATATCTGAATTTTTTGGCGCAATAATAGCATCAATTTTTTTACTTAATATTAAGGTAGATATGTTTTTATATTTATTGTATCCGATAATAGCAGGTATAATGATAAATCTGTCATTTTATGAATTGTTACCTAGTTCGACTCGATACATATCAAAAATGAGTTCTGCATTATATGTTTTAATTGGTGTATTGCTTATGTTTATTGTTCATTTAATAAATTAAAAAGGACTTCAAAAAGGAGTCCTATTGTATTGTTACGGTTCTACTTAATGTTTTGGTATAGGTTTCATAATTTACAATATATATAATTGTATAAATATTTTGTTTACTATTATCTATATTACTTACAATATTACCACTATTATCCTTAATTGTTATGTCAATTGAAGCAAAAGAAGTAACATTTTCCCCATTTAATGTAACAATTACATCATTTTTACTAGGCAATTGATCATATGAAGAAAGACTATCATTAATATTATAAGTTGAAGATGAATATTTAAGTGATGAATCATACACTTTAGCAACTGGTTTAACTGTATATGTGTATGTTGTACCAGAACTTGCATTATCGTCATAATTTTTATATGAAGTAACGACTTTATATGTTCCTTCAGGATTTGTTACATTTAATATTGTATAACTAGTATCGGTCGTAAATGCTATATAATTATCATTCTTATATATTTTGTATCCTAATTCTCCATATTCTTCTTTATTTGATGGTTTAGAAGATGTTGCTGACCAAGATAATGTCATAGACATATCACTTGCATTGTAATTTCCTTTAAGATTAGATACATTATTTAATTTAGAATATTTAATAGATGTTTCAGTTGGTTCAGTTCCTTTTTTAAAGTACTCATATGTAATTTTGTTTGATGGAGTAGAATCGCTTGCAAGTTTAGCTGGATTTGTTCCTTTTTCTATAGCTACTTTGACAACACTATCCGGTACCTCAAATTCATTTCCTTTGTTAAATAATTTTGGAATAATGGCTTGATATAATCTATTTCTTTGTGGACCACCATTTGCAAGTGTAATATAATGGTCTTTGTCTGCATTTTCACACCCATACCATAGACTAACTGAAATCTCTGAATCATATCCAATTATCCATGAGTCAGGTATTGCATTACTAGGCAATCCTTTTTGCTTTTTATATGCACTGTCATAATTTGTTGTACCTGTTTTTGCAGAAATTGTATATCCATTCATTTTTGCCCCACTACTTAAACCATTTGTAACAGCTGTTCTTAAACAATCGGTAATCATAAATGCTGTGGAATCACTAATTACACGTTTTCCTTCGGATTTGTATTCTATTACTTCATCAGTATCTCTATAAACAATTTTATTAACAGAGTATGGTTCATAATAATACCCTCCATTAGCAAACACAGCATATGCTGCTGCCATAGCAAGTGGATTAGATCCATTGAATGCTCCTATTGAGTGGGCTTCATGGAAATATTCTTCAGTTTTAATGCCAAAACTTTCAACAAATTTTTTATATTTGTCTTTTCCTATTTCTTTTGATACCATTTGGAATGCTTTTAAAGCTGGAATATTTCTTGATTGAGCAAGCGCAGTTCTTATACTAATATTTCCCATATATGTATTATCGGAGTTATGCATTTCTTGTCCACTAGAATAATAATATTTTGAATCTGAAAATATTGTATATGTAGACCAGTTTAAATATTCCATACCTGGCGCGTAATCGATTATTGGTTTAGCTGTTGAACCGATTTGTCTATTTATCTGAGTTGCAAAGTTATATGTACTTACTCCATTCCTGTTGCGTCCATTACCAATCGCTACAATTTTTCCAGTTTTTACATCTACTGCTGCAACACCAGCTTGAACAAAACTGTTAATCCATTTAAATGAATTATTAAATACATCGTTTAGTGCTTCTTGCCTTTTACTATCCATGTTTGTGTATATTAACATAGGAGTATTGTAAGGATTTACGTTATATTTATTTTGAATTTCTTCTACAACAGTATCTATGTATCCCTGGTATATAGATGAATCTCCAGATTCTGTAACTAATAAACTTTCAACAGGAATACTATTAGCAATGTCCATTTCTTCTTTTGTTATATATCCGTGATTATACATCAAATTTAAAACAGTTTTACGTCTTGCAGTAGCTGCATCAGGGTTTATGAATGGGTTATAACTTGTTGGCGCTTTAAACATGCCAACTATTAATGATGCTTCTGCAAGATTTAAATCTTTTGCATTTTTTCCAAAGTATGTTTTCGATGCTTGCTCAACACCATATGAATTGCTTCCTAAAAAGTGATTATTTGCATAGAATTCTATAATTTCCTCTTTAGAATATTGCTTTTCAAGCTTGAAAACAGCTAAATATATATCTGTAAATTTACGAATAATACCTTTTATACCATTTGCTTCAGATGAAGTAAAACTATTTTTAATAACTTGCATTGAAAGAGTTGATGCTCCCCCTGCATTACTTTTACCTATTAATTGTCCTACGGAAGCTTTTAAAAATCTCGCTGCATCAACACCATTATGTTGAAAGAATCTTGAGTCTTCTGTTGCAATGATTGCATCAACTAATACTTCACTCATTTCATCATATGTTATGTTTTCCCTTTTTGTTGCTCCTAATTCAGCTATCAAAGTACCTTTTGAATCATACATTAGAGTTGTTTCAGAATTAATAAGTTTTTTGTTGTCAAATTCTGGGGCTGTGTTAACTATGTATAGGAAAAATAATATTAATGCGGATATGCCTATTATGCATGTAATTAGGAATATTATTATTAAAAAGTTGAACAATTTCTTTCTTTTTCCATGTTTGGTTATCTTGTTAACTAAATATGAAATGAATAAGATACAAATAATACCTATAATAATAAATATAGTAAACAATGGCCCAATTGATACACATCCTATAATAACCAATATTAGTATAATTATGATTAGTAAAAACATTTTGTTACTAAAAATAGCATTGTTTTTTTTATGAGATTTTATTTTTACATTGTTTGTCTTCTTATTTATATTTATATTTTTATTTTTATTCATTTTTGTACCTCCAATAATTTATCAATTATTTTTATATAATCTAGTCTAGGCAAATATTTTCTCTCTATTATATGGCCATGTTCAATAAAAAAGTCATATGGAATGGATTTTCTAGAATTATGGCTTATAAAAAATAGAAAGTCTTTAGAGTCTAGTAAAAAAATTTTATTATACTTGTTAAATTGAACTACAAGGAAGCATATACCTCCATTTTCATATATATTTTTTATGTGTTCAACTTGATGTTTATGAATATTTGCTAGTGGAAAAGATGTATTATTTGTTTCTTTCGCTTCAAAATCAATATAGTGTCCTTTGTATAAACCATTATAATCAGTAGTAGAAGGTTCTTTGAAATAAGCTTCCTTAATTACCGCTTTACTCCTAGAAGGATAATCAACTTTTATAATTTTTATGGGTGTTGGTTTTTTATATATATATGCAATTTTATTATCTATATAGTATTGATTAGACAGATTAATATCATCTTCAAGATTCATTCCTCTATTTCCGTATTCAGTATTTTTATTTTGAATATTAATCTTTATTCCTGTAGGATATTTCATAATATCACCTAACGTAAATTATACTACAAATATTAATTTTTTACTATAGAAAAAAGTCTAGTTTTGTCGAATTTAAAAATTTTTAACTAAAGTATGATATTATTTCCTTGGTGAATGAATGTGAAAATAGAAAATGTGTTAGAAATAATGTCTAAAATGATAGATAATGTAAAAATTTCAAGGATAGATTATGGAATAAAAAAATTAACTATAAATAAAAAATAAATTTCAAAATCCATTGAAAAAAAAATTACCATATTGTATACTTAATACAATAGAGGTGATAAAGTGAAAGGTAAAAAAAAGAATAAAGAAAATCCTATAAATAATCAAAAATGGTTATTCTTAGGTGTAGCAATTTTATTAATAACAATTGTCTCATGCTTATTAATAAATGTTACTTTTAAAAATAAAGATATTTTAGGCACTGATAAGAATGCTACAACTGCAAAAAAATATGATTTAAAGGCAAGAAAGGCTACTGGCAGCTTGTATAAATTGTATGATTTTACTGGGAAAACATTGAAATTAAATATTAAAAATAAGGTTCAAAGCGTAAAAGGTGATGATAAAGGATATATTTTATACAAAGATTCTGAATCTAAATCAAATTATGTGTATTGCATTGAGCTTGGGGTTAGAGCAAATACTTCAATTGATTACGATTCAAAAGATAAATCATCATATTTTGACGGATTAAATGATGCAGCAAAAGATGCAATTAAATATATAAATATTTTTGGATATCCTGGTGTTGATAGATCATCTTTAGTTAAAGAAAAGTTATCATCATCTGACAAGAATAATTCACAATTAATAAAGGATATTCAGTATTTGGCAACTCAAACATTAATTTGGGAATTTCAACAAGGATGGAGAGATAATTACAATGTCGGAATTCCACAATATACTGATGCATCAACTCAAAAACTTACAACAAATGCTACAGCTAAGCTTATATACAATCAAACAATAGGAAGTGGTACTAAAATAGCTAATGCATTAAAAGCTGTTCATGATAAGATATTAACAGATATTACAGATTTTAAAAAAATGCCTAGTGTTGCCTCAAAAAGCACAACAGTAAAAGCTAAAACAATACCATTTAATAGCTATGGAAAAGATTCTGGAAGTTATGAACTTATTATAGATGCTGGAATGTCTTTATCAGGCATAGATGTATCATGCAAAAATGATTTAGGTGTAAAATGTTCAATTACTTCTGATAAAAAAGGTATAAGGGTTACTGCTTCAAAGGCAATAACAAAAAATGTATTAATCACATTAACAAAAACAAAAAAATCTGAGGTATCAACAACTCAAACTGGATTGTCATTTATAGATAATGGTGGAGCTGGGCCTCAAAGATTAGTAGTCGGACTTGTTAATTCCAAGACAATCAAAAGATATATAAATGTTACGACTGAAAAGTTGGGAAGTATAACTATACAAAAAACGACTGCAGATGCAGAAACTGGAACATTTACTTTTAGAATTACAGGTGATATAAATAACGATGGTAAAACTGATTCTAATGAATATAAAGATGTGAAAATAACTACCAAAGTTAGTGGAGATGGTTCATCTGGTACAGTTACTATTAAGAATTTACCACTTAAAAAATATACAATAACTGAAATTAATATTCCTACAAAATATACATCACAAGATCCTGATATTGCAGATTTAACAAAAAATAATAATTATACAACAAAATTTTATAATCGTTTAAAAACTGCTGGTTTAAGAATTATAAAAGTTAATAATAAAAATAAACAAATTAGCGGAGCTACATTAAAATTAACTGATTCAAATGGTAATATAGTTGGAAAAGAATGGACAACTGCAGAAAAAGAATTTAGTGGAACATCTGCATTGGAAGTTGGTACATATAAATTGTGCGAAACAAAAGCTCCTGCAGGTTATATAAAAAGTGATGAATGTTATGACATACGAATTTCAGGAACAAAAACAGCTTCTATAGTTGAATATAAAAAAGTAAGTGAGACAAAATGGACAACAGGTAATGAAATTAAGTTTGTAAATCAACCTACAAAAGTAATTATTAAAAAAGTTGATAAAGATGGAAATTGTGTTGAAGGAGCTACATTAAAATTATTAAAAGATGGAAAGCAAGTTGGTGACACATGGAATACATGTAGTTATGAGGTTGAAGGTTTAATAGAGGGAGCTACTTATACCATAGAAGAGGTAACTGCACCTTCTGGATATTTATACATAAATAAAAATGGAGAAAATAAGCAAAATTTTGTTGCAAAGAATGGTGTTACGATATCCGTAAAAGATGATAAAATATCTATTAAAATAAAAAAAGTTAGTTCAAACAGTAAATATACAATAAAAGATGGAACATTATTGTTAGCATTATGCCCAGTTAATGTTGATTGTAGAGAAAATGCTGATGAAAGAATAGAGCAATGGACAACAACTGAATATGAAATAAAGGATACATCTAAATTGATTGCTGGACAAAAATATAAAATAGTAGAAATCACTCCACCACCTGGATTTAATTTAGCAGCTGACAAAACAATAACAATAAATAAATATGAAAAAGTTCAAACTTTTGAGATAGAAAATACACCAACGACAGTTACATTTAGTAAGCAAGATGCTACAACAGGAAAAGAAATTGCTGGAGCTCATTTACAGATTATAGATACTAATGGAAATATAGTTGATGAATGGGAAAGTGAAGAAGGAAAATCACACATTGTTACGGGTGTTCTTGATTACGGAAAAATGTATACATTAATTGAAACTATTGCTCCAAACAAATATGCTGTATCTAAAGAACAAGTTGAGTTTTGGGTACCAACAACGAAACCTGTTGTAATGAAAAATAAACTTACTGAAGTTATAATAAGAAAGATAGATGCCAACACTAATGAAACTTTATCAGGTGCTAAGCTTCAACTTATAGATAGCGATGGAAATCAAATGGATTGGACTAGTACAAAGGATGGCTATAAATTTGAAGGACTTCAGACTGGTAAAAAATATACAATTAGAGAAATAGAAGCGCCAAATGGATATGAAAAATCAAAAGACATAACATTTACATTAGCTGATGATGAACAAACAAGAACAATTGATGTGCCAAATACTCCAATTGTGTATGTGCCTGATACAGCATCTGATAGTACAATAATTAATATAATTATAGGGGCTATCCTTGTGTTAGGTGGAACAGGTGCAATAATATTTATTAGAAAAGGAATGGAACAAAATTAATAAGAAGAAGATACTATTATATATAGCTGTAATAATAGTTCTTATAGGAATATATGTTATGTCAAGTTCATATTTATCTTCAAAAAAGGATAAAGTATATGAAAAAATTGGTTTTAAAATATATGATGATATTTCACTAGAAAATATTGATATTATTGATGGGGATGTAGATGAGCCTACATCTCCTGATAATAATGAAGATAAATCTGATAATGATAAGCCAGCTAATCAGGGATCATCTTCTGTTGCTGATCCAGTTGATCCAAAAACAAATTATATTGGTACATTGGAAATAAGCAAAATTAATTTAAAGAAGGGATTTGTCGATCCTTCATCAAAATATAATAATATTAGTTATAATGTTACAATAATACAGGGTTCTCAATTTCCTGATGTTGAAAAAGGTAATTTTATACTTGCAGCGCATTCAGGTACTGCAAATATTTCTTATTTTAGGAATCTTTATAAATTAAAAATTGGTGATACTGCAGTAGTAACATATAAAAATAAAAAATATACATATAAAATAGTTAATATATATTATCAAACAAAGCAGGGGTATGTTGGAATACGTAGAGATGTAAATAAAAGTACTCTTACATTAATAACTTGCACAAAAGATAATAAAAAATCACAAACAGTTTATATAGCAGAATTAATATAAAAGGAGAATAAAATGGAGAAGGTAACTTTTTATGAAAGCATTATAAAAGTATTAAGTGTGATTTCTTCAATTCCTTTTTTGATAGAAATCTTAATTTTAACATTTTCTTTGTTAATAATTATGATTTTTTTCTATTTTAGAAAGTCAAAAAAAGGAAAAATTACAGCTATAATTATTTATATTGTTTCTTTAATACTACTTCCTATTTCTAAATTTTCCTTTTTTATAGAAATGTTTGATTCAATAATTGAAAATTATATAGAGGTTTTATATTTTCCATCTTGGTATATGTATATCATAATACTATTATATACAGATATAGTAGTTTTGATAAATTTCATAAAAAATACAAAAAAAGAGAAAACAGAATGGTATAATATATTTAATATTTTATATTTCTGTGTTATACAATTTTTATTTTATATTGCTATTACAATAATTACTCAAAATAATATAAATATTTTCGAAAAAACGCAATTATATAGTAATACTAAATTAATAAGTGTTATACAAGTATGTAGCTATTTATTTTGGATAAGGATTGGTATAAAATTTGTTATATTTATTGTTAATTTATTAAATAAAATAGAGCTATCTAAAAGTAAACAAGATAAAATTAGTAAAAATCAAATTGATAATAATGTTATTAATAAATCTACTTCGAATATCAATAATAATAATTTGACAAATGAAACGATAATACAACACATTAATGAAAAAAATACTGAAAATTATGAATCTATTTTGGAATCAAATATTAAAGATATACATAATTCTTCAAATGAGTCTTTAAATATTAATCCTAATCAATCTAATAGTGAAAATACTTATTTATTCAATAAAAATTATAACAATCAAGAGTATTTAGAAAAACAACAGCCTGTTATATTTGATAAACCTAATAACATAGATTTAAGTTCAAATATAACTTTTAATTCCAATTTGAAACCATTACATGAGGAAATTAATGCTATTCCAAAAATCCAAGAAGATAAACATTTTTCATCAAATTATAATTATAAAACAGCTAACAGTTTTGAACAATCAAAAACGGAAAATCTAATAATTGATAATAATGAGTCTGACAAATTTTTTGATGATTTTTATGAATAATATTTGATTTTATAAATTCTTTGTTTTATCATATCTAATGGACGTGATAAGATGGAGAATTTTTTTAAACTAAATAAAAATTCAAAATATAATAATAAAAAAATAAAAATAGAAAAAAATCATAATAAGAAAAAAGGACTTGTTTCAATTCTTGTTTTAGTTTCATTTTTCTTAGGTACAGTTAGTATAAATATAGTTAATATATTTGAAGATAGATTAAAAATTGAAAGCACGAAGTTAGTTTTTGATATTGATAATGAATTCGTAAATAATTCAAATAAGTTAATAGATGAATTTAATAAGGCAGTTGATAGCAATTATAATTTTTCTGATTTAGAATCAAGAATTACAAAAATATCATGTAATAAATTGTTAAATGATTGGGGATATCTTTATGATAATGATGAAGACTTTGAGAATCTTATTTATATAATTTCAAACTTGGATATTATACGTAATCAAATATTTAATGAAAACATTTCTGGATGCT
Organism: bacterium; assembly: GCA_029218465.1. Taxonomy (GTDB): domain Bacteria; phylum Bacillota_I; class Bacilli_A; order RF39; family UBA660; genus CAG-710. The sequence continues at coordinate 23,454 of JAQXRJ010000098.1, read as the reverse complement.
ATACATTGTCAAATGAAATAAAGGTATCAAATCAAGATTGCCTATTAAGTGATGCATCGGTATTTAATCATGAATTAATTCATGCTGTTAGTAATCATGGTTTAACAATAGGTACATTAGGCTGTATAACTTTTGGAAAAGGTTTTAATGAAGGAATATCAGAATCAATTAAAAGAAAATATGGGATTAATGGTTACAACACGTATGATAATGCGATTATTGATACATTTAAATTATCAATATTAATTGGAAAAGAAAACATTATGAAATCTTTTTTGGTAGATTCAATTTATTATTTAGTAAAATCAATTAAAGATTGTTGCAATAATATAAAAATTACAGATATATTAAAATATATATATATGATTGATGAAGAAACCAATTCCTATAAAAATGGAATTAAATTAAATGATAATTTTTTTAAGGAAAAAGATGAATTGTATAATAAATTATATAAATCAGTTTACAAAAAGAATTTTAATAACTTAAATATAGTTAATTGCAATTTTTTGGACGATAAGGTAACTATAGAAATAGATAATAAAAAATACTGTATTCCAGTCTCAAAATATAATGAAATTAATTTTAATAATATTTCAGAATATGAAATGTACTGTACAATTGAATCGGAAGATTTAAATAATAACTATCTTATTTTTTTAATGGATGAAGAAGAAAAAATAAAATACAAAAGTAATACAAAAAAGTGTATAGATAATTTATTATATAAATATAAAAGCATGGAGGATGAAAAATATAATAAATTTATAAATATATTAAATGGAATTAATGGTACAACAGTAAGTGACTATGTTAATTTGATTATTGATGTTTTAGATAATAAAAATTTAGATAAATATGAATATGTATCCGAACTTAGAGAATTCGAATCAATCGTATCATACTCAAATTATAATTGTGATGATATAAAAAAATTGATAAACAGGGAAATTATAAATGAATTAAATAAAAGAAATTATGAAGACTTGTTATTCTTATATGAAAGTACTGACATATGCTATGTTATATATGATTATTATAATAGAAACAATTGTATAATATCAAATACGTATAATGAGTTTGTAGAAATTGATAATTATAGGATTTTTAATAACAGAATTGTTGTTGACTTAGATGATGAATATAGTATATATAAAGTTAATTGTAATGATGAACTTTTAGAAATGCATAAAGTAAACGATAGTATATCAAGCTTTTTTAAGACATTATTTAAAACTGATAACAGTAATTTTTATATGTCATCAGAAGAAATATGTATATCAGAGTTATATGACGTTGAAATTATAGCAAAACAGCAAAAAACAATTAATGAGAATAAAGTTAAAATAAAGAGTTACAATTGACATTTTATCTTTTATTTGTAATAATATTATCGTAAGGGATTGGGTGATTAATATGTTTCAGAATAGAATTGCATTAACTCCACAAGATATATTAGAAAAAGAATTCAAAATTGATACTAGAGGGTATCGATTAAAAGAAGTAGATCAATATTTAGATCAAATAATTGGTGATTATGAGGAATTTATAAAGATAATAAAAGAGAAGGATAAGGAAAAAGATGAATTGCTTGAAGAAGTTATGTCGCTTAAGCAAGAAATTAGAAATCTAAAAATGAGTATTGAAATTGCAAAAAGTGGTAGTGAAGACAATACCGTTGGAAGTGCTAATGGAACTAATTTAGATGTAATGAAACGTTTAGCACAATTAGAAAAAATTGTATATGGAAAAGGAGAATAATATTTTGACAAACGCTGTATTTTTATAATATAGAGGAAAGTCCATGCTCACAAAAGCTGTGATGCTTTTAGTGTTCGTGCTAAGGGAAAAAATAACCTTAGGTAGAGTAATCTAACGTCGACGAAAAAATCTAAGTCATTTTGATATGATTTTAGTAGTCATAAAGTGCCATAGTGACGAATAATTTGGAAACAAAGGAAATGGAACGAGGTAAACACCGCGAGTGAGAAACCCAAATTTGGTAGGGGAGCTTTGATGAGGGAACAGAACTAATTCAGGGACCAGTAATGGTAGATAAATGTTTGTCACCTAGTAATAGGAACAGAACATGGCTTATAAAATATTATTTTTTTCTATAATGAGGTGTTAATTTGAAAGAACTTGGACAATATTTGAAAGAAATAAGAGAGAGTAATAGTGTTGGAGTAGAAGAAGCATCATCTGACCTTGGTATATCAGAAAATGTGATTAATAATATAGAAATGGGTAATACAAGAGCATTCAAAGATGTGCTTGAATTAAAAGAAATTGTTAAGGACTATTCAAAATATTTAGGACTTGATCCTGAAAAGGTAATAGATGAATTTAATGATTTTTTGTTTGAACATACTTCTAAAATAAGTTTAAATGATATATTGCAAGCTGAAGAAATAGATAAGAAAAAAAAGGAGGAAAAGGTTGTAGTATCTCCATATACTCATATAAGGAAAAAATATATTAGTCCAAAATATTATACTATTTTTGGCTGTCTGCTTTTATTCATTTGTTTTTTAAGCATATTGGTATTTATATTGAAAGCAATAATAATTCCTGATGAGAAAATAGTAAATAATGAACTTTTAGGAATAAAAAGAGGTGTAATATATGAACGTACCCAATAGATTAACTTTAATGAGAATAGTATTAAGCTTAATTATTATTTTTTTAATGTTATTTCCTTTTGATAGCATTAATATAAATTTTGGTAGTTTTTATATAAGTAATGTTTTAATTAGTGTTAAATATATGATAGCTGGAATATTATTTATAATAGCAAGTTTAACAGATTTTTTAGATGGTTATATTGCAAGAAAATATGGTTTAATTACAAATACTGGAAAGATGTTGGATGCAATAGCTGATAAAGTTTTAGTAAATTCAGTGTTAATAATTTTGGCATCTTTAAGAATGATAAGTCCTATCATTCCGGTTGTAATTGTATTAAGAGATATAGTTGTAAATGCTATAAAAATGGAAGCTTCATCACGTGGAAGAGTAGTTGCAGCGATATCATCTGGAAAAATAAAAACTGCAGCTTTAATGATAGGAACAACTTTAATATTCTTTAATAATTTTCCATTTGAATTATTTAATTTGAGAGTAGCAGAGTTCTTATTATATTTTGCAACTATTATGTCAATTGTTTCAATGATACAGTATTATAATTTGAATAAAGGATTAATTTTTAATAGTGAAAATAAAAAAATGTGAAGTGAATCACATTTTGTATGCTTTAAAGAAAAAAACTTTTTAATAAAATGAAATCTCAAAAATAATTTGAAACCCGCTTCTTGGACATAGAAACGGGTTTCAATTAATATTCTCTTCTTTTTAAATTTTATGAAAAAATATGTTGAAATAGGATATATTGTTTATTTACTTATTTTAATATTAATTATAAACAATTTTCTAAATTACATATATGTTAATTACAAATCAAAAACATTTGTTCGAATAAGTGTTGACTTTTTAATTCTTTATAGTGTATTATATATTTGTAAGCAAAAAATAGGAGGTTATTATGGCAAAAACTGAAACAAATAATGATAAGACGCTTGAACAGGTATTAAATGATATTGAAAAACAATTTGGTAAGGGCTCAATAATGAAATTAGGAGACAATAGACATATGGAAATAGCAACATGTTCAAGTGGTTCATTGTCCTTAGATATAGCGCTTGGTATTGGAGGGTATCCTAAAGGAAGAATAATAGAAATATATGGGCCTGAATCAAGTGGTAAAACAACATTTGCACTACATGCAATAGCAGAAATTCAAAAACAAGGAGGCAGAGCTGCTTTTATTGATGCGGAGCATTCTCTTGATCCTAGTTATGCTAAAAATTTAGGTGTAAATATTAATGAATTGTTGCTATCTCAACCCGATACAGGAGAACAAGCTCTAGAGATTTGCGAAGCATTAGTTAGAAGTAATGCTATTAATATAATTGTAATAGATTCTGTAGCTGCATTGGTTCCAAAAGCAGAAATAGATGGAGAAATGGGTGATTCTCATGTTGGTCTTCAGGCAAGATTGATGTCACAAGCATTAAGAAAATTATCAGGTACAATTAACAAAACTAATACAATAGCTATTTTTATCAATCAATTAAGAGAAAAAGTTGGCATTATGTTTGGTAATCCTGAAACAACTACAGGAGGACGTGCGTTAAAATTCTATTCAAGCATACGATTAGATGTTAGAAGAAGTGAAGCAATAAAAGTTGGAGATAATGTTATTGGTAATAAAACGAATATTAAAGTTGTAAAAAATAAAGTTGCACCTCCATTTAAAACTGCTGTAGTAGATATAATGTATGGAGAAGGTGTATCAAAAACTGGAGAATTGGTAGATTTAGGTGTTACAGCTGGTGTAATAGAAAAAAGTGGGGCTTGGTTTTCATATAACAACGAAAAATTAGGACAAGGAAGAGAGAACGTTAAGCTTTTGTTAAAAGAAAATAAAGAACTTGCTAATGAAATTGAAAGCAAGATTAGAGAATATTATAACATTGTATAAGATGTAAATTTGTGTAAATTGAACAAGTGTTATTTGACACTTGTTTTAATATAAAGAATGTTGAAAACAAAAGAAAAAAATAAATCAAAAATCGAATTTTTAAAAAAATGTTTTTTTAAAAAAATATATTTTTGTCTTTTTTTAAAATGTTAAATCCTTATTTTATATAGGAAAAATTAAAAAATAGATATAGAAAAAACAAAAAAATAAAAAATGTAAATCGAACAAATTTAAATTTCCTTGAAAAATAAGGGTTTTGAAAAAAAGTAAAAAAATTTACATATATTTGATTGATTTTGAATAATTAAATGTATATAATTTAAACTGTAAGAGAAAATAGTTCGTGGAGGTATATATGGTTACGGAAGAAGTTATAGCTAACCTAAAAGTGGTTAAAAGAAATGGAAAAAAAGTTGAATTCGATGCAACTAAGATAGCAATGGCTATAAAAAAAGGTTTTGATGGAATAAACAAACCAGATGATCATGAAAATGTAGAAGAAAGAATTTATTCGGAAAAAGATGTTCAAAAAGTTTTTCAAGGGGTAATAAAAAATATTGAAAAAAAATATAAAGATGAAGAAAAAATAAAAATAGAAGAAATTCAAGATTTAATTGAGCATGAACTTGAAAAAAAAGGATATAAAGATGTATATGAATCTTTTAAACTATATCGTGAAAGACGTGCTCAATCTAGAGAAATGTTTTTTGATGACAAAAGAAAACATAAATTTTTAAAAACTATTGAAGGATTAGGATTGAAATCTGCAGCTGAAGATGATTTAAAAAGAGAAAATGCAAATGTAGATGGAGATACAGCAATGGGGACTATGCTTCAATATGGTTCAACAATATCTAAAGAATTTGCAAAATCATATTTGATGAAAAAAAAATTTGCTGATGCTCATGACGATGGAGATATACATATACATGATATGGATTTTATGCCAATGGGAACAACAACATGTACTCAAATAGATTTAGAAAAATTATTTAAGAATGGTTTTTCAACTGGACACGGACATTTAAGAGCACCTAATGACATAATTAGCTATGCTGCATTAGGAGCAATTGCTATTCAATCAAATCAAAATGATCAACATGGAGGTCAAAGTATCCCTGCCTTTGATTATTATATGGCTCCGGGAGTACTAAAAACATTTAAAAAACAATTCAAGCAAACTTTGGCAGATTTACTTGACTATACAGACTATGGTAAACTAATAACATTTAATACAATGACTAAAGAAATTGATAAATTACAATCAATAAAATTTGATATATCACAATTTGATAAATATGCTAAAGATTCAGACAATATAAAAAGATTATTTAATATGGCATATAACAAGGCACTAAAGAAAACTGATAGAATTACATATCAAGCTATGGAAGCATTTGTACATAATTTAAATACAATGCATTCAAGAGCTGGTGCACAGGTTCCTTTTTCATCAGTAAATTTTGGTACTGACACATCTCCTGAAGGAAGAATGGTAATTGAAAACTATTTGAAATCTGTTGATGCTGGACTAGGACATAGTGAAACTCCTATATTTCCAATATCAATATTTAAAGTAAAAGAAGGAGTAAATTATAATCCAGGAGATCCAAACTATGATTTATTTAAACTATCATGTAAAGTGTCCGCAAAAAGACTATTTCCTAATTTCTCATTTATTGATGCCCCATTTAATTTAGCATTTTATGATCCAAATGATTATAGAACTGAAGTTGGATACATGGGATGCCGTACAAGAGTCATGGCTAATAAAGTGGATCCTGATAAAGCAATTACTCCAGGAAGAGGCAACTTATCATTTACATCAATTAACTTACCAAGACTTGGTATTAAACATGGAATGGTAAATGGAAGAGAAAAAACTGATATTGATGGATTCTTTAAAGAATTAGAAGAATTGATGGATTTAGTTAAAGATCAATTATTGGAAAGGTTTGAAATACAATGTAGCAAACATGTTTATAATTTTCCATTTTTACTAGGTCAAGGAATATGGATTGATTCAGATAGATTGAAAAAAACAGATAGATTGAGAAGGGTCTTAAAACATGGGACTTTGTCAATTGGATTTATTGGTCTTGCAGAATGTTTAAAATGTTTAATTGGAAAACATCATGGTGAGTCAAAAGAAGCACAGGAATTAGGGTTGAAAATTATTGGATTTATGAGAGAAAAATGTGATGAGTATAGTGAAAAGTATAATTTGAATTTTACATGTCTTGCTACCCCTGCTGAAGGACTATCCGGTAGATTTGTAAGAATAGACAGAGCTATATATGGAAAAATAAAAGGAGTTACAGATAGAGATTATTATACAAATTCGTTCCATGTTCCAGTATATTATCCAATATCAATTGAAAATAAAATTAAAATAGAAGCACCTTATCATAGTTTTACAAATGCAGGTCATATTTCATATATTGAACTTGACGGTGATCCATCAGATAACTTAGATGCATTTGAAAAAGTTGTACGTATAATGAAAGAATCAGGAATAGGGTATGGTGCAATTAATCATCCTGTTGATAGAGACCCAGTGTGTGGATATGTTGGAGTAATTAAAGATGTTTGTCCAAGATGTGGTAGACGTGAAGGGGAATCAGTAAGTATAGAAAAATTAACATCATTAAATTGTTGTTGTAAATAGGAGGAGGAAAAAATGAAAAAAGAAGTAGAATTAAAGGAAGAAAATGTTAAGACAACAGGTGAAGGAGTAGGATTTGAACGCATTAGAAGAATTACAGGATATTTAGTTGGTACTGTTGATAGATTTAATAATGGAAAACGCGCTGAAGAGCATGATCGTGTAAAGCATTATTATGAAAATAAGGCTAGCTAGTAATTTACAAAAAGGAAGTATAGTTGATGGGGTAGGCCTAAGGGCAGTTATATGGACCCAAGGCTGTCCTCACAACTGTTATATGTGTCATAATCCAGAAACACATTCTTTTGATGGGGGATTTATATATGATACAGAAGATTTAAAAATGCAAATCAAAACTCTAGAATCAGAAGAAGGAATAACGTTTTCTGGTGGAGATCCGATGATGCAAGCTGAAGCTTGTTATGATATTGCTAAATATGCACATAATTGTGGATTAAATGTTTGGTGTTATACTGGGTTTACGTTTGAAGAATTATTAAAAATGTCAAAGACTAATAACTCAATATTAGATTTTTTAAATGAAATAGATGTATTGATAGATGGTAAATTTATACTTGAACAAAAAAGTCTAAATATTAAATTTAGAGGATCTAGAAATCAGAGAATATTAGATGTAAAGGAAAGTTTAAAGAATAATAAACCAATATTAATAGAAGAATTAATGAAAGAAGATGACAATAAAGTCATTAAAGAAATAGAAGAAAAAATTTTTATATAAAACAGTATTTGATACTGTTTTATTTTGGAGCATATATGGATATTAAAGAAGAATTATTTAAATTGCGGGATATAAAGTATAAAGAATTTCATTCAAGACTATGTCCTAAAAATGATAATATTATAGGTATAAGGGTTCCAATTTTAAAAAAATTAGCAAAATTTTTGTATAATCAAGATAATGAAATATTATTAAAAATAGGAGATGATTACTATGAAGAAATAATGTTGCAAGGCTTGATAATCGCATATTTAAAAAAGGAAAGTAATATAAAAATACCAATAATAAAAAAATTTGTAAAAAAAATTGATAATTGGGCAGTATGTGATACTTTTTGCAGTAGTATTAAAATTAAAGACAATGATAAAGATAAATATTTAAAATTTATAAAGACTTATTCTAAGTCCAAGAAAGAATTTGAACTTAGATTTATGCTTGTAATGCTATTAGATCACTATTTAGAAGAAAAATATATAGACAATATATGTGAAATAATAAATGAAATCTATAAAAAAGAATACTATGTTTTAATGGCCATTTCTTGGCTTTTATCATCTTTATATATAAAATATCCAAATATTGCGATGAAAAAAATAGACAAACTTAATATTGATAAATGGACATATAATAAAACAATACAAAAAATAATTGAATCGTCGAGAATATGTAAAGAACAAAAAGAATATTTAAAAACACTAAAAAAATAACACTTATGTTTTTAAGTGTTATTAATTATTTATTTTCAATATCAATTTTGCTGGATAATTCATCTTCTAGTAACTTTGGATTTTCTAATATATATTTAAATAGCTTTATTGATTTAGCAAAATAAAATCCATCAGCTATCCTTTCATCTAACGTAAATGAAATATCAACATATTTTTTATTTGCTGTTTTTTCATTATTTGCTTTTTCTTTTATGTCTCTTATTACACCTATTGTAGATACAATTGAATTAGTACCATAGTTGTTTAAATGATGATAACAACTGTTACATTTTATACTACCTAAATTTGATAAAAGAATAGTTGAATAATTTGGATCGGTATCACTAATTGATTTAGGTACGACTCCAAAATAATCCATAATTCTAAAAATATTCATTATTAAAGAAGTAATACATCTTGGAAATGATGTAACAAATCCTAATGTATCGTTCATTTCATTACTATTTGCTTTTCTAGTTTTTGTAACTTCTTGTAATATAATATCTGATATATCAAATAAATTCATATCATACTTAGTTTTTAATATAATTAATCTTTCTTCAGAATTATCATCTAATTTATTTTTTGCTACAAATGAAAAACTAATATTATTTCTATCATAGAACCTTCTTCCCGCAATAAATCTATTTAATAATGGTCTGTTATAAACAGTTTTTGCCATGGCTGTTATAATTGCATGAAATAAAGTTATTTTATCTTTTCTATTATTATTGATTTTATCTAGATATTTCATTAATTTAGTAATATCAATTGTTTCAGTTTGATAGACTTCTGCTTCAGTTCTTCCTTTCATCAAATACGGCATAATTTTATGAGTAGGATCTAAATCTTTTACTCTAATACCATCTTTTCTCATATAAACACTTCCTATTCTTTTACAATTTTAACATATTTTATGTTAGTATGACAATATTACATTTTCTGTTATTATAAATTGTTATTATAGTAAAAGATATGATATAATATTTAAGAGGGTGATGTATGAAAAGGTTTAACATGATAAATGAAAATTTTATTTGTGATAATTGTAAAAGAAAAGTAACTAAATCTTTATATACAGCAAGGGATCATTGTCCATATTGTCTATATTCAAAACATTTGGATATTAATCCAGGAGATAGATTAAATGAGTGTAAGGGTCTATTAAAACCTATAGGGATAGAAAAGTTTAAAGATACATATAAAATAATTTATAAATGTGAAAAATGTAAAGAACTTCACAAAAATATTGTACATAATGATGATAATAATGATCTTATAATAGAGCTTTCTATTGTAAAATGATTGTAATATTTATAATTATTTCGTACAATAAAAATGCATAATGAAGAAGAGGTAGTAATAAATGAAAAAAAGTTCAGCAATAATAATAGCAATAGCAACAATTTTTGCAGTATTCATTGGATATAAATATATAATTGAATCAAAAAACTTAGAAAATAATGATGGCTTGAAGTTCAAAAACGAATATGAGATTTTAAATAATAGAGTTAATATATCTAATAATAAGGTTTATCCAAACGTTCAAATATCAGAAGATAATATAATTAAGTATTCTAGTTACGATGAAGTAATTGATATTTTAAAAAATGGAACAGGTGTAATATATTTAGGATATCCAGAATGTCCATGGTGCAGAAATCTTGTACCAGTATTGCTTGAAGCAGCAAACGAAGTAGAGCTAAATAAAATATACTATTTAAATATAAAAGAAGATAGGGACTTGTATTCATTAGACGAAAATAATAAAGTCATAAAAGAAAAAGATGGTTCTGAAGATTATTATAAATTAATAGAAGTATTAGATTCTATATTGAATGATTATACACTAACGAGTTCTGATGAAGTAAATATTTCAACTGGAGAAAAAAGAATCTATGTACCTCTTGTTATATTTGTAAAAGATGGAAAAATTGTTGGACATCATACTGATACAGTCGAAAGTCAAGAGGATCCTTATATATTATTAAATGATAGGCAAGAAGAAGAATTGCTTGTTAAACTTACAAATTATATGAATCGTATAACTGGCATTGTATGTGATGAAAGCTGTTAAGAGATTAAAGTCTCTTTTTTTGTGTCAAGTAGTATTAATATTCATATATTAGAATAGGTGATATTGCAGTGAAAATCAGCTTAAATTCCATGGATATAAATAAAAAAGGAAAAGTTATAGAAGTAAATAATGATAATTCTATTAAAAGAAGATTATTGGATATAGGATTCACTAAAGGTACAATAATAGAAAAAACATTAAAAAATTATGGTGGAAATCTATGTGCATATTTAGTAAGAGGAGCTTTAATTGCCATTAGAAATGATGATGCAAAAAACATTATAGTGGAGGTATTGGATGAATAGAATTATAGCACTTGCTGGTAATCCCAACGTGGGAAAATCAACTGTATTCAATGCTCTAACAGGAATGCATCAGCACACAGGAAATTGGCCTGGAAAAACAGTAAGCAATGCATATGGTTTTTTTAATTATAAACAGAATAATTATAAAATATATGATTTGCCTGGTATATATTCTATTTTTGCGCATTCAGAGGAAGAATATGTTGCTAGAGATTTTATCTGTTTTGAAGATAATGATATAACAATTGTTGTGTGTGATGCAGTATGTTTGATGAGAAATTTAAATTTAGTATTACAAATATGCGAAATTAAAGATAATGTAATAGTGTGTGTAAATTTGTTGGATGAAGCTATAAAAAAGAAAATATATGTAAATATTCATGAATTATCTAAATTATTAAATGTAAAAGTCATAGGAATGAGTGCTAGAAATAATGTAGGGATAGATAAATTGCTTGATACAATAGATAAATATTCTAACATAGAAAAAAGTTTTAAAGTTAAATATAATGAGGAAATAGAAAATGCAATCATAATAATTCAAGATAATTTAAAGAAAAAAAAACTTAAATTACCATTAAGATGGGTAAGCCTTAATTTATTAAAAAATGATGAAGAATTAAAATCAAAAATAATTAAATATGAAAATTTAGATAAATATGAAGTTGAACATTTGATTATTAAAGCAAGAAAAAAAATTAATAACATAGAAATGTTAGAAGAAGAAATAGTTGAAACCATTAATGATAAAGCAGAAGAAATATCAAAAAAAGTAGTAATATATAAAGATAAAAATTATTTGAGAAAAGATAAAAAAATAGATAAATTATTAACTAATAAGTTAACTGGCATACCTATGATGTTATTATTATTTGGATTTATTTTTTGGCTAACTATTGTAGGAAGTAATTATCCATCAGAAATATTACAAAAAGTGTTTTTTTCCTTTGAAAACAAAATATATTTATTTTTAAATAGTATAAAAATCCCATTATTTATAAATGAAATGTTAGTTCATGGAATATATAGGGTTCTAGCTTGGGTTGTTTCGGTGATGCTTCCACCTATGTCAATTTTTTTCCCATTATTTACTCTACTTGAGGATATTGGATATTTGCCAAGAATAGCATTCAATGTTGATGGAATATTTAAAAGATGCAATGCATGTGGAAAACAGGCATTAACAATGGCTATGGGATTTGGATGTAATTCAGTAGGAGTATCAGGTTGCAGAATAATAGATTCACCAAGAGAAAGATTAATTGCAATATTAACTAATACATTTGTTCCTTGTAATGGAAGATTTCCAATTTTAATATCAATTATTTCAATGTTTTTTATTGGTTCATCTAGTGGTTTGTTAACATCTATTAAATCTGTTGTATTACTTTTATTGATTGTGTTATTAGGTATTATAATGAGCTTGTTTGTATCAAAAATTTTATCTAAAACATTATTAAAGGGAATTCCATCGTCGTTTACCTTAGAACTTCCGCCATATAGAATTCCCCAAGTAGGAAAGGTAATTATAAGATCTATATTTGATAGAACATTGTTTGTTTTGGGCAGAGCTATATCCGTTGCGATACCTGCAGGATTAATAATATGGTTAATGGCTAATGTAAATATAAACGGTAGCAGTATTTTAAGTTTAACATCAAATTTTTTAAATCCTTTTGGTAAAATGATTGGAATGGATGGGACAATAATACTCGCATTTATTTTAGGATTTCCTGCAAATGAAATTGTAATACCAATAATTATAATGAGCTATATGGCAAGTGGGAATTTAATAGAGATAACTAATCTTAATGTATTAAAAAATTTATTAATAAATAATGGATGGACTTGGCTTACAGCTGTATCAGTAATGATATTTACTCTTATGCATTTTCCTTGTTCAACTACGTGTCTAACAATAAAAAAAGAAACGAAATCTATAAAATGGACTTTATTAGCTTTTATAATACCTACTATATGTGGAATTATTATATGTGCTATGATTAACTTGATTTTTAATGTATTTTAGAGGCTTAAAAAGTCTTTTTTTTAAAAAAGCTTGATATTTTACATAATACTTGCTAAAATATAGAAGTATTCAAGCAATGGCGGAATTGGTGAAGTGGTTAACACGGCAGATTGTGGCTCTGTTATGCAAGGGTTCGACTCCCTTATTTCGCCCCATTTATAAAATTAAACTGGGAGTTATGTTCCCTGTTTTTTTATATTTTTCTAAAATTTTATTTTGATTTAACAAAAATATATACTTAAGTTTTAGTAATACAATTATTTCAAAATCCAAATTTTAAAGTAAATATTTATTTTTTTAAGTAGTAAAGATAATGATTTATTTAAAAAAATTCAAAAGAATATATGAGAAATATTGTATTTTTAATGTTTAGTAAAACTGTATGGACAATTTGTTTGAAATTTGATAAACTTTTATAAAGTAGGAGGCAAATATGACCGTAAAAAAGAAAAAATTTAATTATAAATTGATTGTTGCTTTATTTATGAATTTATTATTATTATTTAGTTCAGGATATTTGTTATATTCGATTTTAAAGCTTAATGGAATAGAAAATTTAGTTAGATATATTTTTTGTATAGTTTATGCAATAATAACTATAATAATATGCTTTTTTAATATAAAGAGTGTTGCAAAAAAACAGTTATTAAGAAGAGTTATTTTTTTGTTATTTAGTTTTTTAACTGTTTTCTTTAATATTTTTATTGGATATAATGCTAATAGAATGCTTGGCCTTCTTGATAAAATATCAGATAATATTCAAGTTGATTCTATAAGTTTGGTTGCATTGAAGTCAAATAATATTACTATAAGTGATATTTCATTAGATGAAAAAATTGGTGCTCCATCCGATGAAGTTTCATCAAATTCATCAAAAATGATTGAAGGATTCTTAAAAGAAAATGGTATTTCTAATGAACTTACATATTATGATAGTTACAATGCTATTGTAGAGGATTTATATAATGAAAAGATAAGATTTGCCTTTTTGCCCACTGAATTTGGTCCTGTTTTAGCAGCTGATGAAGAGTATTCTGATGTTACTGAAAAGATAGGTATTATAAAAACATATGAATTGAAATTTGCACAAGAACAGACTATTCAAAAAAGTGTAATGGAACCATTTACTATTTTATTTATGGGAGTGGATAATTTATCCTCTTCATATAATGCTGATACACTTATGGTAGTTACTTTTAATCCTAATACGCTTAGTTCAACTATACTTAGTATTCCAAGGGACACTTATACAACGATTGCTTGTACAGGTAAAAAACACAAAATAAATTCTTCTGGATGGAGTGGTGATAAATGTGTTGTTAGTACAATAGAGAAATATCTTGATATCGATATAGATTACTATGCTAAGGTGAATTTTAAAGGCCTTGTTGAGCTTGTTGACTTATTAGGAGGAATTGATGTTGATGTACCATATGCTTTTTGCGAACAAAATAGTGAAAGAAAATGGGGTAAAAACACTGTTTATTTAGATTCTGGAAAACAAACTTTAAATGGAGAACAAGCGCTTGCTTTGACAAGAAATAGACATTATTGGACTGGAAAGTGTGATAAAAAGTATACTTCAACTGGTATAAGAAATGATTTTGTAAGAGGACAAAATCAACAATTAGTATTTAAATCAATACTTAATAAAATGAAATCTATTAATAGTATTGATACTATATATAAAATGCTAGATATGTTGGGGGACAATATGGTTACTAATATGTCTACTGATACAATATTATCTTTATACAATGTTGGAAAAGATATACTTATTAAGATTAATGCTGGAAATAGAGATATTTCTCAAATAGTTAATATTCAAAAATTAAAGTTCACAAGTTATACTAAGACAATTAAAATTGGTAATTTAAATTTAAGTACAGTAATTAATACCGATAATAGTATTAAAGCTGTTGTTAAATCTATGAAAGTTAATTTAGAACTTGTAGAAGAGACTCCTATTAAGACATTCTCTTTTGATATAAATGAAGGATATGAAGAAAAAATTGTTGGAAACAATATATATGGTGGTTCCGATGATATAGTAACATTACCTAATTTTGTTGGTAAGAGTTTTGATTATGCAAATAGTTGGGCTTCTATTAATAGAATCACTATTAAGCCTGAATATAAATATGTTGCTGATTCCAAATATTTTGAAGGAGAAATACTTGAACAATCTGTTAAAGCTAATACTGATATATCGAATATAAAAACTGTAGTCGTTACTGTAGTTACTAAAGTTGATAATACTGGTTCAAGTAGTCAAAAAACAGAGGAAGGTACAAAGCAAGAATTTACCTATGAAATGTGTTTAGTTATAGATACTAAAGATTTAAGTCAATGTAATATTAAAAACTATGTAGGAAGTAATTTGTCCTCGTTTAAAACTTGGCTAAATAAAACTAACTTAAGTATTCCTGTTGAATATGTTGCTGTATCCGGAGAAAAGGATAAAATAATAAGCCAAAATATATCAGGTATAACGATATTTGACATTATAAATGGTAACAAAACAATTGAAATAACATATGGTAATGGTAAAAATGAAGAAGAATCATTACCAATAGAATCAGAACAACCTACTGAATAAAGAAGCTAGTGATTAATTTTCACTAGCTTTTACTATTTCCATATTTTTTTCATTTTTAATAATTGTAACTTTATATTTTTCAGGATAACCTAGCTCTTTTTTATAGCTAATATGAAGTGTAATAGCGTATGCTTCTTCAAAAACTTTATTTCCATATTTAAAGGTTTCTTTAGTTGTATCATCAACAGTTACTTTTGTAACTTCAGGAAGTTCTTGTTTTCTATCTCCATAAATATTACTTTTTACAGAACTATATAGACTGCTTTGTGCAATAGATACATAATCATCTTGAAAATCTCTATATACGTATTGAGTACCACCAATATCTGAACTTGTTAATTTAGTATTTAGTGTAAATAAATCTGCAGTAAATAATTGTGCTATTTTTTTTGCATATTCTTCGTCATTAATTTCTTTGCTATTTAATATTAATTTTAATTCTTTAAAGAGTGTTTTTTGATATGCTGTAGAATTGTTACTCAAAGTATAATCATAGTCTGAAATATTATCTATCGTTTTTATTTGTGTTATATTCGAATTATTATCTAATATTTTATTTTTAATTATTAAAATTCCTCCAGCTATTAGAACAAAAAGTATTGCAATTATAAGTTTCTTTTTATTATTTTTTTTCTCTTTTTGCTTTTTCATTAATTATTATCTCCTTTATTTTATATTTAAATCGTAACATATTACTCCATATTTTTCAATTATAAGTTATTGCATTTAACTTAAATTATATTATATACTTAAAATATAGTAAAAGGTGATTATATGAGTAAATGCTTAAAAAATATATTAAGATTTATATGGTTATTTATTTTTTTAATAATATTTTTAGTATTAGTTTGTAATTTTTTAGAAAAAACTAAAACATATCAAAAATTAGATTACTATGATATTCCTAGACCTTCTGTTAATGAGACAAGAGTATCTTTAGTAATGATTGGCGATGCATTAATACATAGTAGTATTTATGCTGATGCGAAAAAAGGTAACACATATGATTTTAAGCCAATGTTTAGTGAAATTAAAAGTTTATTATCATCATATGATTTAAAGTTTTACAATCAAGAAACAATACTTGGAGGTAGCTCTTTAGGATTATCTAATTACCCACAATTTAATTCTCCATACGAAGTAGGTGACGCATTTATTGATATGGGATTTAATTTAGTTAGTCTTGCTACTAATCACACTTTAGATAGAGGATATGGAACAAATTATAAAACAATAATTAATTCTAGAAATTATTGGGATAATAAAACAAACGTAATCGCAGCTGGTTCTTATATTTCAGAAGAACAAAGAGAAAAAATTGTTGTTCAAGAGAAAAATGGTATTAAGTATGGACTTCTTGCTTATACTACTTTAACTAATGGGCTTAAAAGTCCTACAGGTAAGGAATTTTACTTAAATGTTTATGATAAAGAAACAGTAAAAAAAGATATAGAAAAAATTAGAGATAAAGTTGATTTACTTATCGTATCTATGCATTGGGGTATAGAATATTCTCATGATGTATCAAATTCTCAAAAAGAAATTGCTAAGTATTTATCTAGTTTAGGAGTAAATATTATTATTGGAACTCATCCACATGTGGTTGAACCTATTGAATTCATTGATGATACTTTAGTTGTATATTCACTTGGCAATTTTATTTCATCTCAAATAGGTGTTGAAAAATTAACTGGTTTAATTGTAGATACTAACATTGTTAAAACTACTATTGATGATAAAGTTTATATTAAAGTAGAAGAACCAAAAGCTGATTTAGTGTATACCTGTAAAGCATCTGTTTGTGGTCATTTTAAAGTATATCCATACAATAATCTTAATAATAAAATTTTAAATAATTATGATAGTTATTTTGATAAATACATGAGTATTGTAAGGAAATATGATAGTAATATTCAAACTATATATTCAAAAAAATAGATTTCAATTTATTCAGTATTTGATGTATAATGTTATTTAGAAAAGAGTGATAAAATGAAGTATAAAATTATGGATGGAAATGAGGCGTGTAGCTTAATTTCATATAAA
Source organism: bacterium (assembly GCA_029218465.1). Taxonomy (GTDB): domain Bacteria; phylum Bacillota_I; class Bacilli_A; order RF39; family UBA660; genus CAG-710. Next base: position 5,747 of record JAQXRJ010000098.1, on the reverse strand, counting down.
TTTAGTGAGTTGGCTGGAATTTATCCAATAACCCCTGCATCTCCTATGGCAGAATATGTTGATAAATATTCTGCTGGTGAACAGTTAAATTTTTATGGAGAAAAAGTTAATATAACACAAATGCAGAGTGAAGCTGGTGCGATTGCTTTGGTTCATGGTGCTCTTCAAAATGGTATAATAGCTACTACTTATACTGCATCTCAAGGATTATTACTTATGATTCCTAGTATGTATAAAATTGCCGGTGAAATGTTACCATGTGTTATTAATGTTGCTGCACGAAGCTTAGCAACACATTCTTTGTCTATTTTAGGAGATCATCAAGATATTTATTCTGTTAGGCAAACAGGGTTTGCAATGTTCGCAACCTCATCTGTTCAACAAGTGATGGATTTAACAGCAATTCCTTATTTATCAAGTTTAAAAGGAAGAATCCCTTTTGTTAATTTCTTTGACGGATTTAGAACAAGCCACGAATTACAAAAGATTGAACTAATAAATCTGGAAAAGATAAAGAAGTTAATTGACAAAAATGCCTTAAAAAAATTTAGAAATCGTGCGTTAAGCATAAATAATGTTACTAAAGGGACTAACTTGAATGATGATATATATTTTCAAATAAGTGAAGCAAGAAATAAATATTATGATGCTTTGCCAGATATAGTGAATGAGTATATGGAAAAAATAAGTGAAATATCTGGCCGCAAATATAAACCTTTTGATTATTATGGAGCAATAGATGCATCAAAAGTTATAGTTGCTATGGGGTCTGTTTGTGAAACGATTAGAGAAACGGTTGATTATTTAAATGCCAACGATAATAAGGTTGGCTTGATTGAAGTTCATCTATATAGGCCATTTTCTTCTAAGTATTTATTAGATGTTTTACCTAAAACTGTCAAATCTATTGCTGTACTTGATAGAACAAAAGAACCAGGTGCTATGGCTCCATTATATTTAGATGTTAAAGATGTAATTTCAAATTTTAATTCTAAAATAAAAGTTGTAGGTGGTAGATATGGATTATCTAGCAAGAATACCACCCCCTATCAAATAAAGGCAGTTTATAGTTATTTAGAAAAAAAAGATAATCATGAATTTACTATTGGCATTGTTGATGATGTTACTAATTTAAGTTTAAATGAAGAATACTTTGATACTGATTATAATGTTCATGAAATGCTTATTTACGGGTATGGATCGGATGGAATGGTGTCAGCATCTAAAGATATCATCAAGATAATAGGAAACAATACCAATGCTTATACTCAAGGATATTTTGAATATGATTCAAAAAAATCAGGAGGACTTACTAAATGTCATTTAAGATTTTCAAATAGTGAAATTCATTCTTCATATTATGTTGAAAAACCAAGCTTGATAGTATGTACCAAAGATGATTATTTATTAAAATATAGTATGCTAGATAAAGCAAAGAGTAAATCAGTTTTTATTATTAATACTAATAAAAATATGGAAGAATTGCTTAATTCAATATCTTCTCATGATAAAAGAATTATTAAAGATAAAAAAATTAAGGTGTATACAATCGATGCTAGTGGCATAGCATACAAGAATGGATTGGGTAATAAGATAAATTTAATAATTGCTACTGCAATATTTAAAATAAGTAATATTATTCCGTTTGATTTTGCTTTTAAGGAGCTTAAAAAGTCTGTATCAATATTATTAACTAATAAAGGAAAAGAATTAATTGACAAAAATATTAGTTGTATAAATGATACTTTGGACAATCTTAATTTATTAAAATTAAATATTAAAGATATAAAAGATGTTGATAGTCATAGTTTAAATATTTTTGATTTGATTGATAAGAAATTAGGAGATACTTTAAAGGTAAGTCAAGTTGAAGAATTTGTTGATGGATCTTTTCCAGGTGGTAAATCGATATTTGAAGAAAAAAATATTGCAGAATTATTGCCTTGCTATAATCCTGAAAATTGTATTATGTGTGGTCAGTGTTCTTTTGTATGTCCCCATGGCGTGATAAGACCTTTCTTATTAGATGATAGAGAATTTATTAATGCACCAACTAAATTAAAAGATAAATTAAAAGATTCATTAATCAAAAATCATTCATTAAGGTTTATGATTGGTGTTGATTATAAAAATTGTACGGGATGTGGTTTATGTAGTAAAGTCTGTCCTGGAAAAAAAGGTGTTAAAGCCATTACTATGAAAGAATCAGATGCTGTTAAAACTGTTGAAAATATAGAGAATAGTAAATATTTATTTAATAAAGTTGATGAACATATTGTTTTTCCTATCAATACAGTTAAAGGCAGTCAATTTGTAAAACCAAAGTTTCAGTTTAGTGGTGCTTGTGCTGGTTGTGGACAGACAGCTTATTTAAAATTACTTACTCAACTATTTGGAAATGAATTAGTTATAGCAAATGCAACTGGTTGTTCGTCAATATATGGTGGAAGTGTTCCAAAAACTCCTTATAGTGTTCCTTGGATGAATTCACTATTTGAAGACAATGCTGAATTTGGTATGGGACTTGAAGTTGCTGATAGAATAAATAAAGATAAGATTAAGAAAATTATATATAGAAATATAGATAAAGTAAGTGAACCAGAAAAAGATATCTATGCAAGTTACTATAAAAGATGTAATTATGAAAATAGTTGTTTATTATATGAATTAGTAATGAATAACAAAAACAGAGAACTATTAGCTTTAAAAGATTTTATTAAAACAAAATCTTTTTGGATAGTTGGTGGAGATGGTTGGGCTTATGATATTGGTTATGGTGGACTTGATCATGTTCTTTCGAGTGGGGAAAATGTTAATATTTTGGTATTAGATACTGAAGTATATTCAAATACAGGTGGTCAAACGTCTAAATCAAGTAGAATAGGTAGTGTTGCAAAGTTTTCGTCAACTGGTAAAAAAACAAATAAGAAGGATTTAGCAAAACTTGCAATGAGTTATCCAAATGTTTATGTGGCATCTATTTCTATGGGAGCTAATATGAATCAGACTGTTAAAGCTTTTATTGAGGCATATAATCATAAAGGACCTTCAATTATAATTGCATATGCACCTTGTATTGCTCATGGTATTTCAAATGGTGTGATTGATAGTACTGATGAGCAAAAAAGAGCTACTCAATCAGGATATTTTCCCATATTCAGATATAATCCAGATGAGGAAATTTTATTGCTTGATTCTGATGCGGATTTTACTAAATATTTTGAATTTTTACTAGGAGAAGATAGATATAAATTGTTAAAAAAAGTCAATCCTAATGAATATAAAAGCTTATTAGAACAAAATAAAAAAGAATCCATTAATAGATTTAAATATTTAAAAAGTTTATGTAAAAAAGGGAAAGAATAATTTCTTTCCTTTTTAATAGCAAAAAAAAGAAGTCGTCCCCCTGAGGTCGACTTCATAAAAAAGAATAAAAAGGGGTTGGCTAGTGTGATACTAGCGACCAATTCGCCATTTGTGAATTGGTAGTTTTTATAATAATCGAAGTGTTCTAATTTGTCAACATAAAAAGTTAAAAAAATTGATTTTATTTAATGTAAAAATATGATATAATATGCCTCAGGAAGTGGTCGTTATGAAATTATCTGAGATTAAGGGAATTGGCACTAAAACGGAAATTTTATTAAATAAAGTTGGAATTAATAGTCTTGATGATTTGGTAACTCATTATCCTTTTAGATATGATATATTAAAAAGAACTAATATCACAGCTGTAGAATCAGATGATAAGATTATTATTGATGGTAAAGTTGAATCTATTCCTATATTGATTCGATTTAAAGCTGGATTAAATAAATTAAATGTTAGAATTGCAACAATTTATGGTGCAATAGGGGTATCGATTTTTAATAGAGCATTTTTAAAAGCTAATTTGAAGATTGGTACTAATATTATTGTTATTGGCAAATATGATAAAAAAAGAAATATTATAACAGCAAGTGACATAAAATTTGGTGTTTTGTCTAATAAAGAAACTATAGAGCCTGTATATCATACAACAAATGGACTAACGACGAAAACTTTACTTAGTTATATAAATAATGCTTTAATGAAAAACGGAAATGATATTAATGATAGTATTCCAAAATATTTACTGGATAAATATAATTTTAATAATAAAAAAACATCCCTTAATATTATACATAATCCTCCTAATTTTGAAAAATTAAAAGAAGCTAGCTTGCGCTTGAAATATGAGGAATTATTTGAATTTATGTTTAAAATTAATTATTTAAAACAGCAGAATAAAATAGCTAATAAAGGTATTTCTAGAACATGTGATAGAACAAAATTTGATAAACTTTTAAAAAAGTTACCATTCGATTTGACGGATGATCAAAAAAAATCTTTAAACGAAATAATTGAGGATTTGAAAAGTAATAATAGAATGAATAGATTATTACAAGGCGATGTTGGTAGTGGTAAAACGATTGTAGCATTTCTTTCAATGTGTTATAATGCATTTTCTGGATATCAAAGTGCGTTGATGGCACCTACGGAAATACTTGCTGTTCAGCATTATAATAATTTAAAAGAATTAATAGATGATAGTGATATAGAAATTGTTCTTTTAACAGGGTCTATTAATAAAAAAGAGAAAAAAAATATTTATGATAAATTGAAAAATGGAGATATAGATATAATAATCGGAACACATGCTTTGATACAAGAAGATGTATTATTTAATAATTTGGGACTTGTTATAACAGATGAACAGCATAGATTTGGTGTTAATCAAAGAACAAATTTAAAAAATAAAGGAGTATCAGTGGATGTACTATATATGAGTGCAACTCCAATTCCTAGAACTTATGCTTTAACTATTTATGGAGATATGGATATTTCTTCTATTAAGCAATTACCTAGTGGTAGAAAAAAAGTTACTACAATTTTAAAAAATGAAAATGAGATAAAAGATGTACTTGGTTATATGTATGAAGAATTAAAAAATAATCACCAGATATATGTTATTGCACCTTTGATTGAACAAAATGATAATACAGATTTAACTAGTGTATATAATTTAAGAGATAAAATGAATCTTGCTTTTGGAAGTAAATATAATATAGACATAGTTCATGGTAAAATGAAACCAGAAGTAAAAGAATTAATTATGGAAGAATTTAAACAAAATAAAATTAATATTTTAATAAGTACAACTGTTATTGAAGTCGGGGTTGATGTTAAAAATGCAACTATGATTGTAATATTTGACGCTAATAGATTTGGTTTATCAACCCTTCATCAGCTAAGAGGTAGGGTTGGAAGAAATTCTTTTGAATCTAAATGTATTTTGATTAGTAATAGTGATGCAGAAAGATTAAAAATTATGGAAAGTGTATATGATGGATTTGAAATCAGTGAGAAAGATTTTAAGTTGAGGGGTTCAGGAGATTTGTTTGGAGTTAAACAAAGTGGAGATATGACATTTAAAATAGCTAATTTACAATCTGATTATAAAATTTTATTGCAAGCAAAAAAAGATTCTATGGAATTTTTAAAGGGTGAACAAGAAATTGAATTAAAAGAAAGATTAATATCCACAATAGAGCATAGTTAGAGTAAAGTGTAAAATTTACATTTTTATTTAAAAAATTTTTCATATTAAATTGACTTTTATAAAATATAATATTATTATTAAGTTGCATGATGGTAAACATCATGTATATATTTGAAGGCACTTACGATTCTTAATGTAAGTGCATATTCAACCAAAACCCCCTGAA
>JAQXRJ010000097.1 GCA_029218465.1 bacterium | reverse complement strand
ACTTAGATGATTAAAATTGATAGTCTATGATAATCGATTATAGATTATGTTATTAATATAGGAGATTGCCTAAAAGGTAGTCTTTTTCTATGATTTTAAGAACTTACTAAAAAATTACGAAAAATCGTTAAAAAAATATTTTAGATACCTTTTTAGATACCTTCTGCTAGGTTTCCCAAGTGCTGTCGGAAGCTCCCAAGTGCATTCAATAGCCGAAAAGAGCCACAAAATGCTATGAGAAGCTATCAAAATACCTACTATAAAAAGCCATGTGGAAGTGGAAAAAAATATAAACAATGCTGTGGAAAATAACTCGCAAACCCAGATAATATAAAGGAAAACGCGAGTTTTTCTTTTTCTCGAAAAACAGCCCAAAATTGGCTTTAGAACCATTTTAGAACCATTTTTATCTGAATTCAATATACTAATAATAGATTGAACGAGGTATCATTTTACTAACTTTTTAAATTAAATATTGTAAGAAATAGCAATTAATGATATAATATAAATGTTATTGATGTAACAGAAAAGAGGAAATATTATGGAATTAAAAGGATCAAAAACAGAGCAAAATTTAATGACTGCGTTTGCAGGAGAAAGTCAAGCAAGAAATAAATATACTTATTTTGCATCAAAAGCAAGAAAAGATGGATATGAACAAATTGCAGCAATTTTTGAAGAGACAGCTAATAATGAAAAAGAACATGCTAAAATGTGGTTCAAAGAATTAAATGGTGGAACTATACCTTCTACACCTGAAAATCTTTTAGCAGCAGCTGAAGGTGAAAATTACGAATGGACTGATATGTATGATGAATTTGCTAAAGTAGCTGAGGAAGAAGGGTTCAAAGCACTTGCAGCAAAATTTAGAATGGTTGCAGCAATTGAAAAAGAGCACGAAGACAGATATAGAAAGCTATTAAAAAATATTGATGATTCACTAGTATTTTCTAAAGATGAAGAATGTGTTTGGGTATGTAGAAATTGTGGACATGTAGTTATTGGTAAGAAAGCACCAGAAATTTGTCCTGTATGTGCTCATCCTCAAAGCTATTTTGAAGTAAAAGCTGAAAACTATTAATTTGATAGTTTAATTATTAAAAATAATAAAGCAAGGGTAATTATGAATCCTTGCTTTTAATTATAGTGCTTTATAATGATTTCTTAGATTTAATATTATTTTAAAAATATAAAAAAAATAGCACTCTATATTGACAAGTGCTAAATTTAGTGATATATTTATAATGTAGTAAGGTTATACTTGCTATAAGGTATTATGTTATATAATGTGCTCCACCTGTAATGGCGATAACACATTGTGAGGAAAGGAAGTAGATAAATATGATGCTAATACCAAAGAGAAATTTCGATTTTTTTGATGATTTGTTTAATGATCCTTTTTTTACATCACATGAAAGTAAATTAATGAAGACAGATATAAAAGAGCATAATGATAAGTATGAATTATTGGTTGATTTACCTGGCTTTAATAAAGAAAACATTAAAATTCACATTGAAGATGGTTACCTAATAATAAATGCAAAAACTGAAATTAAAGATAATGACAAACAAGAAAAAGGTAAATATGTCCGTAAAGAAAGATATTATGGTGAATGCTCAAGAAGCTTTTATGTAGGTAGTCAAATAAAAGAAGAAGACATAAAAGCAAATTTAAAAAATGGTATATTAAATATTGAGATTCCAAAAGAAAATGATACAAAACAAATCGAAGAAAAGAAATATATCGAAATTGGAGAGTAAATAATTATAGACACTTGTGTGTCTATTTTTTATGTAACAAAAATCCCATAAGTTAGCATTCATTTAAACTTTAACGTTGAGTAATAATAACTTATTTTAATATACTGAATTTGGTCTATCAGTGAATATAATATAAATTGATGTCATAAGGGATGTCTATAATCATTAAACATATATAATCTAGAATTATAAATATCAAATTTTGTTTTTGCCAAAGTAGTATAGAAATAGAATATTATACAGTAATGGTGTATCAAAAATGAGACAAATATTAAGGAAATTATGTAGAGAATATATAAATGTAGTAAACTTAAAAGTATATACATGTTAATTATAATCAATCAAAAAAAATAATTAGACAGTTTTTATGAAATAAAACATATAATTATAAAGGGTGAAATTATAATGTTTAATTTAGAACAAGCATATTATGCAGCAAGTGTGTTAGGCGTAACTTTTGATAAATTTACACCTAGAGAATTTTTAGATGGAATTAATGTAGAATTAGAACATGGTACTGTGAATAAAATTACTAATGTAACAAATAACAATTTAATAATTACTGCAAAAATAGCCTTAGCTCATTTAAATGAATTTCCTAATTACTATAATAATAAATATGGAATAATAAAATTTGAAAAATTTCTTAAAGAAAAAATTAAAAATAAAGATAGCAATATTAATTAAAAAAACAAACTATAAATTTAAATGGTTTGTTTTTTTATAAAACATATAATTACATTTCAAATAAATAAGAATAATTAAGTAATAAAATGATTTTAAATGTTAAATGATAAAATATATATAATTATAATATTAATTATTTAAATTAAATGATATAATTTTGATATATGATATTAAATATAAAAAAGAAAAAAATTTGAAATAAATAATTTGATAATATATATGTTCATATAAGTAAAAATAGGAGGACATAATGAGTGAATCTGTAGAAAAATTTATTAAAAAAAATAATATATCAAAAGAGATAATTAATAAAAGTATTTTTGATGTAAATGATATAAATCGCATATTAGGAGAAAATCTTGTAACTACGCATAGATTTAATACTAATGTATGTATAAAAGATATAGTTGGTTTTGATTATTCATGGCGAGGAGATACCGATAATTTGTTATATAATTTTAATAAATATTTTGATAATGATGGCGATTTATATCATAGTAGAGACAATGGAATGTTGGAATATTCAACGTACGAAATGCCTACAAAACTTGTAAATAGCTTTTTGAAAGAGCCAATTACAGTTATAGAGATTGAAAATGGAAAATGTGTAATAGAGAGTAATGGAATTCATAGATTTCATATTTTAAAGGTAAGTTATCTAAACGAAATTTCAAAATGCAAAAACGATTATGAAAAAAGAGAAATTGATAAATTATTTACTATACCAGTTGAAAAAAATCAAGTTGATATACTTAAATCATATAGCTGTTTTATGTTAAATAATTATTGTATTAATAATGAAAAAAGGTATTGGATATATGTTGACAGAAAAAATCCAGACATAAGTATAATTTCTGTTGATAATGAAAAAATTAGATTAACAGATGAAGAGCTAATTGAATTTGTTAAAAAAAATGTGAATGTCTCAGAAGAAGAACTTGAACAATATCGAAAATATTATCCATCATTTAATGATTATGTGAATTTAATATATTCAGATAAAAAAGAAAGGAGTAAATAATATGCATTTAGAATTAGCCGGTTTGGATATACTAAAAAAATTGCAAATAGATAAAAAAGATAATGAGGATATATATTTGTTTAAAGATAACAAAGAAAAAATAGTTGGACTTTCAAAAATAATAACCTTAAATGAAGATAATTATTTAGAATTTTTAATTATTGAAAAATATCAGAATAAAGGATATGGAAAAATTCTATTAGAAATTACTTTAAATATTTTAAAAAACAATGGATTTCATGAAGTATATTTAGATATTAATAAAAAAAACTACAAAGCAATAAGTATAATTTCGCATTTTAATGGAGAATTGTTATCAACAGTAGGTAATCAATCAAAATATATTATATTTATTTAATAAAAAGAATAGGAAAAAGATATGGATATTTATAAAAACGAAAAAATATTAGGACAAGAAATAATAGAACAAAACAGACATTTAGTTATATATGGATATGATGAGAATAAAAGAACCTCTTTTTTTAAAAAATTAGAAGAAATATATCCTATTAAAATAAATAGATATTCTCCTAGTGCAATTTATATGGAAGATTATTATTTACCAAATATAAAAGTTGAAAATAAAACATATAGTCAAAAAGAAATAATAATAGCAACTGAGCATTTAAGCTTTTCTATAGCATATAACATTACAAAAAAATTATGTCAATTAGAACAATTTAATGATTTAGAAAAACGAATGAAAAAATTATTAACAAAAATAAATAAAATGTTTGCAAATAATAATTATGCTAATATAAAAGATTTTGATGAATTGTTACAAATATTAATTCGGTTTCAAGAATTTTATAAAAATTTATTCATTACACTTAATAATGATAGTGATGAAAAAATGAACACAAATAACATTGCGATGCCTTTCATTGATGTTGAACAATATTTAAAATATATAAAAGAGTTTATTCAAAATGATTCATATTTTGCCTTAATTTTTGAAAACAATAGTAATGTTCCAAATATTACTAAAAGAGCAATAAATAATTATATTACATGTAGATGTAATAACGAAATATCTATTAAAGTTGTAACAGAAATTAACAATTGGGACACATATTATGGCCTTAATAATATACATGCGGATTACATACATGATTACGATATTATAGAATTAGACAATAATGTGAAAAGTTTAAAATATAGATAATTTAAACAAAAACAAAATATACATATTTTTTATTATATTATTCAATTGCTTGTGATTAAACTATTGACAATTAAAGAATATTTTAATATTCTTTAATCGAGGAGTGATTATTATGCTTAATAATATGAAATATTGCTGTTGTTGTAATAATTGCTTGTGTTGTAGATAGAATGATCTATAAAACAAGTACATTTTTGTTGTGCTTGTTGTCGATGTATAAAATAGACTATATATGACAACATATATAGTTTTTCTTTATAAATAAGTGTTATAATTAAATCAGATTAATAGAATTAAATGGGAGAGTGTTTATGAAAATATATAATACCTTAAATAAAAAAGTAGAAGAATTTATTCCGAATGTAGAAGGTAAAGTTAAGATGTATACGTGCGGGCCTACAGTATATCACTATGCTCACATAGGTAATTTAAGAACATATATATTTGAAGATGTTTTAGAAAAAGGACTTAGCTATTTAGGATATGAAGTAAATAGAGTTATGAATATAACTGATGTAGGACATATGACGAGTGATTCTGATACTGGTGAAGATAAGATGGAAAAAGGCGCAATTCGTGAAGGAAAAACGGTTTATGAAATAGCTGATTTTTATGAGAAAGCTTTTTTCAAAGATACTGAAAAATTAAATATAAAAACTCCGGAAACAGTTGAAAGAGCAAGCGAGCACATAGATAAATATATTGAAATAATAGAAAAATTGTTAAAAGATGGTTATGCATACATATCAGATGGAAATGTATATTTTGATATTAGTAAAGCGAAGGATTATTATAAATTATCTGGAAAAACAGCAGAAGATTTAATGATAGGAGTTAGAGATACAGTAGAAGAAGATAAAGCAAAAAGAAATCCGGGCGATTTTGGATTATGGTTTACAGTTTCAAAGTTTGCGAATCAAGATATGAAATGGAATTCACCTTGGGGAATTGGCTATCCAGGTTGGCATATAGAATGTTCTGGAATATCTGCAGAGTACTTAGGAGAGTATCTCGATATACATTGTGGTGGAGTAGATAATATTTTTCCACATCATACGAATGAAATAGCACAAAGTGAAGCATACTTTGGTCATAAATGGTGTAATTATTGGGTACATGGTGAGCATTTAAATGATAAAGAAGGCAAAATGTCAAAGTCAAAAGGAGAGTTTTTAACAGTTTCACTATTAGAAGAAAAGGGATATAATCCATTGAGCTATAGACTTCTATGCTTAAATAGTCATTATAGAAATCAACTGTCATTTACTTGGGAGTCATTAGATGGAGCACAGAAGGCATATGTAAAATTGAAAAATAAAATTAAATTACTAGATAGAACTCCAGATTTGCACGAATCCAAATTAGATAAATATATTGAACAATTTAGAGGTGCAATAGAGAATGATTTAAACACCTCTAATATGATTACTTTAGTATATGATGTAATAAAAGATGATGATTTATCTGATTTTACAAAACTGTATTTAATAAATGAATTTGATAAAGTATTATCTCTTGACTTAATAGAACTAGAAAGCTCTATAGACGATGAAACTGATAAACAAATTCAGAAAAAAATTGAAGAAAGAAATAATGCTAAAAAAAATAAAGATTTTTCTACTGCGGATAAAATAAGAGATGAATTACTAGAAAAAGGAATAAAACTTATAGATACAAGAGATGGAACAAAATATGAATTAATATAGGAGGCAAGAATGGATAATTACATTTTAAGCGAATTATTATTAATAATTGGTTTTATAATATCATTATGTGCACAATTGTATATTACAACTTCTTATAATAAATATAAAAAAATAGAAAATAGTAAAAATTTGTCAGGTTTTGAAGTAGCTCGTAGAATACTAGATAGAAACAAATTGAAGGATATCTATATAACGGAAGTAAAAGGAAACTTGACAGATCATTATGATCCATCTAGGAAAGTAGTAAGACTATCTAGTGAGGTATTTCATGGGACAACAATAGCATCAGTATCTGTTGCAGCGCATGAAGTAGGACACGCAATACAAGACAATACTGGATATAAATTTATGAGGTTTAGGTCTTCTATTTATCCAATAGTAAATTTATCCTCATATGGAGGATACTTTGCAATATTGTTAGGTATAATATTTCAGGCAATAGATTTAATATGGATAGGTATTGCTCTTGAAGTAATAGTGTTATTATTTCAATTGGTTACATTGCCAGTTGAATTTAATGCATCTAAAAGAGCGAAAGAGGAATTAAAAAAAATACAATTAATTAATCAAGATGAATTAGAGGATGTATCAGCAATGTTATATGCAGCAGCACTAACTTATGTTGCATCTGTAATAACGACTATATTGCAAATACTAAGATTAATAGTACTATATGGAGGAAGAAGGAGGGACTAGACATCGAATGATGTCTAGCTTTACTTTATTAGATGATTATGATAAAATAGCAAAACAAAAAGAGGTATGGTTATAATGTCAAATATAATATTAAGATCTGATTTGGATATAAATAAACTTAAATTAATAAAAAATGGAGATAGTGGCTTTTACGGAAAAATATATAGGCTTGATAATGAAGAATGCGTCAAAATATACAATACATTTAATAAATATGTTATTAGCTATTCAATAAAAGAATTAATTGATTTAACAAAAATAAATATTCCAAATGTCATTAATCCTAAGAAAGTAATAATAAGATCTTTTGAAACAAACTATGATGAAATAGCTTTGGGCTATATAATGGATTACATAGATGGAAATACACTAAATGAAATAGACAAAATGAGAATAAAAGTTTTTTTGCAGAAATATAAGAATTTGCTAGAAACAGTAAAACAAATATCAAATTTAAGAATAGTAATTCAAGATTGTCATTTAGGAAACATAATGTTAAATAAAAATACTGGTAATTTTGTTTTTATTGATATTGATGACTGGCATTTTGAAAAGAATCTATCAAATAATATGATAGTTAAAACTAATTTTGAATATATAAATAACAGTATAATGTCAAAGATTCTATATTATGGATTTGATAAAATTGCTGGTAAAGTGGATCATAATACAGATATAGTAGACTTCTATAGTACTTTTTTTGAAAAAGAATCTAAGGAAAAAAGAATAAGTTTAAAAACGATTAGAGATTTAAGAAATACATATAAATAATTAATAGAAAAGGATTAGCTTATGGATGTAAGAGAAATAAATGTGCTTGTTTTGGCATATCTTGGAGATTCGATTTATGAAACATATATAAGAGAATTTTTGATTAATAAAAAAATATCTAATGTTAATGAGTTGCAAACGAAATCGATTAAATATGTTAGTGCAAAAAGTCAATGTGAAATATTAAAATTATTACAAGATAATAATTTTTTAAGTATTGATGAGGAAAAAATTATAAAAAGGGGAAGAAATAATAAAAAAAGCGGTCATCCTAAGAATTGTGATATAATTACATACAAACATGCTACTTCATTTGAATGCTTAATAGGATATTTGCACTTAACGAATAATGATGATAGAATTAATGAGATTATTAATTTTATATTAGAAAAGAGGAATATATAATGATTGTATATGGAAGAAATGTTGCCAAAGAAGTGTTAAAAAATAATAAAAAGGTTAGAAAAATATATATTCAAAAGGACTTTAATGATAAAGAAATTTTTTCTTTAATAGAAAAGAAAAATTTGAATTATCAAACTTTAGATAAAAAAGAATTATATAGATTTGAAAAATTTTCACATCAAGGTATAATTTTAGACATAGAGGATTTTAGATATGTTGAACTTGATGAATTAATCAATAATAATGAAAATTCAACAATTGTAATTTTAGATCACTTAGAAGATCCGCATAATTTAGGAGCCATAATAAGAACATGTGAAGCAGCTGGGATTGATGGAATTATAATTCCTAAAAATAGAAGTGTCTCTGTTAATTCTACTGTTATGAAAACGAGTGCAGGGGCTTTAGAAAATGTAAAAATTTCAATTGTTACCAATCTAGTTCAAACAATAAAAAAATTAAAAGAAAAAGGATATTGGATAATTGGAACAGATATGGAAGGCATCAATTATACAGAAATAGATTATAAAGGCAAATGTTGTATAATTATTGGAAATGAAGGTAATGGAATGTCCAATTCTATAAGTAAATCATGCGATTTTATTGCTAAAATCCCTATGTATGGAAAAATAAATAGTTTAAATGCATCAGTAGCAGCTGGAATAATTATTTATGAAGCTATTAAAATGATTCATTTAAAGAAATAGGTGGGTAATGGAATATAAAAGTATCAATGATTTTGAAGTATTATATATGATAAGTGAAAATGATGAAAATGCATATGAATTAATGTATAAAAAATACAGTCCTTTAGTTAGCAAATTTGCTAAAGAATACGCAAAAAAATTTAATAATATTGGAATAGAATATGACGATATTTTTCAGCAAGGAATGTATGGATTAAGTATTGCAATAAAAAAATATAATTCAAACGAAAAAACATTATTTTACACATTTGCTTTAACATGTGTAAAACGAGAGATGATTAATCTTTTAAGAAAAAGTATTACTAATAATAATAACTTATTAAATAGAGCTATTTCAATAGATGAACCTATTTACGATAATGGTTTGATATTAGAAGAAGTATGTGAAGATAATAGAAATCGAATAGAAAATGTTATTAATAGTATAGAATATACTAGAAGAATAAATGAACTAAAATATTATGTAAAAGACATTAATATGCCTATAGTAGAATTAAAATTAAATGGTTTTTCAAATAAAGAAATAGCAATACTGCTAGATATTAAATATAAACAAGTAGATAATGGTATAAGAAGTATAAAAAATAGTTTATCAAAAATAACTGATTAATTAAAGCAAAAATAATTAATAAAAAATTTATAGCTTTTTTATATATAGTTTGCTACAATATTGTTGATAATAGGTGATAAATATGAAAAATGATAATACTTTAGGTAGTTATTTATATCAAGGTTTAAATATTGAATATATAGAAAAAATTTTTGTATTTTTAGATTATCAATTAAAACAAATACATAATAAAAATAGATATGTGGAAGATATTTCTTTTAGAACAATTATTTTGGATGAAGAAGAAGAATATTTTTCTTTTAAAAATGAATTTATACAAAAAATGCCAAAAGAATGCGATAGAAATGTTTTTATAAGAAATAATATAAATCATTTAGTTAAGTTGTTTATAGGAGCTTTTGCTTTTGAAACAACATTAGAACAAACTAAAAACATAAATATTGAATGGTTTGATTTTCCAACTATTTCAAAAAGAAATCCATCGTATGTAGAAGAACACTATAATTATTTAAAAACAGTAATACCTAATTCAGAAAAATATGGAGAATATTATGATGATGTAATATTAGATAATAAGTATGAATATTTTAATGATTATAAAAGAAGACAAGATGAAAAAGAAGGTAGAACAACTTCAAGACAAATGACATATTCGACTCCAGTGGGAAGAGCATTAAGTGAAAAAGAAGATATAGGAAAGTCAGCATATGCACAAATTTTAATCTATCCAATAATTACCGCTTGCTTTATGATTTTAATAGCGATATTCTATATCATATATATTTTAATTTAAGGAGGAATTATGTCATTTACATCAAATGTAAAGGATGAAATATCTATAATAAAAACAACAAAACCTGAAAAAATTGCAGAGCTTTCAGGGTTTTTTAGATCAAACTGCAAAAATATTAAAGAGAAAATAGAATTGTATACAGAAAATTTAAAGATAGCTAAAAGAATTTGCTCATTTATAAAAGAATTATATAATGTAGAATGCGCAATAGATACAAAAGCAAATTCAGCTTTTAACAAAAAAAATATATATGAAATAACAGTAAGTGATAAACTAGACGTAATATTGCAGGATTTATCAATAGTAGATTCAAACAATAATTATATTGCTCAAACTCGAGAATTTATTGTAGGATCAATTGATGAAGTTAAGTCTTACATAAGAGGAGCATTTTTATCAAGCGGCTCAATAAATGATCCAAAAACTAGTCAATATCATTTGGAATTTGTTTTTGATTCAAAGGAAGAATCAGTATTTGTACAAAGGCTTCTCAATGAATTTGAATTAAATGCAAAAATTATTTTAAGAGAAAAAAAATACATGGTTTATATAAAAGACTCAGATGATATAAGTGATTTTTTAAAAATAATTGGAGCATCAAACGCAGTAATGTATTATGAAAATATAAGAACATTAAAAGAACAAATTAACATCACAAATAGATTAAATAATTGTGAACAGGCTAATATGGATAAAACTTTAATGAGCTGTAATGAACAAATAAAAGAAATTAATTTAATTATTGATAAATTGGGAATTGATTTTTTAGATGAAAAGCTAAAGGAAGCGGTAATGTATAGACTAAAATATCCAGAATCGTCGCTTAACGAGTTAAGTGAAATAATATCAGTAGAAACAAATAATAAAATAACTAAATCTGGATTAAATCATCGATTTAGAAAAATTAAAGATATTGCCTCACGATTGAATTAAAAAATTCAAAAAAAAATATATAAATAGAAAAAGTAAGTGTCCGGTTGGGACATAAAAAAAGACACATATAATTACCTATGATAAAATTTAAGTTACTAAACTATACATTGGAGGTAAATAATATGTGTCTTTTAAATTATAACAAAGAAAAGAAAAAATATAAACACCTAACATATACAGAAAGAACAATGATTGAAAGATGGTACAATAGAGAACATATAAGTAAAAAGGAAAT
>JAQXRJ010000096.1 GCA_029218465.1 bacterium | reverse complement strand
CAACATAGATTAGCTGCATGCGAATCTCCAATTATAGCGGAAAAAGACCTATATAATATCATGTCATCTATCATTAATAATATCATTCCACAAAAGAAAAACATTGTTGATAATATGCTGAAAATATATGAAAATATAGATAGATCCAATGACTATGATAATGAATTAGAATTTCTTAATACTAACATAAAAATTATTGAAGAAAAGAAATCAATGACTCTTGATTTAGTTTTTAATGGAGATATAAGTAAAGATTCTCTTAAGATGCAATTTGAAAAGTATGATCAAGAAATTAAAAAAATGAATATAAAGAAAACTATGATATTTAAGCAAATCGAACGATTAAATAATAGTAATAATAATCTTGATAGAATGGCAAAATTAATTGAAGAAGAAATTAATGGTGGTTCATTAAACGAATATATCAGAAAATTTGTTGATGAGATAATAATATCTAAAATAGATGGAGATAGATATAACACTAAACTTGATATATATTTAGATTTATTAGGAGAAGAAAAATCAAGAACTAAGGGTGCAATACATATTAATGGTGCTACTGCTGATGATATTCTTTATCTAGAAAATCAAACTTGCGACACTATTGAGGCTAAGAGAATAATAGATAATCCTAATAGATTTACGTACAATGTTTATTTAAAAAATATCTAATTTTATTTTTTTACTTTTTTGTTTATTTAAATTATTGTATAATATATTTATAAGGAGGAAAGATATGTTAAAAAGATGTAATAAGTGTGGTGCACTTGTAAAAGTATTAAAAGATTGTAATTGTGATAACTGCAAAATTACATGTTGCGGTGAACCGCTGGAGAATGTAAAACCTAATAGTGTAGACGCTTCATTTGAAAAGCATGTACCAGAATATCAAATCGATGGTGAAAATATTAATGTAAGAGTTAATCACGTTATGGATGAAGATCATTATATAGAATGGGTTAGTTACGTATATGATAAAAATGAGCAAATAGTTTATTTTGCTCCAGATGATGAGCCAATTGCAACATTTAAATATATAAAGGGAGCAACAATATACTCTTATTGTAATAAGCATTCTTTATGGGCAAAAGAAGTTGAATAGATTTAAAAAATATAGAATATTATAATTAATATTTATTATGGGAGGAATAATATGTTAGATGGAAAAGTTGCTGTAGTAACAGGTGGTACTCGTGGTATCGGATTTGCTACAGTAAAAAAATTCTTAGAAAATGGAGCTAAAGTATTTCTTTTAGGTTCTAAAAAAGAAAGTGTTGATAATGCGATTAATAAGCTTAAGAGCATAAATGATGATTACGAAGTAGATGGAGATTGTCCAAATTTATGTGATTTGACTTCGGTTGAAAAAACCTTTAATCACATTATAAAAAAGTATGGCAAAATTGATATTTTAGTCAATAATGCTGGAATGAGTTCAATGGATAAGATTTATAATTATAAAGAAGACGATTTTAGAAAAATAATGGATTTAAATGTAAACGCTGTGTTTAATTGTTCACGTGCTGTTGTATGCTATATGAAGGAAAATGGTGGAGGAGTAATATTGAATACTTCTTCTATGGTAAGTATTTATGGTCAACCATCTGGTTGTGGATATCCAGCAAGTAAATTCGCAGTTAATGGTCTTACAAAATCATTAGCTAGAGAATTAGGTAAGGATAATATAAGAGTTAATGCTGTTGCACCTGGAGTTACATTAACTGATATGATGAAAGATGTGCCTGATAGTGTTATTGAACCAATTATTAAAGGAATACCTTTAGGTAGAATTGGCACTCCAGAAGATATTGCTAATGCATTTCTATTTTTAGCAAGTGATATGGCAAGTTATATAACAGGAGTTATTTTATCTGTTGATGGGGCAGCAAGGAGCTAATTATGGATAAAAAAGTATTAAGAAATTTATCTTATGGTGTTTATGTTGTAACAAGCAAAGACAAAGACAAAAAGGTTGGTTGTGTTGCGAATAGTATTATGCAAGTTACTTCAAATCCTTCTGTGCTTGCAGTTAGTATTAATCATGATAATTATACTAATAAAGTAATTAAAGAAACTAGTAAGTTTGGAGTTTCAATATTAAAAGAAACAACCGATGCAAAGATAATAGGAACTTTTGGTTTTAAATCAAGCAGGGATACTGATAAATTTAATAATATTAAATTTAAAGAAATTTCAGAAATCCCAATTTTAGAAGATACATGTGGTTATATGGTATGTAAAGTAATTGATACTATAGAAACAGAAACCCATACGATTTTTTTAGGTGAAGTTATAGAAGCTGATGACTATAGTAACGAAAATGCTATGACATATAAGTATTATCATGAATATTTAAAAGGGAGTTCACCTAAGAATGCACCTACTTATGAGGAAGTAAGCGTAATATCTTCTAATAAGAATATTAAAACTAAAAAATGGAAATGTCCTTTATGTGGATATGTTTATGAGGGTGAAAAATTACCAGATGATTTTGTATGTCCTATATGTGGCGCTGGAAAAGAAAATTTTGAATTAATTATCGAAGAATAAAAAGGAATATCATATATGCTGTTGCTTGAATATCCTAGATGCAGTACTTGTCAGAAAGCAAAAAAATATTTAAGATCTAAAAGGTTTGATTTTGAAGTCAGAGATATAGTTACTGATAAGTTAAATGCTAATGAATTGGATAGATTAATAAAAAAATCAAAAAAAGATATTAATAAATTTTTTAATACCAGCGGATTAAAATATAGAGAATTAAATTTAAAAGATAAAATTCAAACCATATCATATAAAGAAAAACTACAAATTTTAAGTACTGATGGCATGTTAGTTAAAAGGCCTTTATTAGAATTAGATGATAATGTTTTAATAGGTTTTAGAGAAACGGAATGGAATAACATTTAAGGAATGTAATTAATATATTCCTTTTTTCTTTCTTTATTTAATTTGTCACAAAATGGTAGGTACGTTTAAGATTATTACGACAGCAGCATCTGTTGAAGAAAAAACAATTGATTTAGAGAAAGATACTTTTTATGATTCGGGTTCTGTTAAAATAAGTGGTGCAAGGATAGGATGCTGGAAAGCAGGAGGTCATGGTTATCAAACCTTTTTACAAGTTTTAGAGAATTCTTGCAATCTTCTGGTGAATACAGGAACACATTTAAGTTTATTGAGAACCCTTTAAATTCTATAAAACAAATTACCAAGATTGATGTTAATACTAACTATGATTTGATATATGATGGGGTATTATATTTTAA
>JAQXRJ010000095.1 GCA_029218465.1 bacterium | reverse complement strand
TAATGCTACTATTTTTTTTGCTGTTTTCTTATTTGATTTATGTTTAGCTTTATCATAATCTATTTCTTCATCATTTGATTCAGCACCCTGTCCATATACTTGTGTATAATAGTCTGATGCATCAACCCTACCATTTAGTTCATCGAAATAATCTCCTACAATTGGATCTTTTTTTGCATTTTCTTCGCGCTTTTTTTCATTCATTTTTTCATCCTCCCTAGTTTTATTATATCAATTTGAATAATTTATTACAACTTTTTATATAAAAATATCCTACATCATTAAATAAAAAAAGAAAAGCCCCATACTATAAGAGCTCTAATATCATATATGGTGGACCGTTAGGGATTCGAACCCTAGACCCACTGATTAAGAGTCAGTTGCTCTACCAACTGAGCTAACGGTCCATGCAAATATTAACCAATTGGTTAACAATTCGCAATTGACAATTTAAAGTCAACATGTTAATTATAACACATTTTATGGATTTGTGAAGTAGAATTTTTTAATTTTGTTTACTGACAATATCCTGTCCCTGCTTTTTCCCCTTTTACATAAACTTGACCAGCTACACCACAAGATGCCTCAGTAATTTTATCTTTTAAAATACCACCAAAGGTATTAATAACACCTATTAAAACAATTGAAATTAATGCAATAATTAAAACATATTCTACTAAAGCTTGACCTTTTTTATTTAAATTAGCCATACTGTTCACCACCTTTATTTTCTTATATTTTAAGTTTATAACTATTATTTATTTTTGTCAATAATTTAGCAATAAACAAAATAATTAAAAAAACATATAATAAATTAGGTGATATACATGTTCAATAATAATAAACATGGATTTTTTTGTAGATGCGAATCATGTAAGTATAAAAGAATGCATAATTCATGGTACTTACTAGCTCTTTCAGCAATTACAATATTAATATTTTATCAATCAATTGTCTTAATGTTTTTAACGTCTAAAGGAAATGCTATATTTTTATTTATATTGTTAGTTATTCTTACTATTGGTATTGCTAGAATGGTAGTTTGATATAATATCACTACTTGTTTGCAAATAACTAACTAAATTATATACATCTTTAGTATTTAGTATTTCTTTTTTATCAAATTCTATTTTATTTGGAATTAACATAAGTGAAAAAAGCAAATATTTTTCTTCTATAGATAAAGGAGATAATTCTTCATATATTCTAAATAAATTATAAAATTCTGTCTTTTTATATTCTTTTTGATAAAGATTTATTAAATCTATAACAGGTGTATCATTCCTTGCCTTATCCCAACTAATTATCGCTTTATACTCATTATATAGCAAATGATTAAATTCTAAATTTCCATGAATTAAACAAACTCTCTTATTTTTTTTGTCTTTGACTATAGAATACCAATTATCTAAAAAATATTTGCTAGAATCTAAGCTATGAAATATCCAAGAAATATTTCTAAGCAATAAAAACTGACTCGGAGATAAGTATTCTTTTTCTTCTAACATTAATCTTATATCTTCATAATACTTATTTAATTCATTCAACTTATTTAATTGTTCTTCATAAAATTCTTTCGTTTCATTAAGGGATCTTTTTTTATAAAATGTTGTTTTTGAGTGTAATGATGATATTAAAAGCATTAAATCCTTTGCTTTTTCATTTTGATCAACAGTTACGCTATCAATATAAGGAAATATCATAAAATTATCTTGATCATCATTAATATAATCAAGATAACAGTTAAAATTCTTACTTTTTAAATATCTAAATAATTCTCTATTGTCATTATTTTTCTTTTTTTTTACTATAAATTTACCATTATCAGTTTGTACTATATTTATATTGCCTTCCTCTGAATATTTATTTATTACATAATCATATTTTTTAAATAATTCTTTTATTTTCCTCATTTTGCACACGGGATTATTATCTTTGAGCCTATATTTATTTCGGATAAGTTATTATATTCTTCAAGCATTTCTTTATCTACTCCATATTTTTTCATGATTGAGTCTATTGTATCTGATTCTTTAACTATGTATACAGAGTAAGCTTTAAATGTTTCTATGTTATCTTTAAATGATGAAAATAAAGATCCTACTGTGTTATTATCATCTAATGACGAAGTACTTTGCTCTTCATTATCAACATTTTCTTGCTCATTCTTTTTTGGAATTTGTAAATCAATACTTTCCGAAGTATCCATAAATAAATTATCTAATATTTCTACCGCTCTTTCTCCACCTAATTTTTTTTCATCTTCAGTTTCATCAATTTTAAGAATTTCATCTTTTTCGTCTTCAATTTCACCAATTTTAAGAATTTCTTCTTTTTCTTCTAATTTATCAATGCATAAACTAATATTTAATTTTAAAGTTTCCTCATTTAAAACCTCGTATGTAAAATCATCAATATCTAAAATTATATCTTTTGTATCATATTTATCATCTATTTGTATTTCAACAGGTATTTTATATGAAAATTCTTCATCAATTTGGCTTGCTTGAGTCATTTTATATGAACCTTCCAAAATAAAATAACCACTTATAGTATTATTATCATCAACCGATAAAGTATGTTCTAAAGAGATACTAGTAATTTTAGAAATCATTGTTTTAAATTTTATTTCCTTTGTAAAAGGTACCATTTTTCTCATAATATCAATCCTTCCTAATAAAATATATGTAGGACCGTTTTTTTTATGAAAAAAAACGAACACAAAGTTCGCTATTTATAAAAACTGGTGACCAGTACGGGATTCGGACCCGTGAATGCCGCCGTGAAAGGGCGGTGTGTTAAGCCACTTCACCAACTGGCCAAAAAAATGGCGCTCGATGTAGGACTCGGACCTACGACCTGCCGGTTAACAGCCGGATGCTCTACCAACTGAGCTAATCGAGCACAAAGCCTTAATTAACTTAAGACTTTTTTAGTATATAATATTTTTATGTTATTGACAAGTGTTTTTTTAATTTTTTTTTATTTTTTCATATATTATTTTACATAAAATATTTAATTTAATATAGATAAAGATTAAAAAACACACTATTATTATATTTTATTTATTTCCTCAATTATAATATTTGAAGTTAATTCTGGATTTGCTTGTCCTTTGGTTATTTTCATAACTTGTCCCACAAAAAATCCTAATAAATTTGTTTTTCCATTTTTATATTTTCCTACATTATCTTTATTATTACTTAACATTTCAGTAACAATTTTCCTTATTTCTTCATCATTAGAATTTTGTTTTAAACCTTTTTCATTAATAATATCGATTGGAGACTTTCTCACTTCGAGTGATTCGTTAAATATATCTTTTGCTTGTTTTGACGATATTTCTTTATTATCCAACATACAAATTAACTTTGATAACATAAGAGGAGTAATAAATATATCAGATATATCAATTTGCTCCTTGTTAATATATCCTAAGACTCTTGTTATTATCCAATTAGAAGCTTCTTTAGGATTAGTACCATTTTTAATCATTTCATTATAGTAATCAGAAATATTTTTTTCTTTTACCAAAATAGACGCTTCTTTATTTGTTAAGCCATATTCATTTATATATTTTTCTTTTCTTTCACTAGCAAGAAGAGGAATATTTTTTCTTATTTCTTCTAACCAGTCTTTATCAATTTTTAGTTTAGGTATATTGGGTTCAACAAAGTATTTATAATCGATTGCATCTGCTTTTCCTCTCATAAATATAGTTGTACCACTTTCTTCATCCCATCTTCTAGTTTGTTGTTGCATTTCATCATATGTACCATTTTCTTTTGCTTCTATTTGACGAAAAATTTCATAATTAATTGCATCTCTTACACCACTAAAGGAATTTACGTTTTTAATCTCAATTTTAGTACCCCAATTAGCGGGGTCATTCTCGTCTAAATTACTATCCATAATTGATATATTAACATCACATCTTACTTGGCCTTTTTTGCTATCAGCATCAGATGTATCTGTATATTGATATATACTTCTCATAGTCTCTAAAAAAGATACTGCTTCCTCAGCATTCTTAAAATCAGGTTCTGTTACTAATTCTAATAATGGTACACCTGCCCTATTATAGTCAATAGTTGAATAATTACCAAAGTGATCCATTCCTGCTGAATCTTCTTCCAAATGCAAATTATTTATTCTTGCAGTTTTTATTTCACCCTGACATTCATAATTCAAGCTACCATAAACTCCAATAGGCGCTGGCTTAGTCTCTTGCGTAATTTGATATCCTTTGGGCAAATCAGGATAATAATAATTTTTTCTTTCAAAATACAAATATTCAGGTTGTTTACAATTTAAAACCATACTTATCATTAAGGCTTTTTTCACTGCTTCTTTATTTACAACAGGTAGAGTCCCAGGAAATGCTATATCAACTGGTCTAATATTTACATTAGGCTTTTCAGTATAAGAATTTTTTGCACTTGAAAATACTTTTGTATTTGTTTTACTTATTTCACAATGCATCTCAAGTCCAATTAATGCTTTATATTTATCCATCATTGCACCTCCCTAGCAATTTGATTTTTATATTCCATTGCTTCTTGCAAGGCATATGCAATATTAAGTAATTTCTGATCATTGTAGCAATTACATGTGATATTTACGCCAACTGGAAGCTTACTTACAAATCCGTTTGGAATAGTAATTGATGGAAATCCTCCAAAATCTCCTATATTTAAATGTTCAAATAACACCTTAGTTGGTTTATCAAATTTAAGTGGATCGTCTAATTTTCTAGCTGGACCAACACAAACTGGTAAAATTATTCCATCAAATGATTCAAATATTTCTTTCCATCTATCAACCAATAGTCTTCTTACTCTTTGTGCATTATAGAAATATTTATCCTTATTTTCTGCTTGAAGGACATAAGAACCGATTATAAATCTTCTTTTGATAAGAGAAGAAAAATTCTTTGTTCTAAAGTTTTTCATAAGTTCTATATAATTATTTCCTTGTGATCTTGGACCAAAAGTAATACCAGTCAAATTAGACATATTAGATGTAGCCTCAGCACAAGAAATTACATTATATACAGGATTAACTGCATTTAATAGTTTTTCGTCAACAGATACTTCTTCTACTTCTATACCTAAAGTTTTACATATGTTTAATGTTTTCTTGAAATTTTCTAAATGAAGTTTTAACTCTTCATCAGCATTTGGGTAATTTTCGATGTTACATATTTCTTTTATATAGCATAATTTTTTTCCTTTAACATCTTTGCTTAATTCATTATATAAATTAATATTACTTGAATCCCAACTGGTCATATCATTTTTATCGATACCCTTCATATTATCAACTACAATTGCTGCATCTTCAACGCATCTAGTCAAAACACCTAAATGATCTAAACTGCTTGCAAAAGGAAAAACTCCATATCTAGATATCATTCCATATGTTGGCTTATATCCTACAATACCGCAATATGCAGCTGGCTTTCTTATTGAATCTCCCGTATCAGTCCCAGTGGCATAAGGAACAATTCCCATTGCAACAGCTGAAGCACTTCCAGCTGATGAACCAGCTGTCATTCTTGTTTTATCCCATGGATTTCTTACTATTCCAGTATGAGCTGTAGTACCTGTTCCTCCCATACCAAATTCATCCATTACAGTTTTTCCTATCATAACAGCTCCAGCTTTTTTTAAATTTTCATATGCAGTTGCATCAAAAAATGGAACATAATCTTTTAATGTATTAGATGAACCAGTTGATAAAACACCTTTAGTACTATAATTATCTTTAATACCGCAATGTATTCCTGACAATATATTATCAGTAATTTCTACCTCTTTTGCATCATCTATAATAGTTACAAATGAATTATAATCTTTTTGGTATTTGTGTGCTTTATATAAAGCTTCATCTATTAATTCTTTACTTGTCACTTTTCCAGACACTAAATCATTATGTATTTCCACTAAAGTTTTATTCATATAACTCATACTTAACCAACCACCTTTGGCACAATTGGTTCTTCACCATTATTGTTATCACAATTTTTAAGAAAGTCTTCAATGCTAATAGATTCTTCTATTATGTCTTCTCTTAAAACATAATTAAAATTATCTAATGCATGTGTCATTATTTCAACGTCTGATATATTTGGTATTTCATTTATTAAACTAATAGCTTGATCTATTTCTTCAAACTCATCTAAAACTAATTTATTTTCTTTTTCTGTTAATCCTATAAGCAATTTATTCGCATAATCATTAACCATTTCTTTTGTAAATTTACCCATAATATGCCTCCCATAAACAATATAAATTATATAAAAATTATATAAAAATGTAAATATTTCATCAAAATTTAACCTAAAATTAAAAGTCAGAGAATATCAAATCCTCTGACATTTTTCATTATATGGTCAATTTACCGTATATATCTTTTTTAAAGAAATTATAACTACACTTGATTAGTAAACAAACTGGAAGAGCTATAACAATCCCTAAAAAGCCATACAATGCTCCTCCTGCAAATACTGCAAATATACTTAAAATTGGAGATACATTATTCGTTTTACCATATACTTTAGGCGAAATAATATAACCGTCAATATTTGGAAAAACTAAACATATTATAGTAGTTGCTATAAAAAGTTTAGTAGATACTGCACTTGCAAGTATTACAGCAATAATATTAGTAACCAATCCTCCAAAATAAGGTATAACTGTAGTAAGTGAAGCTAAAATTCCTAACAATAGCCAATTTGGATGTCCTACGATTGCAAATATTACTGAATATTCTACAAGTTGTATCCCCATAAATATCACAAGTCCTAATAAATAATTTTCTAACTCGTGGTCTAATGCCTTAAAATATTCAAAAGCTCTATGATTTCTATTTTTTAAAAAAGCTTTAATTCTTTTCCTAATCTTTTTCATATCTATTAACAAATAGATTGAAGTAATTACTATTATAATAAAGTTGGTTATAAAATTAATTGACCTAGACAATATATCTATGGTCCCATTTGAAATATAATTGCCAACATTCGATATCAGTTTATTTAAAATTTCATTTATTGTATCACTAAAGCTTCCAAGATTTATTTCAAATCTAGTTGAAAATCGATTGATTACATCTCCTAATATTTTTGATAGTGATATAAGTTGTTCATAAACAAGTGGTACTGTTATAGAAAACAGTAATATTATTATGCAAAATACAGCTATTATTACTGATCCAATTGCAATTTTTTCTCTTACACCCTTTTCTTCTAATTTTCTTACTATTGGATATAATGCATATGCAATAGCAAATGATATTATAAAAGGAAGTAATATTCCGAATATTTTACTCAATAAACTACCCCAAACAGGATAAGTAATAATGCCTAAATAGGCAATAATGCCTATCATTAATATATTTAACAATTTATAATTTAATTTATTTTTTATCATATAGTCACCTTTCTAGTAAAATAGTAATTGGACCATCATTTGTAATGCTCACTTCCATCTCAGCTTGAAAAATACCAGTCTCTGTATGTATGTAATTTGACATTTTTTCATTGAATTTCTGATATAAGTCTCTAGCTAAATCACTTTTTAAGGCTTTAACATAGCTAGGTCTATTCCCCTTTGATGAATCTGCATATAAAGTAAACTGAGATATTGATAATATTTCACCACCTACATCTAATATACTTTTATTCATTACACCATTTTCATCATCAAAAATTCTAAGATTTAAAACTTTTGATACTAAGTAATCGATTTCTTTTTCACTATCTCCATTAGTAAAACCTACTAACAAAACTAGACCCTTATCTATTTTACCTACTATCTTATTATCTACTGAAACGCTTGACTTTAAACTTCTTTGTACTAATATTCTCATTTTATAAACCTCATTACGTTGTTAATATATTTTATATTAATTAATTCTTTCATTAATTTATTAAGTTGTCTACTATCAGATATATTTAAATCAACTTCATATATTGTTTCTTCACTGCCATTAACCGTTTTAATACTATTAATTCCAACAGAAAGTAAGCTTGCTTTTTGAACTATATCGACTAATGCTTTATCACTTGGCTTGCTGTAAATAACTATAGGAGTGTTATATTTTCCTTTAATAGTTTCATTCCATTTTACATTTATCATTCTATCATCTAAATTCGCTAAATTAGGGCAATTATTTCTATGAACACTAATTCCATTTCCTTTAGTAATATATCCTATAATTTCATCACCTGGTATTGGATTACAACAATTTGCAATATTAACTTTAACTTTATCTATTCCCTCTACTATTATGTTATTATCAGAAGATATATTATGAATTTTTATTATTTCTTTAGTTTTTTGTTCTTTTTTTATAATTATACTTATTATATAATTTGCACTATATTTATTATTTCCTATACTTAAATATAATTCATCTAAATCGTTTAACTTTAACTCTTTTATAATTTTATTTATATTTTCATCTGATAAAAATTCATTAAAAATTAACTTTTGCTTTCGCATTTCTTTTTCTAATAAATCCTTACCTCTTTCAATATAATTTTCTTTTTCACTTTTAGAAAAAAATGCTCTTATTTTATTCTTAGCTTGAGTAGAAGCAACTACATTTAACCATTCAAGAGATGGGCCATTCTGGTTTTTATTAGTAATAATTTTTACTATATCATTATTTTTTAATTTATAGCTTAATGGAACCATGTTATTATTTACAATAGCGCCTGAAGTTGTTTCTCCAACTCTTGTATGAACCCTATACGCAAAATCAATTGGCGTTGAACCATTAGGAAGTTCAAATACATCTCCTTTAGGCGTAAACACATAAATATTATTATTTAAAATTTCATTTTTAACACTATTAACAAAATCTTCACTGCTCATTTTGTCCTCATTAAGTTCTATTATGGATTTAAAAAATTCTAACTTTGCTTCAGTAGAAGATCTAATTCCTTCTACAAGAGTTTTGTTTTCTTTATATGCCCAGTGAGAAGCGACCCCGTTTTCAGCTACTTCATCCATATCATGCGTTCTTATTTGTATTTCAAACAAATATCCATCTATTCCAAAAACTGTTGTATGAAGTGACTGATACCCATTTGGCTTAGGCATTGCAACATAATCTTTAAACCTTTTAGGAATGGGTCTATATTTAGAATGTACTATACCAAGTGCAGTATAACATTCTTGTTCTGTATCAACAATAACTCTAAGTGCCAACAAATCATATATTTCATTAAATTTCTTACCCTTTTCAAGTTTTTTATAAATACTATAAATGCTTTTACTTCTTCCTTTTATTTCATGTTTTATTTCATGCTTGTTTAATAAATCACTAACAGAAGTAAGCATTTCATTCACAACTTTATCACGCTCTAATTTTGTATTATTTAAATTTTGCGCAATATCATAAAAAATATCTGGTTTTAAATATCTTAAAGATAAGTCTTCAAGTTCACTTTTTATCTTATGTATACCCAAATGGTGGGCAATTGGACTCAATATTTCTAAAGTTTCTTTAGCTTTCTTCTTTTGCTTTTCTTCCGACAAAGCCCATAATGTTCTCATATTATGAAGTCTATCAGCTAATTTAATAATAATAACTCGCACATCTTCGCTCATACCAACAATTATTTTTTTATAGTATTCGATAAGCGCTTCATTTTCAGTAGAAAAGTGTAACTTACTTATTTTAGTTACTCCGTATACTAAATTAGCAATATCTACACCAAACTTATCTTGTATATCTTGTTTAGTAACATCAGTATCTTCTATTATATCATGTAATAATCCAGCACATATTGTATCTGCATCTGCATAAACAGAAGTAAGTATAATTGCAGTTGCAAGAGGATGATTTATATACGCTTCACCACTTTGTCTTAATACTCCATTATGTTTTTCCTTAGCATACTCATATGATTTTTTTATTAATTCTAATTCATTTTTGCTTTCAATATAAGTACTTGCTTTTTCTATTAAATGATCTATAGTTTGTTTTTCTCTACTTTTTGTCATTTCATCACCTATATTATTTCTGATTCCAAATCTACTTTTCTTTCAGATTTCTTAATTTCTTCCTTTACATAATCATCTATTAATTGATTTTCAATATTTAATATATCATCAACTATATCTGATAACAATAAACCTTTCTCCTTTTTCCACTTTTTATTTATTAATGCATTCCATACATCAATTTCATTTATATAATCTATATTATTTCTTTTTAATTCTCTGACCTTACTTTTTAATGCAGGATAAACTCTATCATATAATTCTTTTAAACTATTAAAACCTATATCCATTTTATTCACCTTTTCCGTTATATAAATGATCTAAATGTCTTGAAACAGGATTAAAAGTTTTCCTGTGTACATTTAGTATTCCATATTTTTCTATTGCATTTACATGTTCTTTTGTTGGATACCCCTTGTTTTTTCTAAAACTATACATTGGATATTTTTTATCAAGTTCACACATCATTCTATCTCTTGTAACTTTTGCAATAACACTCGCAGCAGAAATTGTAATACTTTTTAAATCACCTTTAATAATAGATTCATGCGGAATATCAAGATTATCAAGTGGCATTGCATCTATAAGTATATAATCCGGCTTAATATCACAATTATCTATAGCTTCATACATTGCACTTTTTGTCGCTTCATATATATTTAATTCATCTATTATTTTTTCATCTTTAATTCCTATTCCTATCGAAATTGCTTTTGAAATTATTTCATTATAAAAAAATTCTCTTTTTTTTTCAGAAAGTTTCTTTGAATCAGTAAGACCAGGCATAGAAAAATCTTTTGGCAATATTACGCAAGCGGTTACTACAGGGCCTACAAGAGGACCTCTTCCGACTTCATCTATTCCTCCTATAAGTTTAAAACCTTTTGAATAAGCTTCCATTTCATACTTTAAATTATCTATTGGTTCATTAATCTTCATATTTTTCCTTTATTTTTATTTTAGATAGATTTTCTTCATTTCCATAAATAAATACTCTACTATACTTTAAAAGATTATAATTGTACATTTTTTTATTTGCAATAGAATCAATAACTAAATTATATATGTCCTGCAAATTTGAATTTGTTATTTTTATATCATTATTAAAAATTATTTTGGTAATTGTTTTATCATCTTTTATAGTTATATCGGATACAGATGTATCACTGTGCTCAACTTCAATATATATTTCATCATCTAAAGAATTGTTAATTATTTTTTTTATTTCTATATTATCATTATATTTTGTTCTCAAAATTTCATAATTTTTGTTTTTATCAATATTTACAGTAAATGATTCAACATTTTTACTAAAATAACTTGGCAAATTATTTACATAATTAAAATTAACAAGTTCAAGTCCTAAACTGATAAGCCCAATTATGAATAAAAGAAAACCAATTAGTAACAAATTTAAATTCTTTTTCATTATTTACCACCTCTAACTATATGCTTAATTAATAAAACAACAGATAGACACATTATCCCCAATCCAATAAAAATTAATATTGGCCCAAAAATTAAATATCCATGCACTAGCAAAGCAAAATTCATTCCAAGTGCAATCGAACATATAACAATTACTAAAATAAATGGAATTGTTAATATTTCTAAAATTGATTTTATAATATCTATTATAGGACTAAACATTTTCTTCTTTAGTTTTGTATCTTTTCTTCTGTCATTTTCAATTAAGTTTAATTCTTTATTTTTGAAAATGCTCTCAAATACTTTTAAAAGAACTAAAAAACAAAATATAAAATAGCTTAAATTTATTGTTATATTTAATATAATATCTAAAATACCTCTAAACGTTTTTCCAGTTAAATATATTGCATTATGACCAATTATTCCAATAAGATCAAAGGCTATTTTAGCGATAAACAAAAAAGCTAAAGTAACTATTATTTTATTAAATATATAAACTGTATCATGAGTCTTTCTATTTGAAATATTTTTTCCTATTTTTTTTAATATATTTGTTAATTTATCAGTAAACAAGTCAATACAATTCATAATATTTTTTTCAATCTTATCATTCATAATTATAATCCTCCTCTTATAATTAATATTTTATCACGTATATTTTAATATGTAAATTAACAAAAGAAAATAGATTAATTATAATCTATCAAATGTTATATTGCCAATTAATCCATCTTTTAAGTCCCTAATAATAGTTTTATAAACTTTGTCGTAATCTATTTTTCCACCTTTTGATATACAGCCTCTTAATTTTCCAATTTTTTCTATAAGGATAGTTATATCATCATCTATTTTTTCAAATTTATATCTATTTTTTAATAATTCAGGATAATACTTTATAAGCGTTTGTAAAATATATATACTTAAGGATTGCAAATCTATAATTTCTTCCTTAATCGACGATAAAGCGGCTAAATTATATGCATGAGTTTGATTTTCTATTTTTGGCCAAAGAATGCCTGGAGAATCCAATAGTTCAATATTTTTACCAACTCTAAGCCAAGTCAAATTTTTTGTTATTCCAGGTCTATCTCCAGTTATCGCAACCTTTTTTCCAACCATTCTATTTATAAAGGTACTTTTTCCAACATTTGGAACACCGACAACTAATGCTCTAATATTCCTAGGTTTTAATCCCTTAGATGCCCTTTCTTTATTAACAATTTCAGCAATTTTATTTGTTTCATTAAGAACTATACTAATATTAGTTCCTTTAATTAAGTCAACGTTTATAACTATATTACCTAATGATCTATAATATTCTAATATTTTGTCAGTTTCTTTTTTATCACACATATCATACTTAGTTATAACAAGTATTCTTTTTTTATTACCAATTACTTCATCTAAATCAATTATTTTAGATGATATAGGCATTCTAGCATCCAAAATTTCATACACAATGTCTATTAAAGCTAATTTTTCCTTTATTTCTCTTCTTGTTTTAGCCATATGACCAGGATACCAGTTAATGGAGACTTTTGAAAAACTTTCTTGATTACTGTTTTTATTATTTTTTTCCATAAAAAAATCATTCCTTTCTGAAAATATTTATTTTATAATTAAATTTTTAATTTGCGTTTCTTTATGGTATTATATCACATTTATGTTTATTTATAAAATCCACTGCCTCAAAATATTTATCTTCACATTTAAAAATAACTTTTAGATTTTTATTTTTATCTATAACTATATCTTCTATAAATTCTTCTATTAATAATTTATCTAGGTTTTCTACTTTATCTATCTTTTTAAATTGATTAATCCAATTCTTATTTTCTGTGTGTTCTATATTTAATTTATCTAATTTATTTTCTAATAATTGATATTCTTTTTTTAGTTCATTAATCTTTTTACTATACTCAGAATTATATTCCCAATATTCTTCTTCAGTAATAAGCTTTTCTTTTAAATCATCTTTAATAGAATTCTTTAAAATTATATATTTTTCTTTTTTTTCTTCATTTGTTTTAATTTTATTTTTTAATATTTCTACATCATAAGATACTTCTTTTCTATTTATTATTTCTGTAATCTTATTATCAACTTCTATAATCATTTCTTTATATTTATTTATTATATCAATTACATCTTTTTCAATAACTTTCTTTTGACAAGCGTGGCTTGTACATTCTTTATTATAAATATAACTTCTACAATAATAATATTCATAACCTTTTGACTTTCTCAAAACAAGATTACTTCCACATTCATTACACCTTAAATGTCCTGCAAAAATATCGTATTCGTTATTCTTTTTTACTATTCAAATAGTTTTCAATAGTTATTTTTTGATTATTCACCCCCTCGTCTGCTTGTTCTTTGTTTCCAACTCTGTAATAAATTGCAACTCTCATTTTTCGCTCTTCCATAATTACTCTCCTTTCAATTTACGAGTTCATTTTAGAAGAAATACAAAAACTTTCCCATTGTGCGATTTTTTTATTTGCACATTTGCAAAAACTATCTATATATGCTTTTAATTACATTTGTTATAGAATCTTCAGCTTTTATATTGTTATTTGAAAATTCTATCTTCACTATTTTTCCATTTCTTTATGATAGTTTTTATCTTCTTTAATCCACATTATTATAATTATTAAAATAAATAATAAAACCATACCATACACAATAATTTCTTCCATCTTTATTCCTCTCTATCTATATAAATTATCAACTTTTTTTCATTTAGTAATACCTATCAAATTATAATCTATTTCCCCAAGTATTTTTTGAAAAAAATACAGTACACCTATCAAAAAAATGTACTGCTTAATCAATATTATTATTATATCATCACTTCATTTCAAAGTCAACGGATATCCGCGAATAATTTGCGCGGATTTCCGTTAAAATATTATAGGAAATGAGGTGTGTATTTTGTTATTTAAAGAAGCAATTAGTAAAAGAATTTATGAATTATGTGATACAAATAAAATTACTCCTAACAAATTAGCAGAACTTTCTGCTGTTGCTCCATCTACATTACAAGATATGCTATCATTAAAAGTTTCTAATCCTAGTTCTTATGTAATTCATCAAATATGCAAAACAGTCAAGATTTCAGAAAAAGACTTTTTTGATAGCAATTTATTCTTA
>JAQXRJ010000094.1 GCA_029218465.1 bacterium | reverse complement strand
CGTAAACGACGAACACCATCTTCATTTTTATACCGGATTCGGCATGTATGCGGCAAAAAATCTCGTAATAATGGGAAAGCATTATGATAGGCAAGACAAACCCACGTCACCGTAAACACGAGAGAGTCCGGAGGCGATTGTTCTGACAGCGGAGCGCGGCAAAGCCGTTTTGTTTTTTCGGCAAGGCGGTGCCCTGCCCGACCTTTTGTACCGCAGAGTGACGCAAAAAGGAGCCTTTTATACGGCTCCTTTTGTTTTTTTCATGTAGACTGCGGTTGCAGGCATTCTCCGTTCGTCTCAATGATCTTTTTGTAGAAAAACGCGGAATCCTTGGGCGTTCGCTTAAATGTTTCGTAGTCGACATGGATAAGCCCGAATCTCGGGGCGTATCCCTCAGCCCACTCAAAGTTGTCCATCATCGACCAGTACTGGTATCCGAGCACCGGGTATCCCTCGTCCACGGCGCGCCGAAGCCCGCCTATATAATCTTTCATAAACCCGATACGCTTCTCGTCATGTATAAGACCGTCATCCGTCACGGCGTCGTCATCACACATCCCGTTTTCCGTAATCATCACCGGCAAGCCGTAGCGTTCGCTCCAGAAGCGTATCGCCCAGTACAGCCCTCTCCCGTCGTTCACCCATCCGAGCGAGTTTTTTCTCTCGGCGGGGAGCTTTTCTTTAGTCTTGAACCAGTTTTCGCGGAACGGAGCATATACGTTCAGCCCGATGAAGTCGAGCTTCGTTTTTATTTTCGGAATATCCTTTTCCGAGACGCTGAAAAAACCGTATGCGCGGACCGGCTCTCCTTTTATCAGAGGATCGCCCCACCAGCGGTTGATCATCAACCCGGACTGGTAAAAAAACGTCTTATGCTGTGCCTCGGCGACAGATTCCCCGCTTTCGCTTTTCGGAATGAAGGCTCCCGTGTACATGGAAATGCCGATCTTCGGCTCGGTTTTCGCCGCATCGCGGATCACATCAGCCGACGCGCGGAATGCCATAAGGCAGTTTCGCGTCAGCCTCGGCAGAGCAAACACTCTTCTTCTGAACGGTGCGTGTGTTCCCGCCATGTGCCCGTTCATAATGAAGCACTGCGGCTCGTTCAACGGTATCCAGTATTTCACAAGGTCGGACAGCGCGTCCACGACCACCCTTGTGTATTCGGCAAACAGCCTGACGATCTCCTCGGAGAACCACCCGCCCTTTTTCTCGACCCACACGGGAAGATCCCAATGGAAAATAGTAACGATCGGCTCAATATCGTTCTCGCGCAGTTCCCTGACGATATTTTTGTAAAAGTCGATCCCCTTTTGGTTGATTTTGCCGTCGGCAGGCAGAACGCGCGACCATGAGACGGAAAACCGGTATGATTTCACCCCGAGCGATTTCATCAGAGCGATATCCTCTTTCCATCTGTGATAATGGTCGCACGCCGAGCGGCAGTTCGCGCCCGTCTTTATTTTCCCTGCGGGAGCCGCGTCCCAAATGGACGGCGTTCTGCCGTCTTCGTCCCAGCCGCCTTCGATCTGAGCCGATGCGGTAGCCGTTCCCCACAAAAAATCTTTCGGAAATGCCATTTTTTCTCCTTTAATAATCACATATCGGCTTCTGCCGCTATTTCGGGTCCACTCTGTACCCTTCCTCATAGAAAGTGTACCCTTTCAGCATCATTTTAAGCATGTATTTTGTCATTCTTGCACTGCTCTGTATAGATGAAACGAAGACGAACGATTCCGCAACGCCCTGATCGATCATTGCCTGATAAATTGGGTACGCCCATTTTATGTCCTTCGCCCGGTCATAAAACTTGGTCTCCGGTGCATAATCGAGCATCTCGACCGTTCTCTTTTTCGGAAATCAGTACAGTAACTATACCACAATTCGTATGCGGAATCAAGCAATATCGTTCACACATCGGATTTTTAATAAATAAGAAACCCGGAAACCAAATAAATCAGTTCCCGGATTTTTTAAGCCGTGCGCAAATTATGCGGATATCGAGTTGTTCAATATCAGCGTGCTGTACAAGAACAGGACATCCTGATCGGAAAAGTCGATAAAGTATTTGAGGACACTGCTCTGCATATAGCGCATGTCCACCATTGTGATCTTTGAGTATCCCTCAACCATGAGAGGAGTGATGCTTGAACCGAAAGAATCACGGAAAATAACAAGCTCCCGTCCGCTGTCACAGCTCGGGTTCTCGATCACGATTAGCGGATCGGCGCCGCCGAGATACATCTCATACGGGTCCTTGCCTACAGCCTTATCCATGTCGTACATCTCGGCAGGCTCTGCTTTGCCTGTATTGTAGCTTGTAACCTTACACCCTTCGATGACGTCATTTGTAAGATATCGGATCGTGTCCGGCTTGCAGGGGAGCGCGGACTGCCCGGCATAGGTGCCGTAGAACGGTGTCTCAAGCTCCACCGTTTCATATGAGTCCGTGTGCGGCGCGTCCATTCCGTCAAGCAGAGCCTGAGCCACGTCGGCAACACATTCCTGACGCCAGTGCTGATCCGTAAAATAGAAATCCTCAAGCTCTACAAGCTCGGAAATGTCAATATATTCGGCGTCCGGCAGAGCCTCTCTCATATGCGACTCAATTACTGAAAAATCGATACTCGGGTAACCACCGGCGGGCGCGAGAAAACAGTTTTTATCGGGGATGACCGACAGATAGAGCTTGCAGTCCGTCGGGGCAATAAGCTCGTTATAAACTTCGTTCAGCTTTTCCGACGCGCGGTTCAGGTTTGCCTCGTTTAGAGGATATTCGAGCTTTGATATATATCCGTTAACGGAGTAGAGACCGTTGTTGTCTCCGCGTGCGAACAGATACCTCACCGTTACGGCTTTGAGCGTGCGGAACCCGTCTCTCAGCGGAAACTGATCAAGCGTATAGTCCTCAAAATCCGACATGAATCTGCCGTCAAGCAGTCTTTGTGCGGAAAGCTCCGGCTTCTGCGCGAGACCCCGTCTCTCGCTCACGGAGTACTGCTGATCCGGAAGGAGCAGAAAGAGCGCCGTAAAGCCGAATATAACGGCTGCGCAAAGAACGATGGTAATTATGCTTTTTGCTTTCATTCAGGCTGCCTCCCTCAGAATCTGAAATAAAGGAACGGATTGAAGGAACCGTCGACGAGGTACGATGTCACAACTATCAGTATTGCGACAAGCGCAACAGGTTCGAGAACCGTCATTACCTTGCTGACAGAGCTCTT
>JAQXRJ010000093.1 GCA_029218465.1 bacterium | reverse complement strand
AGTAGCAGTTGTATCATCTAAACTAAGTCCAGAAACAGTAGCAATTTTTTCATAATCTCCAGTTTCATTCATACTACGATAAATATTGTACTCCTTAGCATTTTGAATTGAATTCCAACGGAGGAATGTCGAACCGGTAGTAGAGCGATATGAAGCTGTTAAAACTGGAGAATCTAGCTTCGACACAATCGGTTCACTGATAGAGAAAACTGATTCGCTATCGGCATATTCGACAGCACTATTAGAACTATAAATCGCCCTTACTTTATAGTGATAACCAACATCCGGCTTTGCAGTAGAATCAATCCATGTTGTATTATTAATGGAATCTATTAATGTATACGGTCCATCTTTATATCCAGCCCTATAAATATCATACGATACTGCTTCGCTTAATTTAGACCATGAAAGCTGAGTATATCCTTCTTCGTCATGGGTTGCCTTTACTATCGGAGCATAAGGATTAGTAAGTTCAAAGGCTACGATGTAGCTATTTTCTATTGGATTAAATGAGTATGAGTCCTCTGTAGATAAACAATCACCATTTTCATTGAATATCCCTGCAAATCTATATCCTTTTGACACATCAGTAACGGAGATGGTTAACACTTTTGGATTCCCAGCCTTATATTCAAAACCAAAAGTTCCACCCTCAGTGTTCCTAATTTTTATTATAGAATCATTAACATTAAGAGAAACATTAGTTAATGGATTTCCCGTTAATACTATTGTCTTTAGGCTTGGTGCTCCTGTGCCATCAAAAGTAGAGATAATATTGTTGGAAGCATGTAGATAATTAAGTGCCGGACAATCTGCAATATCTACCTCAGATATTATATTATTGTATAATGACAAGTATTCTAAAGCTTGAAAACCGTTAAGTGTTATCGTACCATATAACCGGTTTTCTATAGAATTCCAAATAATCTGTCGAATTTTACCATAGCCATCAGTCCTCAAACATTTATCTTCTTCAGGACCCCACGTTCTCAAATCATTTGGAGTGTATAAAACATTCATTTTTAAACCGTTAGATATACCGTTATTTTCATAGTTCAAAAAAGAACGTAACTGACTTATTTCGTTATCAATACATGCAAATTCACGTTCTTTTGAACCTTGATAAATATTGACATAACAATATGAACCGGCCATAGTCTCGAGATCGGTATCAAATCCTGCATATGAAATAAAGCTGTCTCTACTCCAAGTACCTGGGTCATTAAATGAAGTTCTATTCCAGTGGGCAGGACTTCCCATATTGGCATCTATGACAATCCAACGACCATCGACATATGCTTCACACCACCAGTGACTTACGAGTGAATAATCATCGACGCTGTCCCATACTTCAGATGTTTCAATATGTCGTCCGTTTACAACTCTTGCAGGAATTCCTAAAGCTCTGGCAAGAGATACAACTATCATTGCATATCCTTGACAAACGGTGGCAACTTTTCCATCAATACTATTTAGACTTGTTACTTTATTGCGTAAATTGTATAAATTGTCATACGGATGAGCGTACTGACATGAATCTTTCTCAAATGCTAGGTTATCATAGTAATAATTTGATGCTACATATTCATAAATTTTTAATAACTTATCATAACTTGAATTTGCATCAGTAGTAATTTCTGCTGCTACACTAGCAACATAATCCACCATTTCTTGAGTCATAGGACGAGATTCTTTAGTTATCGGATCATTAAACACAAAGTCAATTTCACGCATATAAGGATCTAGATATCTCACATATGACCCAGTATAATCACTTATATTCGTTTCATTTGGTTCATATGTAGAACGAATAGATACATTGTTAGAAAATACACTATCATATTTTACAAGTTTAGGATTATTGTTACTTCCCGTAATCTGTAAAACAGCATCACGCCATACATACCCATTAGAACCACTTAAAGAACCGGTATACCAACTTGAACCACGAGACACATCAGCATCTTCATCAGTTATTGCACGTGTAATAATCAAACGATAATAACCTTCAGGAAGTTGTGAAACAGGGCGATAGCCTGGTGTTGTACCATAAGAATCTTCAATTTGAGTCACAGTTCCTTTGGAATTAATCACCTGAGGTACAGCTGTATTTCCCGGTGCAGTATTAATCTTAATTGAAAATTCTCCGAATTGATCTGGGGTGACAAATGTAGTAATTACACTTTCACCTGAATTTATATTTCTTAAGCGTATACAAAAACGTTTTGTAAGAATTTTTGTCTTACCTTCAACATATATAATATTATCTTCATCCATAGGCGTACGTACGGTAAAGTATTCGTCATTAAAGTTTTCACTGGATGTTAATGACTCAACTTGAGTTGTTGTTGGATTAG
The DNA here is from genome assembly GCA_029218465.1 of bacterium. Taxonomy (GTDB): domain Bacteria; phylum Bacillota_I; class Bacilli_A; order RF39; family UBA660; genus CAG-710. The sequence goes on along the minus strand of JAQXRJ010000093.1, from coordinate 454 downwards.
ATGTAATTGCTGCATTTACAATTCCAAAGTTACTTGAAAATAGTATGCAAACGATTAATAGAATACAAATCAATTGGCTTAATTGCTTGTGAATTAGTCTCATCTCATTTCCTCCAGTTGGTCTTCCATCCAGATATTTTACATATCTTCATCATCTACCGCTTAACTTACTGCAATTACAACTTTCGTAGAAATATATAGGTTAATATGCCTATAACATTATACTTTATTTTAGAAATGTGAACAATCAGAAAATTATGAAAGCTTATGCAGTTCTATAGAAAAACAAAAAACACCACCTTAATTTGCCCTAGTTATCCCTATTAATAAGGAAGCTACAACAATTCAAGATGATGCCTATATGAAATATTTTTAAAGGAGTTATCGTAATAAAATATAGTAGCATTTTGTAAAGTGTTTCAAAGTTTCATGGCGGCGCTTCTCTACCTTCAGG
>JAQXRJ010000092.1 GCA_029218465.1 bacterium | reverse complement strand
CACGGCGGCAAAAATGCGCTCTAACGTGCAGTTCCGAAGCACGGCGTTACCGCCCGGAACGCCGGCGAAGCCGTATTTTCCGCCCTCCAACACGGTGACGTTCTCAATGCGGGAATCCTTTAAGCCCTTGCACAGAGAAACGGCATAAACCGCATGCGAGGAGACGTTCCGCACCGAAATGCCGTAGGTATCCCCCAAAGAGGAATGCTGTTCGGCATACGCCATGTCGCCGATGCGCACAGCGTGTACCGTCTGCGAATGGTCGCACGCGGTGCGTAAATGCGTTACGCCGTCAATGTCGATGTGATACAGCTTGTTGCCGTTGTCGTTTAAGAGACGGATAACCGAGCAGATATACGGATCGGTGGCAACATGACGGATTCTGACATCGTGAATGTCGGTGTCTCTGCCCTCGACGGTGTAGCCCATGTGACGCTCGAATTTGCCTAACGCCGTCAACGCCACCGAGTCGTCCTCGGTAAAGCCGGTGATGTTTTCGATGAGGATATCGTGACAGCCGATGCGCAAATCAATGCCGTCGGCGTTTTTGACGTAGATTTCGGCATAATTGTGCGGCAGCTCGTCGGGATGATGCACACCGTCGGCGTCGATGCGGGACAGATCTGCCTGAAAATGGATGTTGCGGAAAACCGATTCGCGTACAAAAATGTTGGTAATTCCCCACCAACGCTGGTTGATGATGTTCAGATTTTCCACCGTCAGGGCGCGCACGTTGCAGAAAAGCAGCGTGGTGTTGACCGATATGTGCGGTCTGCCGTCCTTTTCGCTGTTAAATTCGGAAAGCCCGTTGTAGGTGCCGCCGTCCAAAACGGCGTTCCCTATGCCACGCAGGGTGATATTGTGCTGTTCGCCGGCAGTCGTTCTGCCGCGTTCGGTGCCGAGCGCTTCGTTGGCAAACATATTGCAGAAAGTGTTGTCGGCTAAACGCAGATGCGCGTTTTCAAAGAGAATTTCGATGTCGTTCGGCAGCTTTACCGTGTGCTCGATCAGCCATAGCTCTGTCCCGGTGCGCTCGTTGTGCCGGGGAATGACCACGCGGTTGACGCCGGTTTCCTTTGCTTTGCGAATGGCAAGTGAAATGCTTTGGTCATCGCTTGCGCCGGGCGTGCTGTTGGCAGAGATAAAATCTTCCATGCGGAACACTTCCTTTCTCCGCTATTGTAGCAGGCGCACGGGCAAAAGTCAAGACGCAGGCGCACGAAATTTTTTCGCAGTCATGGGCAAAGGGCGTTTACGCGGTGCAGTTTTCACGCCTGTTTTGCAACGGCAGAAATACGCCTTCTTTCATGCAGGTTTGGCGATGGGGGCGGGGACGTTGCCGGCGCTTATTCCGTCAGTTCAAAGGAAGATTTTGCTTTGAAGCCCTCACCCAGAACCTCCACGGCATCGTGAATGACAACAAAAGCGGAGCTGTCGATTGTTCGGATAAAGCGGATCACATGCGGCAGTTGCTTAGGGGAGAGGACGCAGTACAGCATCACGGTATTTTTGCCGGAATACATTCCCTTGCCGTAGATTGCGGTAACGCCGCGTTGAAAGTGCTCCATGATTTCCCGTGCGATTTCCTCGTTTTTTTCGGAGAGGACATACAGCACCTTGGCTTTATCGCCCAAAACGAGAAGCGTATCTGTGACCTTCGAGGAAACATACAGTGCCAATGCGGAATATGCCGTAACGGTAAAGCTGCGAAAAACAATTCCTGCGGCAAGGATGATGATGCCGTCGATACACAAGATAAAGCGAGCGGGGGAGACGTGGGGGAAAAAGCGTCCGAGAATCAGCGCTGCGAAGTCGCTGCCGCCGGTAGAAGCGCCTTTTTTGACGACAAGCCCCACGCCGGCTCCCATAAAAACGCCGCCGAGCAATGTGCCGATAAAGAGATCTTGTGTATATGTGGGAAGCAGCAGGGTCGCTTCCAAGAACAGAGACAGGTACAGGATGCCCGCGATGCTTTTGAGCACGGTGCGTTTACCTAAAAATTTATAGCCTACGGCGAACAGGACGGCATTGAAAAGCAAAGTTGTCACTGACATTTTTATTCCAAATAGGTACAAGAGCACGGTGCCGACAGAGCTGATGCCGCCGGCGGATATTTTATTGGGAGCCAGAAACACGTTGACGCCAACGGCTAACAAAAATGCGCCGGCAGCGATAGAGGTTTGTTCCGCAAGGAATTTTTTTGCCATACAGATTCTTCCCTTCTCTTTTAACAGTATTTCACGCGAAGGAGGTTTTATGC
>JAQXRJ010000091.1 GCA_029218465.1 bacterium | reverse complement strand
AGCCATTATTTAATGTTATAATATTAATATTTTTGTAACATTTTTACAATTTAGTCCATAATATATAGTGTAACGCTTACGTTTAATGTTCAAGCGTTTATATAGATTGAGGACATTATGTCCTCTTTTTTAATTACAACTTGAAAAAAAGGGAAAAATATGTTATTATTGTACGTGCAATGGGATAAATTGAGGTGTTTAAATGAATAATAATTTTTATGATATAGATTATTTAAATATTGTTAATGATATTTTAAATAATGATGAATTTAATAAGTTAAGTCAAATAGTTCATCATGGACTGGATAGAAAAAATCATTCAATTAGAGTTTCTTACTATTCTTATAAGTTAAGCAAGTTATTTGGTTTTGACTATATATCATCTGCTAGAGCAGGACTTTTACACGATTTCTTTTTTGAAAACAATAAGAATAGTAATATTCCAAAAAAAATTAAAACTTTAATAAAACATCCTGAATATGCACTTGAAAATTCATGCAAGCAATTTTATTTAAATGACATGGAAAAAGATATAATAGTTTCACATATGTTTCCAGTATCAATAAGACCACCTAAATATATTGAAGCATGGATAGTTAATTTAGTTGATGATATAATTGCAATAATGGAAGTAGCATACAGCGCAAGAAGAAGAATCTCTTACGGATTTAATTTCTTATTAATACTTATGTTTACTTATATTAAATAAAATTTAGTTAAATAAAAATTCAATAGTGTTTTATTGAATTTTTTTGTTAAATCTTTTATACCATATATAAATAAGTGTTCTTTTAAAAAATTAATTAAAAAATGGTTCATTTTATTAATTTATATGATAAAATGAAATAGGTACGGCATAAAAGTTAAAGCAATAATATATTCATTATTTTAAAAATAATTTAATGTCCTAGTAACTCAGTTGGATAGAGTAACGACCTCCTAAGTCGTAAGTCGACAGTTCGAATCTGCCCTAGGACGCCAGTTTTAGTATTAAATGTCTTGAGATTTCTAGACATTTTTTTATTTAAAACATTTTTATAAAGATTTATAAATAATGCTTCAATTGGCAGTAAATCAAATGTATAGATTTTAAATTATATTTTCCTTTATCTAAAGTTCATTCTTAATTTGATAATATATAATTTCATTAATAAAAAAATTATTTTAATAACATATTAATTCATCTATAAACTTTTTTAAATTTATCAGGTAAATTGTTTAAACTTTCTTCTTTTTGTATTTCACTCATTCCATATAATGCTTCAGCAACAGATCCAACTATACAAGCATTTGTATCAGTATCCCCTCCCATTAAGAGAGTTTTCCTTATCGCATCTTCAAAAGAATCAGATTTATATATTACATACAAACAATTCTCTAATGTCCTTTACACGTTGTATTAAATTTTAAAAACGGTTCATATTTAATATACAATCCTAATTTATCATATACTGCTTTTTTTGTTAACTTTAATTTGGTAATTTCATCTAGTCTTTTATATTCTTTTGATTTAATTCTTTCTCTTAATTGTCATATAGATAAGTTTTACTCTTCAATTATTTTAATATAGTATTTTATTTTATTAAGATCTTCTATCGATAATAATTCCACATAATGGCTATATGATAAATTTGGCGACACTGTCGCAACTTTTTCTATTAATAGATAAAATTTTTTTATTTTATTTAGTGAAGAAACATCATATTTAATTTTCAATTCAATTGTTAATTTATTTGAATATTCTTTTATTATTCCTTATCCATAATGTTTTCCTGTTTCAAATAACATCAATAGGTATTTAAATCACTTCTATTAATTGAATAATTCTTAACTTTTCAATTTATCTCATTATTTAAAAGTTCATGCTTTATCTCATCATAATAATTCATATCCTACTTCTTTCCTATGGTGGACATGTTTTTATTTTATATCCACTTTTATTTAATTTCTATACTTCCATCTAAATCTGTTCTATATATTCTACTGTTACTTAACATATCTAATACAGATTCTTTTGGATGGCCATATCTATTTTTTTTGCCAACACTAATTAATGAGTATTTTGGATTAATAATATTTATAAATTCCTCACTACTACTTGTATTAGAACCATGATGTCCTATTTTTAAGAAATCTATATTACTTT
>JAQXRJ010000090.1 GCA_029218465.1 bacterium | reverse complement strand
GTTAAACCTCTTTTTATTTCTCTTCTAATTGTTCTTTCACTTTTATCTAATCTTTTTGCTATTTCCTTTTTACTTATATGTTCTCTATTGTACCATCTTTCAATCATTGTTCTTTCTGTATATGTTAGGTGTTTATATTTTCTCTTTTCTTTGTTATAATTTAAAAGACACATATTATTTACCTCCAATGTATAGTTTAGTCACTTACATTGTATCATAGGTAATTCTATGTGTCTTTTTTTATGTCCCAACCGGACACTTACTTTTTCTATTTATAATTATTAGATATATTTAACCAGTAAAACTCTTTATTTTTCATTTAGTTTCAAACTATACCATCTTTGATTTATAATCAATTTTATCTTTTAAAAAACTTTCTTTAAAAAGTAGATTTTTACATAATTAATAATTCCTACTTTATATTTTTTTCTCAATTAAATCTCTCCTACTATATTTAACTCTTTTCAAATATAATCCTTCAGATGGTGCGGTAAAAACAGTTCTATTATCTAACTCTCCACTCAAAATTTTTTTTATAGAATCTTTTTTTAGTTTATCATTACCAATTCTTATAAGCGTTCCAACCATATTTCTTATTTGATATTTCATAAATCCATTCCCAACAAATGATATTTTTATAATATCTTTATAAGTTTTTATTTTGGCTTTTTTTATATATCTTATATAATTATTTTTTTTTGATTCTTCTGAGACGAATGCCCTAAAATCATGTTTGCCTTTAAAGTATTTTATTGCACTTCTCATAATTTTTATATTTAGTTTTTTATTATACTGATATATATAATTTCTAGATATGGGATTATATTCACCAACATTTATCAAATAATAATACTCTTTTTCTTTTGCATTAAATCTTGAATTAAAATCCGCTTTAACCTTTTTCGCAAAAAACACATGTATATCATTTGGCAATAAACTATTTAAAGCACATTTTATTTTATATTCTGTTATATTAATATTTAAATCAAAATGTGCACACTGACCTATTGCATGTACCCCTGAATCAGTTCTACCTGACGAGTATATTCTTGTTTTTTGTTTATTATTGATACTATATAAAGCATTTTCAAATTCGCCTTCTACAGTTCTAAGTTTAGGTTGTTTTTGGTACCCGTAAAATTTACTTCCATCATAGGAAAACTTTATTAAATATCTCATAAAAACTCCTATACATGTTTATATATATCTTTTATAATATCCCTAGCATCCTTGTGATAAAACAATTTCACATTTTTTCTTTTTTTTGCTAAATAAGTTATCATATGTATACTAGGTGGAATAAAATTGTTTCTTGTTAATAATTCTATATTAGAATAATTATTTTTTGAATCTTCATATACTAATTTAACATTATCATTAATATAAATTATTTTATCCACTAAAGAAAAAATAATATCTACATTATTATCTATAATAATTATTGTTTTGTCATTTTTCTTCATATCTACTAAAATTGATTTAACAACTTTTGTATTCTTTAAATCTAAAAATTTCGTTATATTTTTGTATATAAATACTTTCCCTGATTTTGAACTTTGCAATATAAAATATAATCTAAATTTTTCACTTTCACTTAAACTTCTAATGTTTCTACTAATTAAATTTTCTAAATTAAATTGTTTTAGCATTTTAAATATTGATTTTCTTACATTTTCTTTGTTTTTTTTATCTCTTAAACAGCAAAAATCGATTTCTTGCTGGACAGTTTTTTTCTTAAATTTAACTAAATCACATATTATTTTTTCGTTAAAGTTTAATTTGATTTTTTTTTCACAAACTAATCCTATTATTTCAGAGCTATTAATTAAAATGTTGCTTATTTCCATAGTTTTTCCACCATTTCTATTGGATTTATTTCAATATCATTAATCAGATTATAAAATTGCAATTTCAATGATATATCAAGCATTGTAGAAATTATAACCCCATTTCTACATAAAATATTATCATGTTTTATTATTTCATTAAAACTTTCTTTTAATTCAAGTTTACCTTTATTTATGAAAAAAACATTATCACAAAAATAACACAAGTCCAACTTTTTTGTTGAATAAATTACTGTAAAATTTAGTTTTTTTATAGCTTTTCTTAATAAAGAACTTATATAAGAATATTCATTAAAGTTAATATATTCAAATATATCATCTAAAATGATCATTTTAGGATTAGATATTAAGGCATATACAATATTGAATTTAACTTTATTTACTTGTAATAAATTATTATATTTTTCATTAAGTAATTTATCAATTTCAAACATTTTCGAATAACTTCTAATAATTTTTTTTGATGTTTTATATTTATATCCTCTATTTCTTAATTTCTTTAATAAAAAGTAATTTAAAGATTTTGATTTTATTTTTTTATCTTTATAAAAAGAGAAACCTATCAATTTATAATATTGCTTTGAATTAGATTTCGTTAAACATACATTTGATAATGTTATTTCCCCATTGCTTTCCAATAAACCAGCAATTAACCTCAACAATGTTGTTTTTCCACTATCATTTGCTCCCAAAACCGCATTAATTGAGTTCTCTTTCATTTCAATATTTATGTTATGAATTATCTTAGTATTCTCATATGAAAAATTAAGGTTTTTAACTTTAAAAATGTTTTCCATAATATCACCCATTTTTCTACATATTATACTACACTTTCAATTTTTATCATATATTTATTTATATATTTTTGATTTTTGTATTTTGTAAGATATTCTATTACATAGGCTTGTTGGCACTATCTTTGTTAAGAGATATATCAATTTCATCTTAGTTCCAGGTATTATTATTGATTTTCTTTTAAATAGATTTTCAATTGCATATTCTGCCACAAATTTTGAATCTAACTGTTTTATTGAAAAACTAACATTTGCTGTTTTATTGAAATTCGTATTTACTGGACCAGGGCATAAACAGGAAATAACAACATTTGATTTTTCTCTTCTTAACTCTTCGTAAATAGATAGGGTTAATCTCGTTACATATGCTTTCGTTGCATAATATGTTGCCATTAAAGGCCCTGGAGAAAAAGAAGCCATTGAAGATACATTTAATATATATCCACTATTTCTTTTTTTCATGTCTTTTAAAAACAATTTAGTTAATACATGTACAGCTTTTATATTTACATTGATCATATTCAAATCTTTGTTTAAATCCGTTTCAGAAAAAACACCGCAATCACCAAATCCTGCATTATTAATTAATACATCAATGTTTTCATTTTTACATAATATGTATAATTCCTTCACTTTTGTTGTATTAGATAAATCAGCAACTATTATTTTAATTTTTTTATTATACTGTTCTTGAATTTTTTTAAGTTTATTTTTATCCTTTGCTACTAAAATAAGTTCATTATCACCTTTTAGCAAATACTTAGAAATCTCAAGCCCGATTCCTGATGAAGCTCCAGTTACTAGTACTTTCATTATTACATCACCATCTTCTACAATTATTTTATTTTTAAGTTTTTATAGATTAAATATATCATATATATAATTAAATTTCTATTATTTTTACAATCTTTAACATATTTAATTATTATAATAATATATATTTTTAGCCATATTAATAAGATAAGATGTTTGAATATTAAACCATAATAAAAAGAATTAGCTTTCTAATTCTTCATGACTACTTAACATCCGCTGTTTCTTTAATTACAGTAACATTCAAGGCTTGATATCCTTTTTCTGTTTTAACTAAATTAAATTCAACATATTGTCCTTCAGCTAAACTTTTATAACCATCTTGGCTTATTGCTGAATAATGAACAAATATATCTTCGTTATCTTTGTATTCAATAAACCCATATCCTTTTTCATTATTGAACCATTTAACTCTTCCCCTCACTCTTTTCATACACCTCACCTTCCAGTTCTATTATTTTATATAATTTTACAACTATACATTATGTCTTCATGTATACACGATTATAATATCAAATAATTATATTTTTATTGTCATTTTCCTTAAAATGTATTTTTAAACACTTTTTTTGTAAATGTTGTTAACGAATCGTTAATTATTTTCTGTTTAATTATGTAGCATAACAATTAATAGATTTTATATTTATTTATTATTTTTTTGTTTATACTTATTTTGTAAGATTAAATAGAGGTTAGCTATGAAAGAAATATTTTTGTCCAAATCAATATCACTAATCAAAGAATACAAAAGTTATTCAAAAGAAGAAATTGATAAAATATTGTATGGATTAGAAGGATTATATCTTACAATTAGTAAATTAGCAGTTATCTTTATATTGTCTTTAATTTTAGGAATATTTAAACAGATCCTGCTAGTATTGTTATTTTTTAACATTATCAGATATCCAGCATTTGGGGCACATGCAAATAACAGTATTTCTTGCTTATTATTATCAATACTTTTAATAGTCGGATTAACTTTAATGTTTTGTAATTGCAATTTATACATTATTCCAAAATTAATTATTTGTAGTATTTGTATTCTTGACTTTATTTTATTTGCGCCTGCTGATACTGCAAAACGACCGATGACTGATGCTAAAAAAAGGAAACGAAGAAAAGTTTATTCTTGCTTATTAGCGATTTCTTATTCAATAGCAATTATCATTATTGAAGGGAATATTTCAAATTTAATTTTAATTTCACTGATAATAGAATCAATAATGATAAATCCTATATCCTACAAAATCATGCATATAACATACAATAATTATAAAAGATTGGATTAAAATACAAGTTGTATTTTAATATAAAAGAATAAAATAGGAGGTAAGTGATGAAAAAAATATTATCATTGGCTTTAGCTGCTATTGCTCTAATAGCTTCTACTGCTGCATCTACTGGTTGTACATGGTTCCTTTTCGATGAACCAACTGCTCCAAAAGATATGAATTAATAATAATAATAATAAAGATGATTATATCATCTTTTTTATTGACAACTTTTGTACATAATAATTTCCAATAATATTTGAAGTCGATTTAATATTATTATTTTTATTAATTAATTTATTTGCAAGATATAGTCCATTTCCTCTTCCTTTTCCTTTTGTTGAAAAACCTTTTTCAAAATATTTATCTTTATTATTATCCTTAATCATAGTATTTGATATTACAATATTTATTGTATTTGTCAATTCATATATTTCTATCGACAAGTTTTTTTCATTTGTTAATGAGGCAGCTTCTATAGCATTATCCAAAAAAATTCCAATTATTCTAGATAACTCTTTAATATTTTCTAATGACATTTTTTTAAAATATTTATTACATGATTTACTAACTGTAATTAAAACATTTAAATTATTTGAATAAGCTTGTGCTAATTTATAATATAACAATCCTTTTAAACCACCTTTTGGTAAATATTTCAATTCTGTATTCCATTCTGCATTTATTTTAGTTTTTGATATAATTAGTTCAATATATTTTTTTATTTTTTTATCATTTGTCATATTTTTTATTACACTTAATTGATTTTTATATTCATGTATATTTAACTTTTCTGAGTCAATATAATCCTCCATCGTTTGCAAATATGTATATAAATCATCAATCTTTTCATTTAATAAAATGTAATTATTTTTATCTTTAAAGTGATTTAGCATAAATAACGAATATAGTAAAATTGCAAGTACACCTATCCAAAATTTATTTGAATTTGGTTCAGACTTATATATCATATATCCAAATACACTTATAATTATTATCCATAATAATGAAATAAGTGCTATTCTTAGCTTATTATTATTCGATAGATTTAATAATATTTTGTTAACAATTACTTTTAAAAACTTAATATTTGATAAAGCAATCATTATGATTCCTACCATTAGGTTTCCTAACAACATTGATATCCTAAAATTATTCAAACTATTTTGTGGAAAAAATGGCAAAATTATAATACACAAAATAATCTCTGAAATAAACATTAGTGACATTACCACTATTGATAATATAAATGAATTTAATATATCTGTTTTAAAAATAAATTTATAGCAAAATATCATGGCAATAAAGTTAATAATTGTGGTCATAGATTTATACTCAATATCGTATAATAAATAATTTGGTATAATCAAAAAAATTATAAATATAATTGTTTTGATTGATAATAACTTAGTGTCACTATTCAAAAATTTTTTTATTACATAGAATCCTGTTAATGGCATCACTACATATGCAATAGTTTTACTTATTATGCTCCACATAATCTTTTATGCCTTTCTTCATTCCTCTTGAAATTTGGTAAGTTGTTTCTCCATTAATAAATGTTATTTTATTTTCTTTATAATTATATTGCTCAATATAATCACTATTGATTATCATGCTCCTGCTTGTTTTTATAAATCTTTCATCTAGCATTTTATACACTTCTGTTAGCGTTTTAGGAATAATCATATTACCATATATTGTATTAATAATACATCTTTTACTATCGAGCTCTTTTTCTATATATACAATGTGTCTATATTCTACTGTCTTTAAGACATGATTGTACTCAAATTTAAGTGTTTTTTCTCTATTATTATAATTCTTTAATGCTCTATGTATATCTTCTTTTAGATTTTCTTCATAATTATTTAATTTATTAATAAAATCTAATAAATATAGTCTATTTGTAAGTGCTTCATATTTAAATTCATTATATGCTGTAACTAAAATTATAACTGATGTCCAATCATCATATTCTTCCCTTATTATTCTAGCAGCATCTAATCCCGATATTTCATCAATTTGAATATCTAATAAATATATTTTAAATCCTTTTTCTTCCTTCATAAAATTTTGAAAATCGTTTCCATAATTTGTAAACATTTTGCATTCATATTCAATATCATACTTCATCATCAAATTATCAATAATTTTTTTCTCACGTATTAAGAATTCTTTATTGTCATCGCAAATAATAAAATTAATCATGCTTACCATCCTTTATTGCAAAAATTTAATTATTAATTTTCTTTTTTATGAATAATTCTTTTTTCTATTTTTTTTACTTTATTACTCAATTTACTTGATATAACATCAGTGTTTAAAACAAACCAAAGAACAATAAAAAATAATAATATATAAATAATTTGTCCTTTTATTGAATCATTTAATACATAAAAAATAGAAGCTATAGAAAATAATATATTTATTCCATAAATAATTAAAACTGTATTTTTTTGTGAAAAATTCATTTTTAATAATTGATGATGCGTATGTTCTTTATCCCCAGAAAAAATTGGTTTTTTACTCAATAGTCTTCTAACAATTGCAAAAAAAGTATCTAAAATCGGTATTGCTAAAATTAATATTGGAACAATTAATGATGTAAATGTTGTACCCTTAAATCCCAATAAAGCAACTATAGATATAATAAATCCCATAAACATTGACCCGGAGTCACCAGCAAATATTTTTGCTGGATAAAAATTGTGAATTAAAAAACCTAATGTTGCACCCAACATTATAAATGCTATTGTTGTTGCTAAAGTGTCTAGTTTCCCCTGGAAAATTGATATTATTCCTATTGTAAGAAAAAATATAGAGGATATTCCACCACTTAATCCATCAAGTCCATCAATTAAATTAATAATATTAATACATCCTAAAATGAATAATAATGTAATTGGATACTTAAAAAATCCAAATTCTAAATTGAATCCAAACATAGTGGCATTGCTTAATAGTATTTTTCCATAAAATATTACAACTAATGCGGCACATATTTGTCCAAATAATTTTTGCATCGATTTTATTGGTTTTATATCATCAATTATTCCTAAAATTATAATTATTATGCTTCCTATCAACACAGAATTCATTTGAATACTATTAATACCAAAAATTATATACCCAAATAAAAATCCAAAAAATATTCCAAGACCACCAAGCTTTGGGGTTGGTTTTTCATGAATATGTCTAGTTCTTGGTATATCAATTGCCCCAACATGATTAGCAATCTTAATCATTAATGGAATTATTAAACTAGTAAATATAAATGTTACAGTAATCATAAGTAAAATATAATCTAAATTTTTCCCAAACATATTATCACCACTTAAATAGATTATATCACAATTATTAGTTGTTAAAAGAAAAAATACTAAAATATTGTTGTATTTTAGTATTAATATTTCAGTAAATCTAAATTTGATAATAATATTCCGCAGCCTTCTGCAACACACGTAAGAGGGCTTTCTGAAATAAAAATTGGTACTTTCAATTCTTTTTCAAATAATTCGCATAATCCTTTTATTAGAGAACCTCCTCCTGTTAAAACTATCCCCTTATCATAAATGTCAGCTGATAATTCTGGTAATGTTTTTTCTAGAGCTAATTTTGCTTTTTTTATTATTTTCAATGTTAGAGGATATAAAGCTTCCTCAATTTCTTTTTCATTTAGTTCTGCTGTTGATGGTAATCCTGTAGAAGCATTTCTTCCTTTTACATTAATTTTATTATTTTTATCAGAATTATAAACAGAACCTATATTTATTTTTATTTCTTCAGCGGTTTTTTCACCAATATATAAATTATGTTTCTCTTTTACGTAATCTATTATAGCAGAATCAAATGCATTACCTGCTATTTTCAAGGATTCACTGTTAACAATTTCTCCTAGCGATAAAATTGCAATATCTGTAGTTCCACCGCCTATATCAATTACCATATTTCCACTAGGTTTTGATATATCCATTCCAGCTCCTATTGCTGCTACCTTGGGTTCTTCTTCTATAAATACTCTTTTTGCACCTAATCTTTCTGCTGCTTCTCTTATTGCATTTTTTTCGACTGCTGTAATATTGGAAGGACAACAAATTAATATCCTCGGTTTAGATAATATCCCTCTTCCTTTTATTCGTTTTATAAATGAATTAAGCATTATTTCTGTATACTCAAAGTCTGCAATTACACCATCTTTTAGAGGTCTTATTGCTTTTACTTTTCCCGACGTTCTTCCAAGCATTTCATTTGCTTCATTACCTATAGCCAAAACTGAATTTGTTTCCGTATCAATAGCGACTACACTTGGTTCATTCAAAACTATTCCTTGGCCTTTTACATAAACTAAAACATTAGCTGTGCCTAAATCAATTCCTATATCTTTCATAAATAATCATCCTCTTCAAGAAAAAAAGGGCAAATGCCTAGATTTCATTTATTTTTTTATTATAGCAATTTTCTGGATTAACTATTTCACCATTAACATATATCTCTAAATGCAAGTGATTTCCTAAATCTTTATTTATTTCAGAAGTCCCACTTTTTCCTAATACAGTTTCCTGAGTTACATTATCTCCAGTTTTAACTTTAATTTCACTAAGTCCTTGATAAACGCTTATTACATTATTATCATGTTTAATCTCAATAGTTTTACCTAAAAGTTCATTATCTTCTATTTTTGATACTGTTCCATTATATATAGGAACAATATCAAATGATTTTTCTAAAATATAATCAACTCCAGAATTTTGAATATAGCTATTTTCATAGTAAATTATGGAATTTTTTTGCGATGATTCATCTGCTTTATAATCGTAAAAATATTTTCCAACTTTTACATTTTCATTCTTGAATGGTTTAATAATTAGCTTTTCTGTTGAAACAACCGGTATGTCATTTGACCATATTATATTTGATACATAATTAATTTTTTCCGGATAATCTTCATCATTTGCATTTGAAGTTTTTAAACTCATTATTGTTGATACTACTAATATTGTTGTTAATAAGCTATAAATTGTAGGCATTACAAATTTTTTTAATTTTATATTTTTTTTCATATTTTCACCTCACTATCAGTTTTGACAATAAGGTTATTTTTTATACAAAAAAGTCAAATAATTTTTGAATAAATAAAAAAATCATATATAAAATTAGTTATTAAATATATTAATGCTAACCCTAAAAAAAAATAAAAGGTTCGCGCTTGATATATTTTATTTTTTTTAAAAATTTGATTAATATTTATAGAATCCATTGACCAAATAACAAATATTGAAACAAATAAGTACAAAAAAATCTTTAGCTCCATTATTTAGTTTCCTCATAATTTGTTATCTGTTTAATTCTTTGTATGTATCTATCAGTATTTGAAAAATCAGTTTCAAAAAATTTATCTACTATATCTTTTGCTTTATAATTTGGCATTGTTCCATTTAAAGCTATTATATTAGCATCATTATCTTTTTTTGTTAGATAAGCATCTTTTACACTATCAACTTTTGCACATCTAATTCCTTTTACTTTATTGCATACAATACTTATTCCTATTCCACTTCCACATATAGCTATTCCATAATCTACTTCTTTACTTGCAACTTTTTCGCCCAATAAAAAACCATATTTTGTATAATCTGCTATTTTTTCTGAATCTGTACCATAATCTATTACATCAAAATGCTTATATTTTAAATAATCAACTAATACTTTTTTTAATTTATATCCTCTATGATCACTTGCTATTCCAACTTTCAATTTATCACCTCATTTTATATTTTCATTATATCACTTATACTTTAAGATGTAAATTGCTGAAAAATATTAATAAAAAAAAGCAATTAATTTGCTTTATCATTTGTAAATCCATATTTTTTATTAAATTTATCTACAACTCCTGCATGAGATGTTCTAACTTGCTTTCCTGTATATGCAGGATGACATTTTGAACAAACCTCAACATGAAACTCATCTTTTGTAGAACGTGCTGAAAATTCATTACCACAAGCACAAATATACTTTGATTCTTTATATTCTGGATGAATATTAGCTTTCATTTTTATCTCTCCTTCCGCCATGACCAAAGTAGGCCATAGTTATTAATTTGCTAGTTTATTATAGCAATAATTATTTTTTTTTGCAAGTAATTTGTTATTTTTTTATTCAATAATAATTTGTTATTTTTTTATTCAAAGAAATTCTATATAATAGATTTTTTAATATTTTAATTTTTAAACAGTAAAGCAAAGTTTTGATTTATTTTTCAATAATGTTAATAATTTCATTACAAATTTTCTTATAGCCAATAGTTGTTGGATAAATTGTTTTTGAATTATTTAAAAAACTACTTTTATTATTATTTATATCAGATAATTTAATAAAATCAACTTCGTTGTTATTGCATATTTTTTCATATTCAGTATTAATATAATCTGTTATTTCGTCACTTTCACAATTAAATGGAGAATAAAAACCAATTACAATTATTTTTCCTTTTGCATATTTTTTTATTTTTTTTAATAGTTCATCCATTTTTTTAGTTGCATTTATTATTTTTTTCTTTAATGTAATCATATCTTTATAATTAACTAAAATATTGACTGGCTCATAGTTTCCATATATGTCATTTAATCCTACTGATAAAGTAACCAAATCAGATTCTCTTAATTCTTTTTTTAAATTATGAGTATTATCTTTTTTTGTATTATTATCTATATCAAATAATATGTTATCGATTTTATAATTTCTATTTGAATAATTGCTATATTCTCCTAGAATTTTTTTTTGTTCGAAATAAGATACAAGATAATCAGTATATCCATAGTCAATAGCATTATATGGATTAACACCTAGTGATAGTTCATCGCCTAGAGCAACATAATTTATTTTTTTTTGATAAGTAACATTATATATTATATAGATTGAAAACATAATTAAAACATATATTATCATTTTTTTCATTAAATCACCTAAAAAAATAGTTATTACTTATAACTATTTTATTATATTTCAATTATTTCAATTTTAGCACCTACATCTGTCAATTTTCCGACAATATCTTCATACCCTCTCAATATATGTTCAGCATTTTTTATTATTGTTGTTCCTTGAGAAATTAATGCTGCACATACTAATGCTGCACCTGCTCTTAAATCAGTTGCAATAACTTCTTCTGAATGCAAAGATGTTTTTCCAATTATTATTGCTTTTGTTCCATTAACTTTAATATTTGCACCCATTTTATTTAACTCATCAATATGCATAAATCTATTTTCCCATATTGTTTCTTCAACAATTGACTTTCCATTTGCCTGAGTTAATAAAACCGTGAATGGTTGTTGCAAATCAGTAGGAAATCCTGGAAAAACAAGTGTCTTTATATTTGTTGATTTATAATTATCTTTTTCAGATATTAGAAAATAGTCACTTCCAATTTCAATATTTACACTCATATCTTTAAATTTAGAAGTTAATGCTTCAAGGTGTTCTGGTATTATATTATCAATCTTTATTTTTTGTCCACATAATGCAGCTATAATAGCATATGTACCCGCTTCAATTCTATCTGGTATTACTTCATGAAAGCATCCACTCAATTTATTTACACCAGTAATTCTTATTTCGCTTGTGCCAGCTCCACTTATCTTTGCACCCATATTATTTAAAAATGTAGCAACATTAACAATTTCTGGCTCCTTAGCCGCATTATCTATTATTGTTATTCCTTTTGCTTTTACAGCAGCCAACATAATATTAATTGTTGCGCCAACTGATGCTATATCTAAATAAATGTTTGCTCCTCTTAATTCTTCGGCATCCACTATATAATAATCATCTTTTTCAGTTATTTTTGCTCCTAATGCTTCAAAACCTTTTAGATGCAAATTTATAGGTCTTGAACCAATTGAACATCCCCCAGGAAAAGACATTTCCACGTGTTTAAATCTTCCTAACAAAGCTCCCATGAAATAATATGATGCACGTAATTTTTTAGATAATTCAACAGTTATTTTTTTATTTATAACAGACTTAGAATCTATTATTATACTTTCGCTTGCCCTTTTTACATCTGCACCTAAATAATCAAGAATATCACTTAGCGCATCAGTATCAGTTATTTCTGGAACGTTACAAATTACTACAGAATCATCAGACAAAATTGCTGCTGGAATTAATGCAACAGAACTATTTTTAGCTCCACTAATTCTAATAGTACCATTTAGTTTTTTTCCACCCTGTATTTTTAATGCTTTCATACTACCTCCACTACACTATATTTTATTATAAATATTTAAATGATTGCCTATATTTTCTAATTAATTTAATTTTATCAACTATTTAATGTATAGTCAATAAATTAAAGAATATAGATTATTCCTAAAGTTAATAATATTATTCCACCTAATTTAGTAGACATTTTTCCAAGTATATTATTTAAATATTTTCCAAAGAATAAGCCAATTAAAGTGAATAAAAAACTTATTATAGCAAAAATAAAAAATGCACTTAAAATATAGTCTGTAATTGCAGATATACCTATTCCTACCGAAAAACTATCCATACTAACTGTAAATCCAAAAATAAAAAATGCACTTATTTTTTGAAGATTCAAAATTTCTTCTTTTTGAGCCATCATTTGTAATCCTATCATAATAAAAATTATTCCAACAATAAAATTCGAACTTATTGGCAATTTATCAATAAAACTATATCCTATAAAATTACCAATTAATGGCATAAAAAAGTGAAACATTCCTACAATTAAACTCAAAAAAATAGATTTTTTCTTTTCAATTCCAATTGTTCCATATATTATTGATAATGAAAAAGTATCCATACTCAATCCTATTGCTATAAAAAATAATGTTAAATAATTAATCATAGTCTCACCATCTTAATAATACTATATTAAGAAAAAAATAATTCTAAAAATATTTATCAATTATTTCTTTTATATATGATTTATATTCTACATCTTCTATTTTTTCATTATCTTCTATTAAACATAAAGGAGGAAATAATACACACCACCAATTTTCACCCTGTGCTTTTCCTAATTTTATAACAATTGATTCATAATATCCTTCTTCATAATTAATTCCTTTATACACTTTTTGTGGAAAATAATTATAACCATAGTTAACTTCATATTCAATTTTTTTTTCAGCATTTTTATTTAGCTCTTCCTCAACTGTGTATTCTATATTGGTTAAATTTTCTTTTAATATTGATCTTACTTCTTCAATATTTTTTGAATCTTTTAATAGGGTTGATAATCCTTTTTCAATAGATGATTTTACCCTTTTTTTTAAATTTTGATCTTCTATTGAATCACTATTTGCTATAACCCTTATTCTAATGGATTCATTTGGTATTATTATCTGTTCGTATGTATTGTTTTTAACAACAATTAAAAATATAATTAAAAAAAATATAATCAAAATAATTTTTTTCATATTATCTATCACCTATTTAATTATGATTATATTTTTAATTATTTATTCCATTATATTTGTAATTATTAAAACTCTATCCCTACCGCCAAGGTCTTTATAGCATTCAATCTTAACATTATTTAGATAATGATTACATATTTTTTCTATAGACTTTTTTTGTTGATATCCAATTTCAAATGCAATAATAAATTTATTATTTATATTTTTTTTTATATCGCATAATATATTTCTATAAAATAATAAACCATCTTGACCACCATATAGTGCTATTTTAGGTTCATTATATTTTACAATATCATCAATCTGTTCAGTCATTGAAATATATGGAGGATTGCTTACAATTATATCATATTTTTCGTTAACGCCTTTTAACATATCTCCTTTTGTAATTTTTATATTTGCATTAAGATTTGAAGCGTTTATTTGTGTAACTTTTAAGGCGTCATCACTAATATCTAAGCAAGTAACATCAAGATATGGAAATAACTTAGATAGAGTTATGCCAATTACTCCACTGCCACAACCTAAATCAATTAATTTTGCTTGCCCACTAAAATACTTTTTTATATATTTTGATATATAATAAATTAGCTGTTCAGTATCAAATCTAGGTATTAAAACTCTTTCATCTACATAATAATCAAAGCCATAAAAGTTAACATTCTTAGTAATATACTGAACAGGATATTTATTTAATACCATATTTATATATTTTTTAAATAAGTCAATTTTTTTCTCAGTTATTTTCTCATCTAAATGATTATACAAATCTAACGTATCATACCCAGTTACACAACTTAGCAATATTTTAACATTAATACTTGATAGATACTTCTTTCCATATATTATTAATTCTTCAATTGTCATTATTCTTCCTCTAATTTTCTTTTTTGATCTTCTGTTATTAGTGCCTCTATTACTGGTTCTAAGTCTCCTTCCATAACTCTATCCAATTGCATTAATGTAAATCCAATTCTATGATCTGTAACTCTGTTCTGAGGATAATTATATGTTCTTATTTTTTCAGATCTGTCACCAGTTCCAATCTTACTTCTTCTTTCTGCTCCCTCTTTTTCCTCTTTTTCTTGAAGTTTTAGATTATATAGTCTAGTTTTTAGTGTGTTAAGTGCCATTTCCCTGTTTTGTATTTGACTTCTACCAACTTGACAATAAACAATTATTCCAGTGGGTATATGTGTTGCTCGTACTGCAGAATCCGTCGTATTAACACCTTGACCTCCACAACCGGATGATCTTGTTATATCAATTCTAACTTCATTCATATCTAATTCAAAATCAAATTCTTCTGCTTCTGGCATCACTAAAACAGTTGCAGTTGATGTATGTACGCGTCCTTGCGTTTCAGTTACTGGAACTCTTTGAACTCTATGCGCACCACTTTCATATTTTAATTTTGAATATACATTATTACCTTTAACCATGAAACAAATTTGCGAAAATCCACCACCTTCTGATTGCTCTTCAGAAGTTACTTCTATTTTCCAACCTTGTTTTTCAGAATATTTTGTATACATTCGGTAAAGATCACCAGCAAAAATATTTGCTTCATCTCCACCTGCTGCACCTCTAATTTCAACAATGACATTTTTTCCATCATTTGGATCTTTTGGAATCAATAAAACTTTTAGTTTATTTTCTAGCACATTTTTTTCAGCTTCAAGTTTAGATAACTCTTCTTTTGCGAATTCATACATTTCAGGGTCTTTTGATACTTCTTTTGCCTCTGATATATCAGATATTTTTTTCCTATATTCTTTATATGTATTAACTATTGTTTCTAAATCTGAAATCTCCTTCGATATTTCTCTTGTTTTTTTTATATTTGATAGAACATCTGGTTTTAATAATTCCTCATTTAAATCATTATATCTTTTTTCTATTGCATCAAGTCTTTCGTTCATACACATCATTCCTTCCGTATCAATTATATCATAGTCATCAATAAATTATCAAAAAAGACTTTGAAAATATTACTCTTCTAAGTCTAATTCATCCTCGTCAACAATTACTAAATCTTTATAATCATCATTAGAATCATCATCATCATATTCTTGCATATCAATATCATCTTCATATAAATCTGAATCTTCTTTGTTTTTATTTCCTGTGTCCTCTTCCTCTGAATCATCATAAACATCAATATTATTTATTATATCAGATGTATGTCTATCTCTTAAATCCCATTTTCCATCATCTAATAATATAAATCTTTTATCAGTCATAAGCATCATGTAAAAATCACCAATCTTTGATTCATATACCGAACTAGGCAATTCAAGAAGTTCAACAATTTTTCTAAATAATTCTGGTGTTGTTTGCTTTTCATCATCCTCTAGTAATAAATATGTTATATCTTTATAAGATAATAATTCTAATTCATCCCTATCCATGTTTCTAATGCTCATAAACATCCTCCTACGGTTAATATTGTATGATAATATTTTATTTTTGATAATAGATGCAAGCTATATACTTTTATATCATTATTTGTATATAAAATCAATATTTTTTTATGCTTTTTTTAATTCTATTTCAAATTCAACTAAATCATCATTATATACACTATATATAATTTTATAGTTGTTCTTATTTTTTATGATATTTCTAAGTTTTATTTCAAATATGTTTTCCATTTTGCTATTTAAAACTATCCTGCAATATGATTTTTTTTCATCAGAAAAGTTTAATTCTATTTCTTGATTATTTTTTTTTCTATTTATTATATTTTTTTCCATGTCAATAATATTTATATTTTTTTTATTATCCTTATAAATTAGTATATTTTTATTTTTATTTAATATACCTTTTCCCTCATATTCCTCTTCTAAATCATAATTTTTAATCTTTACCTTTGCATAAACTTTCATTTGATATCCCTCGACATCGAAATATATCATAGATATATTTAATTGTAAATATAAAAGTAATTTTTTTCATTAAATATTATTACTTATAAAATTTAAGATTAATTTTAAAAAAGAAAGCACAAAAAAAAGAAATAAGTTCAATTTATTTTTTATCCTATTTCTATATAAATTAATTCTATATATAATTACTTATTTTAATATATTTATTATCTAATACATTAAATAATACAATTAATTTAACTATTTTATATCTTTCAAATATTTTTTTAATATATTCTTCTTTTTTTTATTGATAATTATTATCAAAACGAATATTTTATTCTAGAGGAATTGAAGACATAGCATTAATATTCAAATTTGAAACTGTTCCTTTTTTAAATGCAAAATATCCTGCAGCAGCAATCATTGCAGCATTATCTGTACAATATGAAATATCGGGAAATGAATATTCAATATTGTTATTTTCACAGATTTGTTTTAGTTTTCTTCTTATTTCATGGTTTGCAGCGACACCGCCCGCAGCTATAAAATACTTAACGTTGTATTCTTTAATTGCTTTTAAGCTTTTTTTTGCTAAAATATTTGATACAACATTTTGAAAGGAACAGGCTAAATCTTTTTTTCTTATTTTATTTCCCCGTTGTGTTTCATTATGAACTAAATTAATAAAAGCACTTTTTAAGCCACTAAAACTAAAATTATAACTATCATCATTTAAAGGCATAGGTAATTTATAAGTATCATTACCTTTTTTTGACATTTCATCAATTATAGGTCCACCAGGATATGGTATATCTAATACTCTTGCGATTTTGTCATAGCATTCTCCAACTGCATCATCTAAAGTAGTTCCTAAGATTTTAAATTTATACTCTTCCTCGATTAAAACAAGTTCAGTATGACCTCCACTAATAACAAGACATAATGCTGGATATTTTATTTCTTTTACTAAGTTGTTAGCATATATATGTCCAGCTATATGGTGAACTGGAATTAGCGGTTTATTATATATAAATGATAATGTCTTGGCTGCCTCTAGGCCTACAAGTAATGAACCCATTAATCCCGGACCATATGTAACTGCAATAGCATCTATTTCATCAATTGTCATATTTGCTTGATTTAAGCATTCTTCAATTACTACGGTAATACTTTCAATATGTTTTCTACTTGCGATTTCTGGTACGACACCACCATATTTTGTATGTATTAAAATTTGAGAGTTGACCACATTTGAAATAATCTCACTACCGTTTTTTACAATTGAGCATGCTGTTTCATCACAACTTGATTCTATTCCTAAAATGTATACATTCTTCATCGTTACACTTCCCTTACCATTAAAACTGCATCAATATTACCATAATAATTTTTTCTAATTGCTACTTTTTTAAAATTAAATTTTTCATATAAATATATGGCAGCTTTATTATTTTTTTTTACTTCTAATGAAATATTTTTATAATTATTATTTATTGAATACTCAATAATTTTTTGAATTAATTTTGTTCCAATTCCCATGTTTCTTTTTGATTTTTTAACAAAAAGGTAATCTATTTCTATTCTATCAATTATATCCTCAAAGCATAAATATCCATATGTCTCATTATTTTCTTTGAATACTAAACACTTAAAAAACGGATTATTATTTAAACTATCATTTATCTTGTTCAGTTCGTCTTTATCCATTTCATTGTCAAATTCAATACTATTAGCAATTAATATCATATTTTTCCTCTGCTTCTGTTTTCTTAAGATAATTTGCATTTATTTGATGAGGATCAACTGGTGCTAAGTTAATATTTTCAATTATAATTTTTTTATAATTAGGTATATACTGTTCAGTTTTAAAGTTAAATACATCATTTGTAATTATAGTATAATTATTACCTATATTAAAATTTATATAATTAAGCAATGATTCTAATGAACAATATTGTTCTTCTAAAATAATTTCTGATTCATTATTATAGATTGCTGCATAAACATATCCTCTTCTTGCATCTATAATTGGTATTATATATTTTGATTTATTTTGTGTTGATAATGCCATAGCTTTTAAAGAAGATATAGTTGTTATTGGTATTTTTTTAGCCCATGCAAAAGTCTTACAAATTGTAATTCCAATTCTTATTCCAGTAAAAGAACCTGGACCATTTACAACAATTATTTTTTCAACAGAATCTGTGGATATATTTTTTTCCTCGAACTTTTCTTTTATATTTGATATAGTGTATTTTGATAAATCTTTGTCAAATCTTTTTGTAATTTGAAAAATTGTTTTCTCATCCTCTATTAGTGCACAATATAAAAAGCTAGACGACGTGTCTAGATATAATACTTTCATAACACAGCCTCACAAATATCTTCATATGCAGAACCATGTGGAATAAAAGTTAAAGTTCTCGTATCCTCATCTATTACTTTAATTTTTATGTCTAATCGTTCTTCAGGAAGAAATTCCTTTATTAAATCAGACCATTCAATTATTGTAATGCCATTTTTGTTATAGTAGTCTTCTAAACCAATATCAGAAATATTACCATCTAGCCTATAAACATCCATGTGATATAAAGGCATTTCACCGCTTGTATACTCCTTTATAATATTAAAAGTAGGTGAAGTAACATTTTCTTCTATTCCCAATGCCTGTGCAAAACCTTTTGTAAAAACAGTCTTTCCACTACCTAAATCACCTTCTAAGCAAATTACCATATTTGGAAATTTTTCTGATTCTAAATTTTGTGCTACTTCTATAGTTTCATGTTCACTGTACGTTGTTATTTTATTATTCATTTCAATCACCACTTACATTATAACAAAAAAAAAATATGTTATACAATACTAAATTAATAATATATAAACATAAAAAAAAATCATTGGCAATGACCTATTTTCGCATACACTATCTTCGGCATCTGAGAGCTTAACTTCTGTGTTCGGGATGGGAACAGGTGTATCCTCTCAATTATAATCACCAATGAAATAATAGAGAAATAATTCTCTGAAAACTGAGATAATATGATAAATCTAACCAAATTAACAAATATGATTAAATCCTCGATCTATTAGTACTGGTCAACTCAACATATCACTATGCTTCCATCTCCAGCCTATCAACCAGATAGTCTTTCTGGGATCTTACTTTATAAAAATGGGAAAACTCATCTTGAAGTTGGCTTCCCGCTTAGATGCTTTCAGCGGTTATCCATTCCCTACATAGCTACTCTGCGCTGCCACTGGCGTGACAACAGATACACCAGAGGTAGGTCCATCCCGGTCCTCTCGTACTAAGGATAGCTCTCCTCAATTTTCCTACGCCCACGACGGATAGGGACCGAACTGTCTCACG